>JAFAXE010000001.1 GCA_019241305.1 Vulcanimicrobiota bacterium
ATTCTTACCCTCGAGGCGCTGGCACGGCCGGAAGCGCAACGGCCGGCGGATATCAAAAGTTCGACCTTCGAAAAGCTGCAACGGCAGGCGCGTTTGCAATTCGATCAGCGCGTTGCGCTCGCGAACGGGCTGCCGAATCCGTATCGCTAAGAACTGTTACCGCCCGCGGCACCGGAGGAACCACCGCGCGGGCTGACGCTGCTTCCTAAACCGTCACCTGGCGACGTCTTCTTCGACATGGAGGGCGATCCGTACTACGACGTCGCGGAGGGACTCGAGTACTTGTTCGGCGCCTACACACACGACCTCGGCTTCCGCGCATTCTGGGGTTGCGACCGCGGCGAAGGGCGTTGGAACGACCGGCTCGCCGAAAAGAAGGCGTTCGAGGCGCTCGTCGATTTTCTGATGGCTCGCCGCGCAGAAGACGCCGGCATGCACGTCTACCACTACGCGAACTACGAAAAACGCAGTCTCAAAGAGTTAGCGCAGCGGCACGCCACGCGCGAAAACGAGATCGACACGCTGCTGCGTGAAGAACGTCTCGTCGACTTGTATAAAGTCGTCAGACAAAGTGTCGTCGTCGGTCAGCCCGGCTACGGCCTCAAGGCGATGGAGGTGTTTTTCGGACGGCGCGACGCCGCCGAGATCACGGGCGGCCAGGACGCGGTGGTCGAGTTCGAGCGGTGGAAGTTGCTACGAGATGACGTGAGCGCACGGCCGGCAAACGACGGCATCTTGGAAGCGATAGAACGCTACAACATGGAGGATTGCGTTGCGACGGCACGCCTGCTGGAGTGGCTCTTGGAGCGGCGCAATGAAGCGGCACGCTCGTTCGACGTCACGCTGCCGTTCTTTACCGGCACGAAACTCGCCGACGAAGACAGGAGGCCGCCGCATGATCCGTACGTCGATCTGAAGGCGCGGCTCGAATCGTCCGTACCGCAAGACTTCGATCCCGACATGCCGGGCGCCGAGTCACAACGCCCCTGGCCGTTCTTCCTGGCGCGCCAGCTGCTCGAATACCATTGGCGCGAAGATAAACCGGTGTGGTGGGCGCTCTACGACCGCTGCGAGACGTACGCGGAAGACCGGAACGACCTTCTCGACGATGGCGAAGTGATCGTCGGACTCACTCCCGTTGGGCAACCGGAACTCGAGCATCGCTCGACCGTCCACACGTTTTCGTTTCCGCCGCAAGAAATCAAGTTCGACGGTAAGCGGGTGTACGATCCGGCGCGGCGCGATAAAGCGGGTGAAGCGCATATCATCGAAGCGCCGGGTGGCGGCGGCACCGTGCGGCTCAAACGCGGTCCCTCTCTGCAGAAAGAACCGCTTCCTGACGCGATCATCGCGCACCAAACGTTTCCCAGCGCCCCGCTGCAATCGGCCTTAGCACGTTTCAGCGAGGCATTGCTCGATGGCGCGCCGGCCAGCGGCCGCTATCGGGCCGCTTCCGACGTGTTGCTCGCCAGGCTTCCACGGTTTCGCTCGCGCGCGCTCGGAGTACCGCTTCAGCCGGAAGTCGTCGACGCAGACGCGATCGTCGCGCTGACGAAAGACCTCGACGATAGCTATCTTTTCGTTCAGGGACCGCCCGGCTCGGGGAAGACATACCAAGCCGCCCGCGCCATCGTTCGCCTGCTCCGGGATGGCTACAAGGTCGGCGCGACGGCGTTTAGCCACAAAGCCATCAATAATTTACTGACGGCGGTTGAGCGCGCGGCGCTGGATGAGGGCGTTCGTTTTCGCGGACAGCGCAAAGTCAAAGAAGACGACGCTGAACAGTGTTACGATTCCCCGTTCGGCTTGGTGACGTGCATCGACAACGTGCGCGAATTCAGCCTCGGAGCGGGTCAGCTTTTTGCTGGAACCGTGTGGGCGTTTGCCCCTGAGGCAATGGACGCCCAACTCGACGTCCTCGTGATCGACGAAGCCGGCCAACTCTCATTGCCGAACGCGCTCGCGGCCATGGTTTCGGCGCGCAGCGTGCTGCTACTCGGCGATCCATTGCAACTTCCACACGTACATCACACCTCGCATCCTGCAAATGTCGGGGCCTCCGTGATGGAGCATCTGCTCGGCGGCGAACTCCGCGTCGTGCCGAAGGATCGCGGGGTTCTGCTCGACCGCACGTTTCGGATGCACCCGGAGGTCTGCAGCTTCGTCTCCGATCTCATGTACGAGGGTCGCTTGAAAGCGATCCCGTCCTGCGCGCTTCAGCGCATCGACTCACCCGGATTAAGCGGGACGGGCGTGCGGTATTTGCCCATCGATCACTCCGGCTGCCGCGTCCGCTCAGAAGAAGAGGCGCGCCGCATCGCCGATGAAGTTTTTTTCTTATTGCAAGGAACGGTCACCGACGTTTCCGGACGCCGGCGCGCGATGCTGCCGAGCGACATCATCGTCGTCACGCCGTACAATTCACAAAGGCGCTGTATCGAGGCCGAACTGAAGCGGCGTGGAGATGGATGCGACGCGGTCCGCGTCGGCACCGTGGACAAGTTTCAGGGGCAAGAAGCCTACGCCGTATTTTTGTCGACCGCGAATTCGAGCCCCGACCATGCGGTGCGCGGCATCGACTTCATCTTCGACCGGAACCGGCTGAACGTTGCGATTTCTCGGGCCCGAGCGCTAGCGGTGTACGTCGGAAGCCCGGCGCTCTTGGAAGCGGTCCCGACCTCCATCGACCGTATGCGCGCACTCGCCGCCGGGTGCGCGCTGGTCGAATATGGTGAACAACCTGTACCTCAGCGCCAAACGGCCGCGATCGGCACCCAGGAACTGCTTACGAGCACCGCGCCACTGGAAGCGGCTTTGTAGAGCAGCCGCTGCGCTTTCCAAAGTGGCGCGTTGCTTCGCAGTGTATCGGCGAGCCCAACGTACGTTCCACTCGGGGGCTTCTTCACGGGCGCGCAGTCGTAACCGACGACGACCTTGCCGACGAGCGCGCGTGTCCCGGTAAGCGGCGAACACGTCGTCCCGTCCCGCAGTTGGACAAGCCATGGCGTCACGGGGCCGCTAAGCGGGACAGCCGCCGGGAGCGGGCCTTTGACTCGCATCGCGAAGCCCGGGTTGTTCTTCGCCGGATCGGCATCGCATACCACGATGTCAGGCGTGCTCGTCGCAAAGCACGGATCCGAGATCGCGTTCCCCGCCATGCAGCGGTACGCGCCCTTGCGGTTCGTCGCAATGGAGGTCGTCCAGCAGTTTCCTGATACCGTCTTCCCTTTTGGAACCGTCGGATGAAATACGTGCACCACGGTCGTCCTGATGGTGCCCGCCTCCGCCTTCTGCAGAGCGACGCCCGCGGACAAGACAAACAACCCGGCAATCAGACACGCCGTCGCTGAAGCAATCCTTTGAAACTTCATGACGGAAGCTTCGTCGCTATGGGGTAAGATGCTTTTTCTCGTTTCGCTTCGGCTCATGCTCGAGCCACGTATCGGTGCTTCACCGTGCGCGGGAGCCGCTTTACTTGCCAGTATTCAGTTCAAGGAGGTCATTTCGTAGTTGAGCGATGTTCACGTTCAAGGCTTTCAAGGCGTCTGTCCCGCTGTTGGTGCCGTCGTCGATCATACCAAGAAGCAGATGCTTCGTACCAATGTATCCGTCTTTCAGCGACTTCGCTTTGCCAAAGGCGAGATCGATGACTCGCTTCGCCTCCGGTGCGAACGTCATTTCGGTCTGCGCGTGGAACGTTGCATCCGCGCTCTCCAGCACGGCGCGAACCTTTTCGTGAGAGACTCGGTGACGCTCCAAGGTTGCCGCCACCGCGTTGTCTTCGTCTGAAACGATTCCGGCGAGCAAGTGCGCCGCCGTGATCATCGCGCCGAAACGCTGGGCTTCGGCATGCGCCGCGGCCGTCGACGCCCGCGCAGCCGGACTGAAGTGCTCCCAGGTTCCCGGAGCTTTCGTTTCCGCCGCTCGCGTAGCGCCGATAACCGGCCGCGGTGCGGATTGAGCGTCCACATCCATCGCCGCGGCAGTGCTCGCGGCGAGAAGTTCAAGGTCGACCCCCATTTGCGTGAGCAGCGTCGAAGCGCTGTTATTCGGATCGCCGATCAAACCGAGTAAAAAATGACCCGCGCCAATGAACTGCTCGTTTCGTTCGCGCGCCTTTTCGAACGCGCGCTCGATCACGCGTTTCGCACGGGGAGTGAACACGAACTCCGTAGCCGGCGAGTCTGAAGGTGCCGGCTGACGCCGCCGCGTGACGATCGCGTTCTTCAAACGGTCCGGCGTCACGCCGGCTTCGGCAAGCGAAATGGCAGCGGGATCACTTCTGCCCGCCGCAAGACCGCACAAAAGATGTTCGTCGCCAATAAAACGGTCGCCGAGTTCCATCGCGGCCTCTTGAGCGCCGACGATCGCAAGACGTGCTGGTTCGCTGAACGGCTCCCACATGCTCACAGGTCGTCCTCCGGGATACCGTAGCCGCCGCCGCCGGGTGTTTGGATGAGCACCGCGTCGCCTGCTACCACATCAATGCTCGTCTTTGCAGCAAGCGGTGATTCCGCGTCGCCGTGGAGGAGTGCATGCCGTCCGGGCGTACCGGGACTCCCACCCGCGGCGCCCTTTGGTCGTAACGTATGCCGGTCGGCAAGCAACGAGAAACGTGCCGCTCCGTCGATGAGACGCATGACGCGCACGAGCCCAGAGCCGCCGCGATGACGGCCTGCGCCTCCCGTCCCTTCCACGATCTCGTAGCGCTCCACACGCAAGGGATATTCCCGTTCGATCGCCTCGATCGGCGTGTTCATCGTGTTGGTCATGTGGCATTGAATCGCGTCGAGGCCGTCGTTCGTTGGGCGCGCACCCATCCCGCAACCGTTCGTCTCATAAAACGTCCAGACGCGTCCGTCGCTGCGCGTTCCGCCGGCAAGCACGTTGCTCATGGTGCCTCCCGACTGAGCGCCGATCCGGTCCGGCGCGGCTTGCGCGAGTGCAAGGAGCAGCACGTCGGCATTGCGGGTCGAGGTCTCGACGTTTCCTCCGCTTACGGGGGCCGGCCTTACCGGATGCACGAGCGTCCCGAGCGCCGCCTTCACGTGCACGGGGCGAAAGCATCCCTCGTTCATCGGAATCGTGTGATCCGTCGCGGCGCGTACGGCGTAGTGCATGCCCGAGAGCGTTACGCCGAAAACAGCATTGATCGGAACCGGCTGCTGTGGACTCGTCCCGGCATAATCGACCTCGAGCGTACCGTCGCGAAGCGTGAGCGTCGCTCGGATGCGGATGTTGGGCACGCCTCGCGCGTCCTCGAGAAAGTCCTCCGCAGTCCACGTCCCTTCGCCGAGGGCGCGGAGCGCGGAGCGCAGCCGGCGTTCGCTGCCCTCGATCAAGCGCTCTACGGCGCGCTCGAACGCAGCGATACCGAAGCGGTCGATGACCTCCAGCATGCGGCGCTCGCCGGTGAGGTTTCCCGCAAGCTGCGCCCGCAGGTCACCACTGCGCGCTTCGGGAGAGCGCGAGTTCGCGCGCACCAGCGCGATGGTCTCGTCGATCACCGCATCGCACCGCACGATCCGCATTGGCGGCAACACCAGCCCTTCGCCGAAGAGATCCCCGGCATCGGCCGACATGGAGCCGGGACGCGCTCCGCCCACGTCGGCGTGATGGGCTTTATTTGCCGCGTAGCCGATGTGACGGTCACCGGCGAAAACCGGGCGAACGACCGTGATGTCGTTCAGATGCGTCCCGGCGATATACGGATCGTTGACGATCCACTGCTCCCCGCGTTGCATCGACGTTTCCCGTGACGCAAGCGTCTCGAGGGTCCGGGCGAGTCCCCACGGCAGCGAACCCAGATGCACGGGGATGTGTTCGGCCTGCGCGACCAGCCTTCCAAACCGGTCGAAGAGCGCACACGAATGATCGAGCCGTTCCTTGATGTTCGGCGAGTACGCCGCGTTGCGCACGGCGATACCCATCTCTTCGCTCGCATAGATCAGCGCGTTCTTGATCACTTCAGCGGTGATGGGATCGACGCTCGTCCCGTTCACGCGCGCGTCACCACGAGGTTTCGGAAATCGTCGACGCGAGCGCGCCAGCCCGGCGGCACGAGCGTGCAGGAATCGTATTCCTGAATCAGGGCGGCGCCCTCGCAGCGATCGCCGGGCAGCAAAGCTTCCCGCTCGAACACTGCGGTACTCACCCAACCGCGACCGGCGAAGAAGACGTCGCGCCGCAGCAGCGGCGCCGCCGCCGAATCGCGGCGCTGTGGGTTCGCTCGAGTGAGCGGTGGTTTCGCAAGCGTCCCAATTGCGGTGGAGCGGATATTGACAAACTCCACGCTTTCGTCCAAAGACGCGAAACCGTACACCTCCGCGTGCCGCCGGTGAAAGCGCTCCATGAGCGTCTCAACCGCCGCATCGTCGAATGGCGATAGAGCCGTAATGGTCAGCTCGAAACTTTGACCAGCATATCGTGCATCGACTTCACGCACGCTTCCCATTGCATCGTCGGTTACCCCTTGCTGCCGAAGCGCGTCCCGCCCGTGCCGCTCTGCGTCGGCGAAGAGCGCCTCAACTGCATCGGGGTCGACTGTACCGTCACGTGCGACGATCGAGCGGACGACCGTCGTCGTGAGGTCAGCCGCTAAGAGGCCGAATGCCGAGAAGAGTCCGGGGGCTAACGGAACGACGATGCGCGTAATTCCGAGTTCGTCGGCGACCGCGCAGGCGTGCAATGCTCCGCCGCCTCCGAACGCGACGAGCGTGAAGTCCCGTGGATCGTGACCGCGTTCCATCGTGACGATCCGAACGACGCGTGCCATCTCGTCGTCCGCAAGCCGCACGATCCCCGCAGCGATGTCGGTGACTTCGAGGTCATGAAGTCGCGCAGAGAGTGACGCAACGGCCGTTCGTGCGCGTGCAACATCGAGCGGCATTGTGCCGCCCAATAATCCGCGCGGGTCGAGGCGTCCGAGAACGACGTTCGCGTCGGTTACCGTCGGGCGGTCGCTTTTGCCGTACGCCGCGGGACCGGGATCGGCGCCAGCGGACAGCGGTCCCACGCGTAGCACTCCCGCCTCATCGGCGAAAGCGATCGTCCCGCCGCCCGCACTCACCTCAGCGAGATCGACGAACGGAACGCGCACCGGATAGCCGGAGCCGCGAACCGAACGGCCGGAATGGGTGCGCCCCGCGGCTTCGAACTCGGCCGCTAACTGCGGAACGCCGGCGAGCACGGTGCCGGCTTTTGCCGTCGTCCCACCCATGTCAAACGACAGCGCCCGTTCGATTCCGAGTCCCCGCGCAAGAAAGGCCGTCGCGATGACTCCTGAGGCGGGTCCGGACTCGATCATCGTCGCCGGTCGCGACGCGGCCGTTTGCGCCGTGGCCATTCCGCCCGACGATTGCATGACGTGCAGCGTCTGCAGAACGCTGCGCTCACGAAGCGCCGCGCTGAGGGCCTCGAGGTAGCGCCGGACGAGTGGCAGGAGTACCGCGTTGACCACGGTCGTGCTGGTTCGCTCGAATTCGCGATACGCCGGATCGACTTCACTCGAGAGCGTCACGTACAGGTCGGTGAACGCCTCTCGTAGCGCGGTGCCCAAGGCACGTTCGTGCGCGTCGTTGGCATAGGCGTGCAGAAACGAAACTGCGACCGAAACCACATCCGGGCGGCGTTTCAGTTCCTGCACGGCCCGTGCGATCTCGTCGCTGCTCAGCGGCACGAGTGTTTGTCCGTGCACGTCCACGCGCTCGCGCACGGCGAGACAATCCTCTCGCGCAACGAGCGGCCGAGGGCGGGTCACGTTGAGGTTGTACACCTCGCTGCGGTTTTGGCGGCCGATCTCCATGAGATCGCGGAATCCTTCGGTGACGAACAGCGCGACGCGCGGTAATTCGAGTCCCACCTGTCCGAGCAGCGCGTTGGTTGCAAGCGTCGTCGAATGTGATACGAAACCGATATCGCTTGCTTCGGCGGTCTCGAGGAACGCATCGAGCGCGGCCGCGACGCCCTCCTCGGGTGCGCGCGGCGATGAGGGCACCTTGCATCGCCAAAGCCTGCCGCTTTCGGAATCCAGCGCGACGAGATCGGTGAACGTTCCACCAACGTCGACGCCGACGCGCCACATGGTATACGGTAAAGCGCTGCGGCGCTGCACCGTTCCTGTTCTTCGTTGCCGCGAGGAGGCGGTTTGGCGGGCTGAAAACCTCTCAGTTCGGCGCGGCAGCCGGCTATCGCGTGCATGCCGCGATCCTTGGGAGGTTGCGCAATTGGCAGCGAATCAGGCGTTTCGCCGGTGAGCGTGGGACGGATGCTCCTTCTGTGCGTCGTCGGCGCACTGACGCTGCATTCCATTGCTATCACGCTTCGGACGATAGGGCAACCGGCGGGAGTTTTCGGCTGGAACGTCGGGCCCGATGGCGTCACCAGCTAGCCGCCGAACATGCCACGCTCTAATCCCGCTCGATCAAACCACTGTGCGACGCGACACCTGTTACGCCATCTCAGTGACGCACAGGAATTACGCCGCAATCCTATTGCACGACCCCACCTCGGGGGCACAAATGAGGACGCAAACCTCGCCGGTGTGCGCGCCGTCGTGGCGCACGCGCTTGCCACCATGGACGGAGACGCTTCGGAGCGGCGCTGGCGCACCGCCCGCCATACCGTCATTCTGTTGCGCATGGACGTTGCCAAAGAAGACGCCGCGGCGGTCGCGCGTGACCTCGGCATTTCCGAACGTCAGTTGCGGCGGGAACGGCGCGTGGCGCACCGGCGTTTGCATTCGGTCTTGCGATGCGCCGCGAGGCCGGCGACGATTACGGTTTTGGACTCGTCGGTTCAGGTTCAACTGGAGCGCTCCGAACGTCTTGCCGATTCCGGGGAAGCCGGTTCCGCGCTTGCGATCTTGGATGATGTCGCCGCTCGCGCAGCGGACGGTGCCGCCCGCTGCCGGGCACTGTTGCGGGCCGCTGACGTCGAAACGGAACTCCATCGGCTCGGCGCTGCCGGGCAACGCATCGATCATGCGCAGCGGCTGGTGCGCGATGAGATCGTCCCGGGCTTCGAGCGCCCGACGCTGGAAGGGCAACTGACGCGCTCGCAGCTGCAATTAGCCTGGTACGCTAAGGGCCCGGCCGAGGTCGATCGCGCAATCGGGGATGCGCGCGATTGCTGCGAGGCCCGGCTGTGGCTCTTGCGCGCCTGCGCGGCGTTACGCGGCGGGAATGGCGCGCGGGCGCGGAAGTTCGCGGGGCAGGCACGCGTTACGGCGGCTCCCACCGACGTGAGTCTCCAGATCGATCTCGGGATCCTCGAGGCCGAGCTGTGCGACTATCTCGACGCTGAACCGGAACGCGCGGAGCGCGAGTTCGCACGGCTCGCAACGTTTGCGAGTGAGCATGGATACGGCGGACGGAGTTTATGGCTGACGCATTTGCACGCGTACACCCGCTGGCTGCACTCGCACACCGCCGTCGCGCGCAACGCCTATCGTGCGCTGGTCGATCGCATCGAGCCATCGCTGCCCAAACAGCAGCGTCTCATGTTGTTCTTCTCCGCAGCGGACATCGAACTGGCGATTGGAAGTCCCGCGCGTGCAGCCAGCGCCGCGGAACATGCGTTGCTGCTGACGACGAACCCGTACGAACGGCTTACCGCCCAGGCCTTGCTTGCGGGAGCGACGTTACGCCGCGGCGATATCGCCGAAGCGGAACATAGCGCGGTCAGCGCAGCCGAGGAAGCGCGCCTCATCGGCTATTTGCGCGTCACCTCGACGTCGCAGCGCATCGCCGCCGACGCCGCGTTGCGGCGCGGGGACCGCGTGTTGGCACGAGAGCGCATCGAAGATGCGTTGCAGTGCGCGCAGGGGCGAACGAGTTTGTACGTCTTGGCGCGCACGTACGATCTTGCCGCAAGAATTACGCGCGAGCGGCGGCATCGGCAACTGGCAAGGGAGCTCCGTGCCGCCGCTCGGCTCTAGGACTACGGCCTGCGACGCAGCCTAGAGGGGGGCTGGCGGATCGAGAGCGACGCCGTAGGGGATCGGGCCATTGGCGGTCCACCCAGCCGTGATGGTATCCACGAGCTTTCCCGTCGTGTAATCGTATCCGTACATCGCGGGCTTCGAGAAATCTGCCAGAGCGACGTACACACGCGTTTCTCGCTTGTTGAACGTCGGTTCGTTGCCGAAGACGCCGGGGAGCGTGCGCGTTGGTCCGCCGGTATATGGGGGCGCCCAAATGCCAAGTCCTCCAGAGCCGTCTTCCATCACGAGATCGCTTTGCGTATCGAAGATGATGTCGCTGATCGTGATGTCCGCAAGGGGCAATGGCTGTGGCGTTCCCGAGCCCGACGGAAATACGACGATTGCGGGCGGGCCGCTCGTCGGGATGTAGGAAACGTAAAGGTTGTTTGAAGCGTCGACTCCCAGGCCCAGCACGACGTTGAATGCGGTATACGCCAAGACCGCCGACGGGTTGTTGTTGTGGCCTTGATACACCACGACGTTGCCATGCTGGCCGCTGGTCCCCTGAGCGTTGGCAGCATACACCGTTCCGTCGCTTGCGACCGCGACCGTCACCGGATAGAAGCCGGGATCGTTGAGCGTGCGAAACGGCGTCGTCGCTCCGCGTTTGAAAGCGACGATATTGTTGGCATTCGTATTGGCGACCCACAGCCGATGTTTGCGATCGACCACCATCCCCTGGGGACTCACGAGCCCACTCGTCAGTTGTCCGACGGGCTGCTGATTGTTGCCGTGCAACGGATACAGGTTGATGAATCCGCCGTTATACGAAGAACCGTAGATGATGCCGCCCTTCACGGCGGCCGGTGAGAGCCAGCCTTTACCGGCGTGGCCGCGCTCTGATCGCGGGCCCCAAAAAACGTGTCCTGCAGAGCCTGACGATGACGCTCTGGTAAGGAGCGTCTCCGGGATCCGGGGCGACGGGAACGCCTGTGTTGCGCTTGCGAGCAACGCGAGGAGCGTAGCGGAACCGGCGGCGGTAGCGATGGAACGGCGAAACGAGAGAGGCTGGCGCATCTGTAATCCTTCTGTGGGGGAAATAAGCGCACTCGCCTCCCCTGCGGCCGTGCACGCATCCTGGCGAAATCGAGAAACCTCCCTCAAAATGGCCGAAAGGAACGACCGGCCGGGAAACCGGCACGGCCCGAGCGCCAGGGAGGCCGCAAGCAAGGGACAATTGACGCCGTAATGGCGACCTTGCTGCAACGCGTAAAACCGCTCGCCACCATCCTCGCCGAGGGTTCCGATGAGCGGCACGGACTGAAGCGGTCTCTGGGGCCATGGGCGCTCTGTGCGATGGGGATCGGCGCGATCATCGGCACGGGGATCTTCGTGCTCACCGGCGTCGCCTCAGCGACGCGCGCCGGCCCGTCACTCACGCTCTCCTTTGTCGTTGCCGGCATCGTGAGC
>JAFAXE010000048.1 GCA_019241305.1 Vulcanimicrobiota bacterium
CCCGGCGCGTACTCCTGAACGAGTTCGTTGAAGTCAGCGAACGTCGGGTGTCCCGAACTTGCCGACGACCTGGGCTAGGACGTTCGTCATCGTCGGCGTTGTGGTGCTCAAACGAGCCCGATGAGCAGCCCGTAACGACCAGTTGAGGGAGCGGCGTCAATCTTGTTACGGGATGCCGCTCCCTCCTGTCGAGCCGGTTTAGCGTTCCACGGGATTTACTGCCGGGCCGGCCGGATCGTTCAGGCCGTTTGAACTGCCGAGTGTCGTCACGTTTGTACCGCTGGGATAGTTGTCGACGACGACGTCTCGATTTTGCGGGTCAGCCACGAACACAAGCGTGTTGTTCTTATTGAGCGCAACGTTGTACGGATCAGCGAAGCCCGTGATGGTGCTCGTAACCTTCTTGTAAGGAGGCGCGACGATATCGACCGTGTGCGCCGTCTGATCGCACTCGACCAAATCGTTCTTGTTATCGAGTTGCATGCCACCCGTGTTGCTAACGATTGCGCCCAACACGGTCTGTTTGCAACCGCTCAGACCGCGTTTGAACTCGACGAAGCCGGGGCCGCCGGTCGTGTCGACCGAGGCAAACACATCGCCTTTCTCGTCGACCGCGATGCCCTGAAGCCCAGCCCCGTTCCCTACCGTGCACTGGTGCAATACCGTGTTGGAGCGGTGCGCATACTCGGTGATGTAGCCGCCGTTCGATAGGTTGTGGTTACTGGCATAGACGTGCTGCGCTTCATCGGTGGTGGCCTCGATCGCATCGGCTGTGCCGTTCGAATAGACGTACGTCGGCGACGTAGCGCCCGGTGCGTACTCCACGATACCGTTGTGAACATCGGCCACATAGAGATTTCCCGCGGTATCGTACCAGTCAGAGACTGGTTCCGACAGGCCGCTGCTGATCGTTGTCTTCAGGTGGTAGCTGCTGTTGAGTATTTCCACCGCGAGGGTCCCAAAATCCGCGACAGCGAGCAGTTTCGGCGCACCGCTCGTATCGGGACGCACGCGCATTGGCGTGCTCGAGAGCGGCAGTCGCGACGCGACGTCCGTTGGAAGGTTCCTCGCGGCGGCGACATCGAGAAGCGACGTGGTCGACCGCGTACCGGCGGCTGCTAAGGATTTCGCCGGAGGCGATGCCGAGCCGCTGAGCGAGCAGCTCACAAGCGCACCAGCCGACAGCGACGTGAGAACGGCCGCAGTGACAAAGAGATGGAAACGCATAGACGCTCTCCTCCGGCGAAGTTGAACTTTGCCATCCTCATTGTACCCGCAATCGCGGGTTCCCGCCAACGGTGTTGCTGAGTCCGTTCTTACTGTCCAGCACGACGTCTACTGACGGAGAGGCAGCCACCGCATCGAAGAACGTGACCGCGCACGACACTGCTTGAGCCCATAGGCGCAAACGGAACCGCAGGGTAGATGGCTTAATGAAACTTCACGACGCCGAGCCGGCCGGACCCCGGATCGGTGAAGTACAGGTTACCATCCGAACCAAGCGCAATGGATTGAGGCGTCGTTCTCGGCGTCGGAATAGGGTATTCGGTAAACACGCCATCGGTTGTCATGCGACCGATGCTACCGTTTCCGCCATCGACGAACCACAGCGCGCCATCCGGACCGACGGTGATACGGCCTGCGCCGTAACACGGTCCCAAGTTGCAATATGGCAAGAGTGGGTACAACGTGACGTTGCCGAGCGTATCGATAAACCCAACCGCTTGGGGTTGGGTAAACCACAGATCCGTCCCGCTCGGTGCCTTCGTGGCCGGCCCCGAACCTGAAAAGGCATAGCTGTCGGTCACGCCGGTAGCCGGGTGGAACCGCATGACGTCCTGTCCACCGGTGATCCACACGTTACCGTCTCCGCCCGTTGCCAGAAACGTTCCAGCGGTCGGAACGGGATAGTCGAAAATCCGCCCATGCTTGTCGACTTCACCGAGCAACGACCCCAGCGTAAACCAAACGTTTCCGTCCGGACCGGTGGCGAGATCGCCAAAGTTCTGATTGGGGCCGCCTGGATAGGGAACGACATCGACTTTGCCGCTAGGGTGGACACGGGCAAACGCGATGTTGCCGTACGTCAGCGGCACCAGTCCTACGTACCCATTTCCATCGGCGCCGACGGCCACATTCGGTTGCGAAGGATAGAGATTATTCGACGTTTCCGCGACGTACCCGTATGGAAACACGAAATCGTGCGAGAAGCCGCCGCCGACTTGATACGTTTGCGTCGCCGAGGAAAGGTCAAACCAAAGCCGGCCGGTGCTATCGGACGCGAGCCCATACGCGGAGGACGGTGCAGGTGGGACGACCATAGTCGACACTGCGGGAAGTGGCGGGGGCGGCGGCTGCGGTCCGGTTGTGGTCACCCGTCGAAGCGCACCGCTGTCACCGACGAGGAGATTGCCGTTCGTGGGGTTGATCGCTCCCGAAAGCGGACCGCTAAACGATGCGTCAAGTCCGACGCCATCGATCCGTTGCACATGACCGCTGCCGGCGAGCGTCGTCACATTCCCAGCAGAGTCAATGCGCCGAATCTGAAAGTTCGCAGAATCGACGATCAACAGAGAACCATCTGCGTCGTCTGCGACGACCCCCAGCGGGGCCGCGAAGCGGGCCTGCGCCGCTTTGCCATCTTCCTGGAACGGCACGCATGCGGGTCCACTTCCCTGCAACATGCAGCGTCCGGCGATAACGCGCACGTGACCGCCCGAATCGACCGATTCGATTTCATTGCGGGCGGGGTCCGCCACATAGAGTTTACCGGTGGCAGCACTATACGTCAGCCCCAGCGCGTTTTGCTGAGAGGCTCCCCGCTGGCCGCCGAGCAGCCCGGGCTTGGTAAAAGTCGTGACGGCACCGCTCGTCGTTACGCGTCGAATGCGGTCGACGTCACCGACGTAGAGTGCGCCGTCGCTCGTATTGAGAGCGATGCCGGTCGGATTTGCAAATTGTGCGTTGGAACCTTGACCGTCCTTTGAACCCTGCGTGGTGCCGCCCGCCAAAAGCGTCATCTTTCCGCTGCTCACTGTGAGCACTTGGAAATATCCCGAAGAACCGAAGCCGGTGGAGAACGTTGAGTAGAGATGCCGAACGCTCTTGTCGTACGCCAGCTCCGCAATAACGCCGAAGCCGGTGACCGGGAACGTCGCGTAGGGCTGAACCACGCCCTTTGTTGTGACGATCTCGACTCCGTTGCCGCCGGGATCGGCCACAAACCAATACCCCGCACGCGAATCGTACGCGACTCCTGTCGGCGAAGCAAAGGCCGTCGATAGCGTGGAAACGGTCCCATCATACGTTCTTCCTGGAGGGCGCAGTCGAAGCCGGTCGACGCGGCGCGGAACTCGGACGACGATTCGCACTGGGTGAGATACGACCAGAGAGCGTGCGGGGCGAAGCGGAGTGGCTTCGAGCCGCTGTATCGCCAAGGCGACGAACGAGGCCGCGACGATGGAAACGAGAAACCGGTTCATCGGATCCTTCTCTTCAGGTTCGAATGCAGCGAGATACGGCCGACCTTAACGGCGCCGGGGTCGACGAACCAAAGATTGCCGTCCGGTCCAGCCGAGATACCGCCCGGAGCACTGCGCGGTGCCGGGACCGGGACGGAGAGGCCGACGCCCGATGAGGTCAACCGGCCGACCGAGAAGCCGACGTTGGCGGCGTACCACAGCGCGCCGTCGGCTCCGGTGACGATGGCCCCATATGCCGGCCCAAAGCAGTTGCTGACGCAGACGTTTCCCGGATACAGAACAACGACGCCGTTGGAGGCATGGTACGTCCCAACCCCGGCATAGGTTAGGAACCACAAGTTCAAGTCGGGTCCAATCGTTCCCGGACCCGCCGGATACTGCACGAAGTTTTGCAGTTGACCTTGCGTATTGTACCTTGAGAAAAGACCGTACTCGAGTTGGTCGAGCCAGATATCGGACCCGAGACCTCCTACGACGAAATTAGTGTAATATGGAAAGCAACTGCCTTGCGGATAGGTCGTTACTGTCCCAGAGCTCGTAATCTTACCAAGTTGTGACCCCGCGGTGTCGTAGAACCAGAGCGCTCCATCGGGACCAAGGCTCAGGTTGTCGACGTTCATGTATTCGTTGGTACACGCGGGATTCGGTCGAACGCTGTACGGCGTCATCGACCCGTCGGATGCCACCCGAACAATCTCGCCGGTATGCTGTGAACCTTGCGTATAGATGCCGGCGAACCAGGCGTTTCCATCTGCCCCTATCGCGATCGCAGCTTCCTGTTGGTGGCCAGACGGCAGAGCGTATTCTACGATCGAACCATCCGTGCCGACCCTCCCGATATTTGTGCTCATGGCTTCAGTAAACCAAAGGTATTGATTCCCGCTCGCACCTGCAATTGCGCTCGGTACCCCGAGGGACGGAACCGTCCACGTCGTCACGGGATAGTGTCCCGGCGGCTGCGGCTGACCGGTTGTCGTGATGCTGCGTACCGCGTTATCCGTCACCCAAAGCGCATTATTCTTTGTACGAAATGCCAGCGTCGAAGGAAAGGAGAACGATGCAGCTAACCCGACGCCATCCTTGGTGGTCGACTGTCCGCTTCCGGCCAGCGTCGTCGTGTTGGCGTGTGCGTCGACCGCGCGGATTTGGTAGTTGTTTTCGTCCGTGACGTACAGTGTGCGCGACGACGCATCGAATGCCACGTCGCTCGGAGCGGCAAACAATGCGACGTTGGGAGGACCATCGGCTTGATAGTCGCCGCAGCGAGAACCTTGCGTCACGCATCGCCCGGTGTAGGTACTGACCGCTCCGGATGAGGCGACCGCACGAATGACGTCGTTCGGCGTATCGGCAACGTAAAACCGATCGTCATTCGGATCGTACACGATGCCGAGGCTAAATCCATTGCTCGACCGGTATTGGCTTCCGATGGAGCCGCCGGGAGTAAATGTCGTTACCTCGGCCGTCGTTGGATCGATGCGCCGAATCCGATCGACGTCCGTGGCGTACAGTGCGCCATCCTTCGTGTCGATCGCAATGCCGCTTAGGCCCTGAAACTGCGCCTTGGGCCCTTTGCCGTCTTGGGTCCCACAGGTCGTACTGCCGGCAAGCACGTGCGCGCTTCCTTGAAGGTTGATCGCGATCATCTCGCATCCCGACGCTGCGTACACCGTCGCGCGGGCGATGTCGTAGATGGCATTTCCATAGAAGCCGCTCGCGAGAAGCGACAGCTTCCTTTGTGCCGAGATGAGATAGATGCCCCCGGAGTATTGCGTCGCAATGAACCGGTCGTGCTTCGCGTCATAGCGCAGCGTTTGCTGGCTCGTACGGATCGGAATGGTCGTGACGGTACCGAGATACGGCTTGCCCCGCGCGAGCGCGGCCGACTGGTAACGCACAACGTGAACGGGACGGACGACGACGCGTGGATGGATTGTGCGGCGTACCACTGCTCCGTGCAACGGCACGGGCTTCGAGGCGCCGGCTGCAGACGTTTGGAATGCAGCTGCGAGCATCGCAATGCCAAAAACGCCACGCTTCATAGTGAGCAAGGAAGACTCCCTTCGCTCATGGCCGTTCGTTCGACCGCCACAGCCCGCCTGCAATGGCGAGCGCCAAGAACCTCGGCGAACGTGACCGGGCCAGTCACATTCGCCCGCACCTGTTGTCCGTTACGCCGCGCTTAGAAGTCGTCCTCGGGGACGAGTGGCGAGGTGTCTTCCTCTTCCTCTTCCGATTCGAGTTCCTCGTCTTCGTCTTCCAGCACGTAGCCTTCGTCGGGCTCTTCTTCCTCGGGCAAGGTCTCTTCGTCGGCGATGTCTTCCGTTAGCGCTTCATCGGTGAGTCCTCCGCGGATCGCACCGACGCCGCTCTCGCCATCCATTTCCGGCGCGGGAGTAGCAATGACGGACCGCGGTGACGCAGTTGCCGCAGCAACCTCTTCATCGCTCGCTTCCGACTCGTCTTCTTCCTCTTCTTCATCGGTCGAGACGGCACCATCACCGAGTGCTGCGCCGCCGGCAGCGCCGACGCTCACTGCAACGCGCTGCTGTTCCGCTTCACGCGCAGCAGCCGCCGTTTGCGAAAGCCGTGGATCTTCGTCGCCCATGAGAAGCCCGATCTCTTGCGCCCGCTCGGCCATGTCGTCGTCTTGGATCTTGATCTCGATCTCTTCGCGATTTTCGGTGAGAACCTTGACGTCGAGCGCGAGTGACTGGAGCTCCTTGATAAGGACCTTGAACGATTCTGGAACGCCGGGTTCCATGACGTTCTCGCCCTTGACGATCGCCTCGTACGTCTTCACGCGCCCGACGACGTCGTCCGACTTCACGGTCAACAGCTCCTGAAGTGTGTACGCCGCGCCGTATGCTTCGAGCGCCCACACCTCCATCTCGCCGAACCGCTGGCCGCCGAACTGCGCCTTGCCACCCAGCGGCTGCTGCGTGATCATCGAGTACGGACCGGTCGAACGGGCGTGGATCTTGTCGTCGACCAAATGCGCCAGCTTCAACATGTAGATGTAGCCGACGGTGATAGGACGACCGAAGCGCTCGCCGGTACGGCCGTCGCGCATCCACGTTTTTCCATCCGGTGGAAGACCAGCGTCTTGCAGCCACTCCGTCAGATCCTCGGAGTGCGCGCCGTCGAATACGGGCGTTGCGATATACATGTCGAGCATCTTGGCAGCCCAGCCAAGGTGCGTCTCCATGATTTGGCCGAGGTTCATTCGTGACGGAACGCCGAGTGGATTCAGCACGATATCGACCGGCGTGCCGTCCTCGAGATACGGCATGTCCTCTTCCGGGAGCACCTTCGCAATGACGCCTTTGTTGCCGTGCCGGCCGGCCATCTTGTCGCCCTGCAAAATTTTACGCTTCTGCGCGACGTAGACGCGCACGAGATGGTTCACGCCCGGAGACAGCTCATCGCCATTCTCCCGCGAGAACATCTTGACGTCGATGATCTTGCCCTTTTCGCCGTGCGGCACTTTCAACGAGGTGTCGCGCACTTCACGCGACTTCTCGCCGAAGATGGCGCGAAGCAGCCGCTCCTCGGCGGTTAGCTCGGTCTCGCCCTTGGGCGTAACTTTGCCGACGAGAATATCTTCGGGGCGCACCTCCGCACCGATGCGGATGATCCCGTTTTCATCGAGGTCTTTCAGTGAATCTTCGCCGACATTGGGGATGTCGCGTGTAATCTCTTCGGGGCCGAGTTTCGTGTCGCGCGCTTCACACTCGTACTCTTCGATGTGGATCGAGGTGAAGCGGTCGTCCTTGACCATGCGTTCGCTGATCAAGATGGCGTCTTCGTAGTTGAAGCCTTCCCACGGCATGAACGCGACCAGCACGTTTTGTCCAAGCGCCATCTCGCCCTGATCGGACGACGGTCCATCCGCTAAGATTTGGCCCCGCACGATACGGTCACCGATCTTGACGATCGGCGTTTGGTTGATGCACGTGCCGGCGTTCGAGCGCGTGAACTTCAAAAGATCGTATGTCTTCTCGAAGCCATCGTCGTGCTTCACGATAATCTGGCGCGCGTCGGCAAACGTTACTTCGCCCGGTGCTTCGGCCAGCACGCAGCCGCCCGAATCCTTGGCCGCGCGGTATTCCATCCCGGTGCCGATGATCGGCGACTGCGGCCGAAGCAGTGGAACGGCCTGACGCTGCATGTTGGCACCCATGAGTGCGCGGTTCGCATCGTCGTGCTCGAGGAACGGAATGAGGGCCGTCGCGACAGAGACGATTTGCTTTGGCGAGACGTCCATCAATTGCACGTCCGACGGTGGCTCGGTGACGTACTCCTCCGCATAGCGGCACACAACCTGATCGGCGGTAATGCGGCGCGTCGTCTCGTCGACTGGCGTGTTGGCCTGGGCGATGATGAACTCGTCTTCGCGGTCGGCGGTCAGATACTCGATATCGTCGGTAACGACGCCGTCACGCACGACGCGATACGGCGTTTCGATGAAGCCGTAGCGGTTGACGCGCGCGTAGGTCGCGAGCGAGCCGATGAGCCCGATGTTCGGGCCTTCCGGCGTCTCGATCGGACAGATGCGGCCGTAGTGCGAGTGGTGGACGTCGCGCACCTCGAAGCCTGCGCGCTCACGGGAAAGGCCTCCCGGACCAAGCGCCGACAGCCGCCGCTTATGCGTCAGTTCGGCGAGCGAGTTCGTCTGGTCCATGAACTGCGACAGTTGCGAGGACCCGAAGAACTCCTTGATCGCTGCTACGACGGGGCGAATGTTGATGAGCGCCTGCGGCGTGACGGTTTCGATGTCTTGCACCGTCATGCGCTC
>JAFAXE010000061.1 GCA_019241305.1 Vulcanimicrobiota bacterium
GCATTCACTTCCCGAAAGCGCTCAGCGCCGGCGAACGGACGACCTTTGCGGTGGCGTACCGGCTTGAGAAGCCGCGAGCCGGGTTGCATTTCGTCGCGCCGACGAGAGAGCATCCCGAGAAGCCGACGCAATGCTGGACGCAAAGCCAGGACGAGTACGCGCGCTACTGGTTCCCTTGTCTCGACTATCCCCATGCGAAGCAAACCACCTCGACGACGATCGTCGTGCCGACCGGGACATTTGCACTCGGCAACGGGAAGCTCGTCGAAAGGCGCGAGGATCCCGCGACCGGCTACACGACGTTCCGCTACGTACAGGATCTTCCGCACTCGACGTATCTCGTGACGATGGTGGCAGGCGCCTTCACCGAGGTCGAGCAGCCGGGAGCGAGCGTGCCGGTTTTCTATTATGTGACACCGGGCCGCGAAGCCGACGGCGAGCGGTCCTTCGGCAACACGCCCGCGATGGTGTCCCTGTTCGAGGAGCGCACCGGGATGCCGTATCCGTACGCCCGGTACTCGCAGATCGCCGTCGCCGACTTCATCTTTGGCGGGATGGAGAACACGAGCGCGACGACGCAGACCGACCGCACGCTGCACGACGAGCGGGCGCACCTCGACTATTCCAGCGACGGACTCGTCGCGCACGAGCTCGCCCATCAATGGTTCGGCGATCTGCTGACGACGCGCGATTGGTCGCACGCGTGGCTCAACGAAGGCTTCGCGACCTTCTTCGACGCCGTGTTCCGCGAGCACGACCTCGGACGCGATGAATACCTCTACACCATCTACGAAAACGTGCGGACCTACGTGCGGGAGACGTCAGAACGGTACGTCCGTCCCATCGTCGAGAACCGCTTCCGCTTTCCCGTCGAAGTATTCGACCGGCATCTCTACGAGAAGGGCGGCGCGGTCGTCCACATGCTGCGCTGCTCGCTCGGCGAAGCGCGCTTTTGGAAGGCGATGCGGCGCTATGTTGCCGAAAACGCCGGCCGCAACGTCGAGACGATCGATTGGATTCGCGCCATCGAAGCGGCGACCGGCCGCAATACGCGGGCGTTTTTCGATCAGTGGGTGTTTCGCGCCGGCCATCCGGATCTGCGGCTCTCGTACGAGTACGATCACGCCGAACGCTCGGCAACGATTCGCGTGGAGCAGCGTCAGAACATCAGCGACGAAGAGCCACCCTACCGTCTGGAGCTCGACGTCGGCTTTCTGGAAATGGAACCCGGTGCCGTCGAACGCGATTCGGGGCCCGATCCGCTCGTCTCCGAGCGGCGACATCGTTTCCTGATCGAACGCGGCGACCAGAGTTTTACGTTCTCGTTCGAGCAGCCGCCGGCGCTGGTGCGCGTCGATCCGGAGGCGGCAATCCTCGGTACGCTTGAGTTCGCCTTGCCGACCGAGATGTTGACGGCGATCATCGCCTCGGACCCGTCGCCGATTGCGCGGATCCGCGCCGCGGCGGCGCTGGCAAAGGGTCCGTCGCCTCCCGCGCTCACGGCGCTGGCGCGCGCGCTGAGCGACGATCCGTTCTGGGCGGTCCGCGCCGAGGTGGCCAAGGCGCTCGGAGAGACCCGAATGTCGCGGGCGAAGGAGCTGCTCATCGACGCATGTTCAGATCCGCATCCGAAGGCGCGGCGCGGCGTCGCCGAGGGACTCGGCAACTTTCGCGAGCGCGACGCGGCGGATGCGCTGATCGACCTCGCCGTGAACGACGTTTCCTACTTTGTGATTCAAACGGCGCTCGAGTCGCTGGGAAAGACCGGTGACGAGCGCGCGTTGGAAACCTTGATGCGGGCCGTGCACCAGCCGTCGTGGGACGACACGGTCGCTTCGGGTGCGGTCAGAGGACTCGCCGAACTCGGCGGCTCAGCGGCGGTCGCAGCAATCGTCGAAGCGACCGCGAAGAAAAACTCCGACACGCTGCGCGCCGAAGCCGCGCGTGCGCTCGCACGGATTGCCGTGGTCGACGATGCCACCAAAGGCGAGGCGGCGCGCTGCCTCGCGCAGCTTGTCGACGACGACGCATTTTCGGTTCGCCGAGCCGTACTGCAAACCGTCGGCAAAGTGCTCGATCAACGATTGCTGGGCCCGCTGGAACGGATTGCCGAACATCCGGGCGACGGCCGTTTGCGGCGCTCCGCCGCTGAAGCAGCCGCCGCGATTCGCGGCGGCTTGAACGGAAGTGCGCGCCTCGGTGAGTTGCAGGCCCAGGTCGATGCGTTGCGCGCGGAATGCCGGACGTTGCGGGAGCGGATGGGTGTCTAATTGCCTTCGCACGCTGTGCGCGATCGCCGCGCTCTTGATCGCGGGATGCGCGCATAACGAAGACGCCCACGTGTTTGCACAAGGCGACACGTCGAGCGGGACTTCTGCGAAGACCCCGCTCGTCGTTCGTTGGACCGCCGATGACCGAGGGCGTGCTTATGGCATCGTCGCGAAGGCGCTCGATGCACCGGTCTTCGCCGACGCCGGCCTCGTGGTGCTCGGTTCTGACGGTGCAACGATTTTCGCGCGCAACGCGACGAAGCCGTTCGTACCGGCCTCCTCGCTGAAGTTGTTGATCGCCGCGACCGCGCTCGACGCGTTTGGGCCCTCACAGCGGCTCGAAACCAGTTTCGTCGTCAACGAGCCGCCCGATCAAGACGGGATCGTCCAAGGGCCGCTGTGGCTCATCGGCGGCGGCGATCCGGTGCTGAAATCCGATGACTTGCGCGGTGGCGTCGGGACGCTGTCGCGACTGGGAGTACGCCGCATCGCGGGCGGCTTGATCGTCGACGCATCGGCGTTCAGCGGCCCCGAGCAAAATCCGGATTGGGATCCGTCCGACCTGAGCTACGACTATGCGTCCGGAACGAGCGCGATCTCGCTCGACTGGGACGTGGCGGAGTTTCATGTGACGCCAGAGACGCCGGGCGATGCGGCCCGGGTCGAAGTGCGACCCGCGAATCAGAACGTTTCGTATACCGGCAGCATCACGACGGCATCGGCGGGGAGCGATTCCGACGTCAGCATCGTGCGCGATCCGCCGACCGGCGAAGCGGCCGGCGATCGCAACGTCTTTGCGCTGAGCGGCCACATCGCCGACGGTGAAGCGCAGTCATTCTACAAGCCCGTCCTGAACATTCCGTCATACGTTGGCGGCGCGGTCGCCGCGATGCTCGCGGAGCGTGGCATCGAACTCGACGGCGGCGTGCAACTCGGAAGTGCGCCCTTCGCGGCCGAGCCGTTGTGGGTGCATCGTTCGCATCCGCTTTC
>JAFAXE010000220.1 GCA_019241305.1 Vulcanimicrobiota bacterium
CGCCCAAACATACATAACAGTAAACATCGCTACGGCGGAGACCGTCATAGCGAGGAGAAGCGACTGCCGGACTGTTCTTTCGTGACCTATGGCGCGTTGCCGCAACTGGATCCCGACGATTGCATCGCGGTCGACATTCTGCGTAAGCGCGGCATCAGGGTCGCGGCGGCGGTATGGGACGACACCTCCGTGGATTGGAGCGAATCGCGTCTTTGCGTGTTGCGTTCAACCTGGGACTATCCGGCGCACTACGCCGCCTTCATGTCTTGGCTCGAGCGCGTGTCGGTGGTGACCCGTATCGAGAACGCACCTGCGCTCGTGCGCTGGAATTCCGATAAGCGATATTTGCGCGATCTCGAGAAAGCCGGCGTACCGACTGTCCCGACCGAATATGTATTACCTGGTGAGACCACACCGCTCGACGAGATTTGTGTACGGCGTGGCTTTCACGATATCGTGGTCAAGCCGTCGCGGGGCGCCGGAACCGTCGGGGTGAAGCGCTTTAATGCCGCGTCTCGTCGCGCCGCACAAGCACACCTCGATTGCCTTTTGCATTCCGGCGGGGCGCTCATCCAGCCGTTCCTCTCTTCCGTGGAGACGTATCCCGAACGCGCGCTGGTCTTCATCGATGGCGCGTACTCCCACGCCGTGACGAAAACGCCGTTTCAAGCGCTGCTTCCGGCAGGGCAGGCCGGCGAAGCCCCCGTCGTAGCGACGATCGAAGAAATCGACGTCGGGCACTCGGCGATCGACGCCGTGGCGGGACGCTTGCTCTACGGCCGGGTCGACGTCGTACGCGACGACGCCGGAACGCTTCGCGTCCTCGAGCTGGAGTTGATCGAGCCGTCCTTGTTCTTTTCCATGCATCCGCCCGCCGCCGAGGCGTTCGCAGACGCCATCGTGCGCCGGTTATGAACCGCTCCATCGCCGCGGAGCTACCGAAAACGGAATCCTATCCTGCGACGGGAATAGGCGGAAAGCTGCCGCTGCGCCGATGCGCAAAGGAGAACCCGTGCCGCTGACCGACGCCGTCCCTCGCACCGTACGCGCAGTGCGTCCGCTCGTCATCGCAGCCGGCGCCGCGCTCCTCTCCGCGTGCTGCGGACATTTCTTCTATACGTGTGCGCCGCTGCAGCCCGCCGCCATCACGGCAAACGAAAACGTGCAGACTTTCTTGAGCGCCCGCGATCAGGCGTCAGGCCTGCTTGCGAGTGCGAACCGCATCCTCAATGCGGACGCCGTCGCTCGCGTGACCCCGCGCTATACGACCGCGGCCGCGGCCGCCAACACATGGATCGATGCTGCGCAGAGCGCGCTTCGCGGACAGGGCAGTTACGATATCGCGGACAGTTCGCGCCAGTTAGATACGGTCGTCGCCGATGTGCGAGCGTTTGCCGATGCTGTCGAGTCCGAGGTCGCTGCCGGTAACATGAAAGTTGCCTTCACGCCGCCGCCGAATGAGGCGGTCCTCGACCAGTTGACGGCTTCGCCTCCCATCGTGGCCGGCGCGGAATATGTCGCGAACGGCGTCGCCCAAGGCGTGGCGGCGATCAAGGCGGCCCAAACACCGGTAAGCGAACTCGACTCGAGTCAAAGGGCCGTCATCGCCGATACGATCGCGAGCGCGAAGTGGCCGGCGGCCTCCCAAGTCGTCAGCAGGGCGATCGCCCAGCGCCGCTAGCGCGGCGGATGGTGGTGATGCAGTCCGGGAGCGAACCCGAAAGGACCGCCCCCAATGATTCCCGCTTCACTGCCTGACGTCGTCATGGCGTGAACGTTCCCAAGCAAAATGACGGGATAGACGTTCACGACCGTGCGCAGGATGTGCACCGGCACGAAGCGGCGGGCGACGATGTTGAGCGCCGCGGCCGCACCGATCTCGGTCAGCGCCGAACGGGTGAAGGGTACGGCCAGGGGATCGCGTTCGAAACCACCGGAGCGAAGCACCGCGATCGTGGTGATGCAGTCGACCGCTTGTTCCAGCGTTAGGACGCGCATCGTAGCCGACGCGTCATCGGCCCGTGCCGGTGCCGGGATGAATGTTGCGACGGCGATGATGGCAAGGCCGAAGACGAAGGCACGCTTCATAGACCCCTCCGTGGGGTTGTACCGGAAGACGGTTGTCAAGGGGGACAAGTGTGATGCCGGTTACAGTTCTCCGTATACCTCACGAGCGACCCCTCGTAACGTCGCCCCGCAGCGGTGTGACATCGTCACATCTCGCTGAACGTCGCCAGAAACGCCGTTTGCGTTGAACCGCGAAGTGACGAGTAGGGAGCGTCGGCGATCACCGTCCCGCGCTCGATCACCAGGACGCGGCCGCCGAACGCCGCTGCGTCGGCAGGATCGTGGGAGACCAGCAGCGTGGGAATCAGATAGCCGGTAAGCAGCCGCGCAAGTTCCGCGCGAACCCGGCTTCGCGTCAGCACGTCGAGCGCCGCCAGGGGCTCGTCCAAGAAAAGCGCCTGCGGTTCGATGACGAGTGCTCGAGCGAGTGCGACGCGCTGCCGCTGGCCGCTGGAGAGCTTCCGGGGACGTTCCCGGGCGAGCGGGGCGATATCCAGCCGCTCGAGCATCGCGGCCACCCGGCGGTCGCGTTCCGGCTTGGGGATCCGGTGGGCGCAGAGCCCGTAGGCGACGTTCTCTGTTACCGACAGATGCGGAAAGAGGGCGTAGTCTTGGAAGACGAAGCCCACCCCGCGTTCTTTAGGCGCAACGTGAATTTGCGGCGCTCGCTCGACGAGACGCTCGCCGATTGCGATATGTCCGACGTCCGGCCGTTCCAAGCCCGCCATCGTACGCAACAGCATCGTCTTACCGGAACCGCTCGGCCCGACAATGACGGTGACGCCGGAAGTAAACGCTACATCGACGCGCAGTTCGAAATCGCGCAACGTTTTGCGAATCGCGACCGTAAAAGCCGCACCGTCGCTTCGTGGCACAACAACCCTTAG
This sequence comes from Vulcanimicrobiota bacterium, assembly GCA_019241305.1. GTDB lineage: Bacteria > Vulcanimicrobiota > Vulcanimicrobiia > Vulcanimicrobiales > Vulcanimicrobiaceae > JAFAXE01. Next base: position 2,955 of record JAFAXE010000220.1, read on the forward strand.
CGCTGCAACGACTTGACGATGGCGAGCACGATCATGCTGACCGCCACAAGGACGAGCGACAGCGCAACAGCGCCCTCGACGTCACCGCTTTCCAAGCCCAGGTAAACCGCGAGCGGCACCGTCTGCGAAACCCCGGGCAAATTTCCGGCGAACATGATCGTCGCACCAAACTCGCCCAGCGCGCGTGCCCACGTAAGGACCGCGCCGCCAATCAGGCTTGGAAGCGCGAGTGGCACGGTCACGCGGACGAACGTGCCGAACGCACCGTAGCCCAGGGTCGCGGAGGCGTCTTCGAGCGTTGGTTCGACGCCGGAAAAGCCGGCACGTGCGGCGCGGATGTAAAACGGCACCGCAACGAAGAGTTGTGCGAGGACGACCGCCGTCGTTGTAAAGGAAAGCTGAATTCCGCCGCCAGCGAGCGCGGGGCCGAGAAGGCCGCGCCTGCCGAACGCGACGAGCAGAGCGAGTCCGGCAACTGCAGGCGGCAGGACGATCGGGAGGTCGACGACCGCATCGACGATCCGCTTTCCGGCGAACTCTGAACGCGCCAGCAGATGCGCGAGCGGCGTTCCCAAGAACAGCGCAAGCGCCAGCGTGATCGTCGTCGTGACGAGGCTCAGCAGCAGTGCGGTCCGCGCGCCTTCAGAGGCGACGCTCCGCACAAAAGTCGCCGGGTCAGTCCGCAGAGCGAGTGCGAGGACCGGAATCGCAATGAACGCGACGAGCAGGGCGGACGCAAAAACGGCCGCTCCGCGGCCCACGCTACCGTGCAGAAAGAAACCCGTGACGCGCCAGGATCGCTTGTCCGCGCGCGCCGCGCACGAAGGCGATGAAACCGCGCGCCGCGCGAACGTCTACGGTAGCCCGAACGACGGCAATGAAGTAGCGCGCTACCGGAGCGTACCGCCCGGGAAGCCCGAAGACGCTGACGCGGGAGCCGAGCGGCCCCACATCGGTCGCGTAGACGACGCCGGCATCGGCCTCGCCGAGCGCAACTTTCGCTGCGACCGCTTTGACGTCGGTTTCCTCGCTGATGACGTTCGCCAACACACGACGTTCGAAATCGCTGCCGTACGCCGCCTCATTTGCCATGCCAGAAAACGCTGCGCGCGCGTACCGGCCAACCGGTACACCGGGCGCTGCCAGCACGAGCCTGACGCCGCGCCGCCCCAGATCGCGAACGGAACGAATGTGAGCGGGGTTCTCTGCCGGTACGACGACCACGAGCCTGTTGCCCGCGAACACCGAAGCCGTTCCGTCCAGCGCACCATGCGCACGTGCAATCTGCATTTGCCGTGCATCTGCGGAGGCAAACACGTCGGCCGGTGCGCCGAGCACGATCTGCGTCGCCAACTGGTTGGAACCGCCGAAATTGAAACGGACCGTCGTGGCATCTTTCGACCGCAGTTCGCGCGCCACATCGGTGAACGCTTCACGCAGTGACGCCGCCGCAAATACCGTCAGCGTTACAGGTTTGGTTGCCGCGGAGGCGCTTCCGGCCACGATGAACACGGCGGCAACACTCGGCGCGAGCACGTTCATGAAACGCAAGTTCCGCGGCATGCCGTGAGCGTTTGCTGCCATCAGCCGCCTGCCTCCCCCACGCTTGTTTCGCTTCAGCCGGCCGCGGGTACCTGAGCAACATGGCAGTTATCGCAGCGCGGCCGCACGGACCCATGCATTTTCGGCTTCAGGCCGTCGGGCTCGGTCCCCGGGAGTATGCTGCTTTGGCCGCTCGCGCGCATCGCGCCGGCCGAGTCGGCGAACTGTTGTGGCGTTCCTCGGTCGTCCTCACTGGAATCGCCGCGGTCATCGCTGTCTTTTTGGGAATCGGCGCGCCGCTCTGGCTGTCGGCGAGCATCGCCGCGGTGACGTTCCTCGCGATGCTCCGCACGCTGAAGCACGTAACGCACGGAACCGTCATCGAACGCCACGCTTCCGGCGTTGTAGCGCGCGCCGCGTAACGCTTTCGCAGCACGGTTCACCGTGGCTTTCTCTTAGCCGCGGCGCCGACACTCCAGAGCAGGATCGCGCTGTTGCCGAAGAAGAGCGTGATCCCTCCGGCCATTCCGCGCAGGTGCGGGAGCAACAGCGCGGCAGCGGCGATCCAAACCACAAGGGCGACGGCAGTCACCGCGTCGCCCACGAAGAGGCCTGCGAGCTCGGACAAGAGGCCGCGAACGACCCTCATAGCGCGGCGAGCGAGCCGCGCGCCATCCGAATCGCGAGGAGCGCGACCACGACGTAGCCGCCGACGAGTCCTATCAGCGCGATATCGCCTCCGGTCCAAGCGACTCCCAGTGCTTCTCCGAGCCACAGCGTGCCGAAGGCTGAGAGCATCACGCCAACGACGAGCTTCATCGCGTTTTCCGGGACACGGCGTAGCGGCTGATGGACCATGATCCCGACGATCAGAACGAGGCCGAAGGCTGCCGCCGCGCCGGCGATCGCGGGTGGAAATGCATGCGCCGCGCTTCCCAGCGCCAGCACGATGAACACGACTTCCAGTCCCTCCAGCGCGACGCCATTGAACGATGTGGTCGCGGCAGCCCAGGGAAAGCCTCCGCTTTCCGTGTTCTGTTGTGTTTCCGCGAGCGTGCGCGCAAAGGCCGTCTCCTCATTGCGGAGCGCAAGCACCCCGGCGGCGCGTAGGCAGGCCGTTCGCAGCCAACGGATCCCGAACAACAAGAGCAGCGTGCCGATCGCGAGCTGAAGCGGACGCTCCGGAACGCGCGCGAGCGACGGTCCAAAAACGCCGACGAGGACGAGCAGCAGAAGGATGCCGGCCGCTGCACCGGCCAGCGAAGCGCGCCAACCCGCGGCAACTCCGACCGCGAGCACGATGGTCAACGCTTCCACGAACTCGACGAGGGAGGCGAGAAACGCCGGCGCCGCAGCGAGAATTCCGTGAAGCACGAGGCGGCGTTCCGCGCCCTGACGTCGCCTCCCCGCTAGGCCCCCACTTCACGATGCGGCGGATGCTCGCCCCGGTTTCGTCACAGAAAAGCGACGCGCCAAGAGGTTAAGGGAAGTTAACATATCGCGCGTGAGCTTAAGGTTCGCTTTGTTGACCGCGTCTTTCCGTCGCGCTACGCTACGCACGCACGGCCAACCGTGCAGCCCGAGAGTTCATGTGTTTTTCTGAAGCCCAGTGCTTACGCTCGGGCCTCTCTCGTCGTGCGTAAAACAACGCGCGATTTGCGAAATCGATGGAGGATTTGATGCCATCTGCATTCGGGCGCGCACCAGGCAGGATGCCGGCGGTGTTCGCCGCTGCGGCCATAGCAACGCTGGCGGTCGCCCAGGCCGCGGCGATACGCCCGCTCACCACGAGGCCGGTTCTCGTCCGGCACGGTCTGGAACGTCACGTCAAGCACAACGCAGGTTCAGGCCCGGTATATTATGCCGGTGGCGCGACCCTGCCCGCGATCGCGTATGTCGGTTCGCAACAAGCGGGCGCCGGGAACCCCAATCCCGCCGTCGTTCCTGGTCCAGGCACCGCCGGCAGCGTGTTCGGGTATTTCGTGACGACGTATTCACCCAACCATGGCGCCGACACGATCACGTACTGCCAAACGGGAAGCGGCTTCGGCAAAAGCGTGATGGACGCGGACAACGACACGAACACGCCGCCCTCTCCGGCGCCGTCGCCGTTGCCGGCCAATGCAAACTTACCCTGTCCGTCCCCGGTCGGGACGAAGCCTGTGGCCTTCGTGAACGGTTTCAGCGCCCAGGGTCAAGACTTCGGCGATTTTTCCGGTTCGGATGCGCCCCTCAACGCGACGGAATTCAGTGACTGGAACAATCACCAGCAAACGACCGGAACGTCGATCTTCGGGCGAGGACTTCCCGTTCAGATTCCCTACATCGTCGGTTCCGTCGCGCTCCTCTACAACAACAACGATCCCAACGTCGAAGGGCACCAGCTCAACCTGACGACCACGCAGCTCTGCAAGATCGCCGACGGGGAGATCACGAACTGGGATCAACTGAACAAGAACTTCACGTCGAAGACACTCTTTTTCACCGATCGCGCGGACAAGAGCGGCACGTCGTTCTCGTTCTCGAATCATTTGAACGTCGTTTGCAAGGGCCCCGGCGAGACGTACGGCGTGAGCCAGAACTACGACGAATACATCCCTGGCAACCCCTCGATCGGTGCGCTCCCGAATCCTCTCCCGCAGGGCGCCACGCACCAGTTCTTCCTGAATGGAAGCGGTAACGGCGGCGTCGTCGCCGCGATCGAAGGTCAAGACGGCGCAATTGGCTACGTTGAGACGGCGAACGCGTTGACTGCAGTCAACGGCGCCAACATAAACTTCGCGCTGGTCAACGGCAAAGATCCCGTCAAAAACTTGCCGAAGGCCGCCGGTGCCGTGAAAGCCTCGCAGGTACTCAAGAGCGAGGCGGTCGGCTCGGACGTCGCCAACGCGCGCGCTCCTCTCGTGACCCTCAGTCCAACGGACGACTGCGTGCTGCTGGTGAACCCGGTCGCCTATTCCAATCCGACTGGGGGCTACTCGATCATCGCCGTGACCAACCTCGAATTCTCCCAGACAGGAAACGGGAATAACGCCGCAGACCTTCGTGCGCTCGCCTCGATGATGTCGCAGAGGCACCCGGAAGCCGTCGGTCCCGGAAAAATCACGACGGTCGACTTGTATGGTCGGAGCAACGTGGGAACGACGGGATACTCGACGCTGAATCAGGGGACGTTCGGCAAACTGATCAAAAACGCCGCAAACGCGTGCATTAACAGCTAACCTCGTTCCATCTGCCCCCCAGAGACCGGCCGCTTTGGCCCTAGGCGGCCGGTTTCTTTTTCCACAAGCTATCATTCCGCGATGCGTGCGCTCTTGCGCCTTTTTGTGATGACGCTCTTCGCGTTGCTGTCGTTCGAACAGGGCGCCTTCGCAGCATCGACCGGACAAATCATCGGTACAACGGCCGGTGGATTGTCGCGAAGCAAGCTGCGCGCTCATCGCTTTTTTGAAGAACGATTTAGGTCCGCCCGATGCCCACGACGCCGTTGCAGCGGATCGACTAGCAACTCGTGACTTCGGACCCTAGCGCCTCGCGTTCGCGCGGCGTCCCCGAGGAGGGCCGGCTCTCTCGGGAGCCATACAAAGATTTTCTAGGGATAATGCTAAGTTTTACTTGACTGTCCGGACAGAGCGTGGTATAACGGCGTGGGCATCGACTGCAGCGCCCTAGGCGCGCTTCTGGAGGAGTTTCATGCGCATCGGTTTTGGCCGCGCTTTACAAAGCGCGTTAGCCCTCGTTGTCCTCGCGTCCGCGGGCGTCGGCTCCCTTGCGAGCGCCGGAACGGCGAACCGCGTCACCGTGATGCCGCGCGCGCCCGTGCACGGATCGCGCGTACCCGAGCATCGCGTCAAGCGAAATGCCGGCGCAGGGCCGATCTATTATGCCGGCGGCGGAACCGTTCCGTCTATCGCGTTCGTCGGCACGACGCAAGCGGCGGCGGGGCAATCGAACCCAGCGGTCGTGCCGGGTCCTGGCACGTCCGGAAGCATCTTCGATTACTTCGTCTTGACGTATTCGCCAAACCGCGGCGCCGACACGATCTCGTACTGCGAAGGCAGCGCAGGCTTCGGCAAGGCCGTGATGGACGGTGCGAACGAGAACGACCAGGTCTCGCAACCGACGCCGCTGCCCGCGAATGCCAACCTTACGTGTGCGTCGCCCGTCGGGCAGAAGCAGGTGCTGCAAACCAACGGCTTTAGCGCGGTCGGCCAGGATTTCGGCGACTTCGCCGGCATCGATCAACTGAGTGCGAACGACTTCAATACCTGGGTGAACAATGCGCAGTCGTCTGGTCATTCGATTTCGGGACGCGGCCTGCCGGTCCAAGTGCCCTACATCATCGCCTCGATCGCCTTGTTCTACGACAACAGCGATCCAGCCGTCGAGAGCCAACAGCTGAAGCTTACCAGCACGCAACTGTGCAAGATCGCGGATGGCGAGATAACGAACTGGAACCAATTGAACTCGAACTTCGCGAGCAAGACGCTGTCCTTTGCGGTACGCTCCGATTCAGCCGGAGCGTCCTTCGGTCTTTCGAACCACCTCAATGCGGTCTGCAAGGGCGCCGGCGAGACGTATGGGGTCAGCAACAATTACGACGAGTACATTCCCGGGAATCCCTCGATCGGGGCTCTTCCGAACCCGCTTCCACAGGGCGCGACGACGCAGTTCTTTCTCAGCGCATCCGGAAACGCCGGCGTCGTATCGACGGTTGAATCGCACGACGGCTCGATCGGTTACGTCGAAGCTGCCAGCGCCCTCGCGGGCGTCAACGGAAGCAATCTGAACTTCGCCTTGGTGAATGGCAAGAACCCTGTTACTAACCTTCCTGCGTCTGCCGGGCTCGTGAAGGCGAGCGCGCTTCTGAAGAGCAGCGCCTTCGGCTCCGACGTCGCGAACGCGCGGGCGCCGATCGTGACGCTGTCGCCCACCGATAACTGCTTGCTGCTCGAAAACCCCATGACGTACGCAAATCCGGCGAAGGGTTATCCGATCATCCTCGTCGTGAGCCTCATCTTCTCGCAGGCCGGCAACGGCACTGATGCTGCAGATCTGCAAGCGCTGGCGTACATGGTCTCGCAGAAGCGTCCCGAGGCCGTCGGCCCGGGCAAGATCACGACGATCGACGTGTATGGGCGCAGCCAGATCGGCCAAACCGGATATTCAACCCTCAATCAAGGCACGTTTGGAAAAATCGTCAAGTCGACCGCGACGAGCTGCATCGGGCAATAGGCTTCCTACGTGGGGAATACGGGCGCCGCAACGGCCCATCGCGGCGCCCGCGGTGTGGCCCACGCTCACGGATGTTAGATAATTAAGGTGCGTTAATACAAATTGAAGCTATTGTTAAACAAGGGCGGCAGGCGTTGGATTTCTGCGCGACAATTGCCACCCGCGATGCGTGCGCTCTTGCGCCTCCTTCTGATGACGCCGCTGTTCGTGTTGCTCTGCGCTCCGCTCGACGGCTTCGCAGCGTCGACGGGACAAATCATCGGTACGGTTGTCGGCGGCGACACGAAGAAACCGATCGCGGGCGCGGATGTCGTCGCCGCCTCTCCGTCTGGAACGTTTCACGGCGTGAGCGATGCGAAGGGCGTCTTCGCGATCGCCGGCGTCACGCTGGACACGTACACGATTAGCGTACAGGCCCCGGGTTACGGTCCCTACGCGGTTCAAGGCGTGACGGTCACTGCCGACGAGGCGGTGCATCTCACCGTAACGCTGTCGCGCTTACGCACCATCGGTGTCGTACGTGCACGTTCTGTCACGAGCGCCTATCAACCGGATCAAACCGTCGACCGGTACACCGTCAACGCGCAAGGCATCGCGCAGTTGCTCGGTAAGGCCTTCGATACGGATCAGAAGAAGCTGCTCTCCGAGCTTCCCGGTGTTACCGTCGATAAAAGCGGGACTCCGCTGATTCGGGGTGGCTTCAATTTCCAGACGTCCTTCCAGGTCGAGGGCATAGACTACACGACCCCCAACCGCAGTTTGGCCAATCGCAATCAAAATGTGGGCAATTCCAATCTGCTGAACGGCGTCGGTTCGCTGGAAATCATTCCAGGCGGAGGCGACGCGACGCACGGCGATACCGGGACCGGACTCGTCGCCTTGACCGCCAAGCGTGGCACCTATCCCCCGGGCGGTACGTTCGACCTCGAGTCGATGGCCATCGGCGGCGGCCATCAGATCGGGATCGAGTACGGACTGGCCTCGCGCCGCCTTTCCGACTACTTCTCGTTCACCTCCAGCAGTGTCGTGTATCAGTACGGGCCCTACGGCACGCCGGCGAGCGAGATCGGCGCCGCCGCGACGACCCAGGACCCGTTTGCGAATTCGAACGTCCTCGCGCATTTCGGTGCGCTGTACACGTCGGCGGCGTTCAATACGGCGAACCAGTTCTCGAGCGATTTCGTCAACAACTTCGTGATGCGCTTCGGTCGCGACGCGCGCCAATCGTTGCAATTCTTCCTGCAATCGCAAGCCGTGAAGAATACCCTCAACTATGGCGGAATCGAGGGATTGACGGTCGCGGACCCTGCCAACTATCTGTCGACGGCGGCACTCTACGGGGGCAACCGTCCCAACGCGCTGCTCGGTGCGCAGCAAATCACGACGGCCTACCCAAACGAGATTCGCGGCCAAAAACTCACGACGCAAGACACCGCGTACAGCCCCTTCCAAGTTTACAAACTCGAATATCAAAATCTCTTGAACGATCGCACCTCGCTCGGCGTGCGCTTTTATCGTACGTTGAGCGTGCAGTCGGCGCAAGAACCGGACCAGGGGCTGTTGATCCCGCAAAACGGCGGCACGCGTACCGGTGTTTCCACCGATCTGACTCGCACGTTCGGAACGAAGCATACGCTGCAAATCGGCGGAAAGTATGAGTTCGCGCGGCCCTTCGGTACCGTCTCCGACTTCATCGACTACGTGCCCGCATTCTCCGGCGGAACGACATACTCGTTCAATCAGATCAACTTGGGCGTTCCAGCCTACGTCGCGGCCGACTTCACGAGGCCGCAGCCGTATACGATCGTGAATGGACTGACGACGTCCGGCACGCCGGGATGCGCGAACGCGCAGCCGGCACCGGGAACTCCGAAAGCGCCCGGTTTCTATCAGTGCGGGTACCTTTCCCGCTTCTTTCCGCGCGGGATTCCACCGATTCCGGTCGAGAGCGAGGTCCCAACCGCGACGCAACAAGTGTACGCCTGGTACGCGCAGGATACGTGGTCGCCCAACGCGCGCCTACGCGCGCTGTTGGGTTTACGCCTGGACGGTTACAACTTCTTGCTACCGAACGACCCACAGTTTCCGCCCGCGATCAACGGCATCCGCCATCAGCGGCTTTTCGAACCTCACCTCGGCGTTTCATACCAGTTGGGTCGCCGCGACGCGATCCGTCTCAACTACGGGCGCACACTGTCGATTCCGCTGCCCACGTTCCTCGGCATCGATCTCGACCGCAATCTGTATTCTGCCTTTGCGGGAATTCCGTCGTACGACAATTCCAAGGGTCCGTTTGACCCACTGCGCCCGAGCGCGACGCGTGCGGACTACTGCGGCCCTGGCAAGATCACGCCCGGTCCCAACGGCAGCATCTCCATCGTCGGCAACCAACCCTGCGCAAACTATGCCGACCAGCTGTACTGGATTCAGCGGGACTATCGCTTCGGCTTGCAGTCGCTGTTCGGGTATCCACTGCGAGGTGCGACCTTCACCAACTACGATTTTTCCTATTCGCACGAGTTCAAGAATGGCACCGCAGTTAAGCTGACGCCGTTTTACCGGCGCGGCTACGACGTCGTGGAAACGACACGCACCCTGCTCGGCTGGGACCCCCAGACGGAAGTTCCGGCGCTGAGCCCCCCAATCTACGCCAATCTCGGTGTGCAGCGCGCTACCGGTGTGGAACTCGATGTGACGCGCCCCGCAGCGCTCGGGCTGTCGTACCAGTTTTCTGCCACGTATATCAATCAGATTGGCAACGACCCGCCGGGATCGTACTTACCCACGGCCTCGTTGCAGCTGGGCGAGTTGTACCACTCTCCGAATCTCTCGCCGCTGCAGGCGACCCTCGGGCTCACGTACCGCCTCGAAAACGGACTGAAATTCAATCCAATCCTTACCTATCGCGCCGGCTATCCGTACGG
>JAFAXE010000022.1 GCA_019241305.1 Vulcanimicrobiota bacterium
CCGACAATCGCGCCGGCGTCGTTAATTCCCCACGCCGTCTCAAAGTGCACTTTAGCGGGCAACGTCACCGTCGAAAAGTGAATCTTGACGTCGCTGACAAGTCGCGGCAACACGCCGAGTGTTGCAAACGCAGAAGCGGCACTCCTCGGCGCGCCGAAAAAGAAGACCGTTGCGGCCACCGCTGCTGCGGCGGTAACCACGGCGAATTTTCTCAGGCTATCCATCACCGATCTCCGTCAACGTATGGAAAGATGCATCACGACTCGTAGAACTGAAAGCAAACGCCGGATGGGGCGATCAGATGGAATTCGCGGCGGCCCCATGCTTTCACCTCGAGGGGTCCGATCTTTGCCGGAATCGTTCGAAACTCTTCGTACAGATCGTCGAGGCTGCTCACGCCGATGCTGAGGCTGGTGTTATTGGCCCACTCCAGATTTGTGTTTTCTACGAGGTTCAACGCGACACCGTCGCGCACGATGCCGGCGCCGCAGTTTCCGCGCCATAGCACCCTGAAGCCCATGTGTTCCGTGTAGAACGCGATCGCCTCGTCGATCGGAACGATGCTCGGTATCATCGGCGTGACCGATCGAAAGACCGCTTCCATCCGCGTTGACTGCGCCTCCAAAGCATGCCCGCCCTTGTCTCGTGTCTTCCTGTGTGCAGCCGAAGGAGCCGCGCGTACGAGACTCGAGGAAGGTCGCGTCTTTCGGCATCACATCGCACGCTGCGATCCCCAGTGTCATCCTGAGCGGAGCGAGCTCAGCTTTGCTGAGCGAGCGCAGTCGAAGGACCGGCATGCCACCAAGCGCTGCATCGCGTCATTGCCCCTGCGGGAGAAGCTTCTCGATAAGCTGCGCCTGTGGCTCGCAACCTTCTTGTAGCGTTGCCGCACACCGAATGAACGAACCGGCGAGTCCCACCTTGAGCTTGGTACCGCGTCGCGGGGAAGCAGTACATCGCGGTGCAGTCGGGCTACGGCGGCGTCATCCCGGTACTCGCCGGTCCCAAAATCACGCCGCTGTTTCGCCGCATCCCCCTCGGCGGCGAACTCTACGTCTTCAGTCTCTAACAAAGGGAAGTCCACGCCGTCATCGTGACCTAGCGTGTCATCCTGAGCGGAGGCGCGAAGCGCCGTAGTCGAAGGACGCCTCCCTTCGACTGCGCAGCAGCGAATTCGCCAGAAGCGGCGAACGCGAAATGCCCGTGTCCCTCCGCTCCGCGAAAGCGCGCTTGCTCGTCTGCCTGTTCATCTCGATCGCGTTCAACATCGTGTTCGGCACGTGGGGTGCGCGCCTCATCGGCGCAGAACCGGCGTTTCCGCAAACGCGCGCTGCTTCCGTGCGCATCGAGCGCTTCTACGCTCCAAAGCCGAAACCAATGCCGACGCCCCCGGTGCGCTGGAATCAACTCGACCGCAGCGCGCTCCGTTCAATGCAGCGTTTTCCCGACCACCTTCAGATCGTCGTACAAGGCGCTCGACAAACAAACGGCGCGCCGAGCAGCGCTCCAAGCATATTGCGAGTCGACGTAAGTCCACCGGACGTTCACGCGAGCACCGTCATGCATATCCGCGTGCTCACGACTCCCGACGCCAACGGCGTATACCTTCGATTTGCCGTGTGGGAACTTGCCGTCCCTCCGGTCGGCGCCGGCGCGTTCTCGGCTTCCGATCCGGATTTTCCGGGCCGAAAGTTTGAGATGTTCGCCCGCGACTATGCGATGCCGCCCATTCCGCCGATTTTCACCGGACGAACGTACAACGTGCAAATCGTCGCGGTTGGCCGCACGACGGTAGCCTCGGCGACCTACGTGCCGCTCACGTTGGAATAACGAGTTGCGCCCAACGAATCTGGAGAGGCATCGCGGGATTGACATGAAAACGCCACGAAGCAGAAACGATACAGGAATACCGTTCCATGAGTGACATGGCGCTCGAACCTCAGGTCCGCCCGTTCACCGTCGACGAATACCACCGCATGGCCGCGGCGGGTATTCTCAAGCCTGACGAGCGGATCGAGTTGATCGACGGTCTCCTCCTGAAGATGCCGCCAATCGGCCCGGTCCACTGGGGCCGGCATGGACGCATCGTGGACTATTTGAGCAACGCCCTTCACGGACGGGCGCGGGTCTTTGGGCAGTCATCGATTCCGCTCGAAGAGCGAAGCGAACCGCAGCCGGATATCGCGATTCTTGCTTATCGCGAAGACTATCTGACCGCACCGAAGGACGAGGAAATTTTTGCCTTTGTCGAGCTCGCGGAAACGTCGCTTCAGAGAGACCGCGGCCGGAAACTGCGCCTGTACGCTCGCGCATGCGTCCCGGACTACTTTCTTGTCGATCTGAAGCGAAACACGCTCTCGCATTTCACGAAGCCGCATGAGCTCGGGTATAGGGAAGAGCGTTCGCTGAGTTACGGCGACTTTTTCCGGCTCACGGCGACGCCCGACGTGGAGCTGCAGGCGGACGCTTTCTTAGAACTCCGCCCGTAACGTCGTGGTCCGCTGTCCGTGGAGCGGCACCGATCCTTTGATGATCGCGTATCACGATGAGGAATGGGGCGTTCCGGTACACGACGATCGGAAGCTGTTCGAGTTCATCGTCCTGGAGGGCGCGCAGGCGGGCCTCAGCTGGTCGACGATTCTACGTCGGCGCGAAGCGTATCGCGAGGCCTTTGCCGGCTTCGATCCCGAGCGCATCGCGCGCTTCAATCCACGCCGCATCGAAACGCTGCTGCGCAACGACGCCATCATTCGAAACCGGCGCAAAATCGAAGGCACTGTCCAAAATGCCCGTGCCTACATCGCACTGCTCGAAGCGGGGTCCTCCCTCGATCGATTTATGTGGGACTTCGTAAATGGCAAACCGGTCGTCAACCGCTGGCGAAAAACGGACCAAATTCCCGCCTCCACCGCCGTTTCCGATGTGCTGAGCAAGGCCATGAAGAAGCAGGGCTTCACGTTTTTTGGAACGACGATCGCCTATGCGCACATGCAAGCCGTCGGGATGGTCAACGACCATCTGCTAACCTGCTTCCGCCACCGTGAGGTTCAACTGTAGCGCAAAACTGTAGCGACTGTCGCTCGCGTCTTCTGCGTGGCGGCGCTATGCTGATGTGGTGAGGCGGACGTGCCCAGTCAGACGCTCGGACGCGGCGTGACCCCTAAGGCCCGCGGACACGGCTCGTCCGGCCACTCGGGGCCGCCGGGGCGGCGGCCTCGACCTACGCCCGACGCGGCTCCAAGGAGACTTGCGCAATGACGAAAGTACAGAAGCTTCGCGTTTTTCACGTCCTCACGATGCTGCTTGCTTTGCTCGTCGTCGCCGTTGCGGGGACAGCCAAACTTTCTGCGAGCGCGATGGCGGCTTCGCACCCCGTTACTCGCGCAAACACGCATGGCGCAGGTCCGAACACGCTCTGGCCACTACCGCGTTTATCGTCGAAGATCCAGTATGTCGTCGTGATCATCCAGGAAAATCGCAGCTTCGATAACATGTTCAACGGCTTTCCTGGCGCCAACACGCAGAACTACGGCTACGATAGCCAGGGTAACCTCGTGCAGTTGCAGCCCGTCCCGCAGGAAGATGGGCACGACCCGGCGCACACGCATATCGCCTTCGAAACCGCGTACGACGGCGGCCGAAACGACGCGTTCGACCTCGAGGGTTTCGACTCCAACCCGACGAGCACGCCGGACTACCAGTATGCGTACGTGCCGTCGAATGAAACGGCTGACTATTGGACCTACGCCGGCAACAACGCGCTCGCCGACAACTTCTTCGTTTCAAATAGCGGACCGAGCTATCCCACGCACCAGTATTTCATCGCCGGCCAATCGGACCGCGTGGCAGAAGTCCCGAACGGCTTTCCGTGGGGTTGCGACTCACCGCCGAGCACCACTACGACCGTTCTGAACCATCGTGGCCAAGAAGTCACTGGCCCTTTCCCCTGCTTTGACTACGCAACCGTCGGCGATTTGCTCGACGCCGGAGGAATCAGTTGGGCCTATTACACGCCGCCACTGAACGGAGAAGGCGGGCTCTGGAACGCGTACGATTCCATCAACCACATCCGGTACGGCGCCGATTGGGCCAACATCATCACGCCCGAAACGACGATCCTCGGCGACGTTCAAAACGGAACTCTCCGTCAAGTCAGCTACGTCGTTCCCAGCTGCGGCAATTCGGACCACGCGATCTGCGGCGGCAATGGCGGGCCGGCGTGGGTCAGTTCGATCGTCGACGCCGTCGGCAACAGCCCGTATTGGAATTCAACGGCAGTCTTCGTGGTGTGGGACGAATGGGGTGGTTGGTTCGATCACGTCGCGCCCCAGCAGTTCGGCGACAAGATGGGTCTCAATTTTCGCTCGCCGCTCATCGCAATCTCGCCGTACTCGAAGATCGGCTACGTCTCACATGTCCGGCATGAGTCGACGAGCATCATCAAATTCATCGAGCATACGTTCCATCTGGGCTCGCTCGGCACGAACGCGGAGCGCCGCGCTGATGACCTGCACGATATGTTCAACTTACACCAGCACCCACACGGTCTGGCAAGCCGTCGCTCGCGCGCGGCGCAGCGGTTGAATATCCAACACTTTATCCACCAACGCCCCGCACCTCGCGTGCTTCACAACGACTAGAAACCTGAATTCCACGGCAAACCGCAACGCCGCGGCCATCCCGAGCGGAAATGCACTACCCGGTGACCCCAGTGTCATCCTGAGCGAAGCGACGCTGCCGAGAGCGTAGCGACTCGGCAGTGTCGCGGAGTCGAAGGACATGTTACTCTCCACAGAGCACAAAACTCGCCAAGGAGCCATAACCCGTGATGCATCAACCGCGACCTGTACCGAGTCGCATCGCAGCGATCGCCGTCCTCACTGCTGGAGTCTTCGGAGCGTTACCAGCGGTCGCCGCAGCATCTCCGCTGACAGTGCGCGGCCGTACGATCGCGGTTCCAACCGACGGCATCACGATGATCCGTCCGCGCGCCACCGGCAAGATTCAACACGTCGTCGTCATTCTGCAGGAAAACCGCAGCTTCGATAATCTCTTTCAAGGCTACCCGCACGCCGATACTCAGCCGTACGGCTACGATAGCAACAACAAGAGAATCAAGTTGAAGCCGTTAGGCTTGGAAGGCCCATACGATATCGACCACCAGTCCTTCAACATGTTCGAAGCGTGCAACGGCACCGGCAGCCTGCCCGGCACGAACTGCCGCATGAACGGCTTCAACCTGGAAGACAACGGATGCGGAAGCGGCTGCGTCGATCCCGAGTATAAGTACGTTCCACATTCCGAAACCAAGCTGTACTTCGAGATGGCGCATCGTTACGTGCTCGGCGATCGCATGTTCACCTCGCACATCGACGCCAGTTTCATCTCTCACCAATACGACATCGCGGGGCAAGCGAATACCGCGGTCAACAACCCGACCGGCTATCCTTGGGGCTGCGATGGGCCGGCCAGCGGCTCTCTCGAGACGCTGACGCAAGGCCGCACCTACGGCAATAACATCTCGCAATGTATGGATAGCCAGACGCTGGGCGATGAGGCCGATGCCGCCGGGGTCTCGTGGCGTTTCTATGCATCGGCGCTCTATACCGACGGCGACTTATGGTCCGCCTACCAAGCCATCCACCACATCCGGTACGGTGCGGACTGGAACAACGACGTCATCTCACCGCAAACGCAGTTTTTCACCGACGTGCAAAACGGCTTTCTCGCGAACATCACGTGGATCACCCCGACCTGCGAAAACTCCGATCATGGTGGCTGCGGTTCCAGCACCGGTCCGGGGTGGGTCGCAAGCATCGTGAATGCGGTCGGGCAAAGCCAGTTCTGGGACACCAGCGCAATCTTCGTCTATTGGGATGAGTGGGGCGGATGGTACGACCACGTGGCGCCGCCCTTCGTCGATTACGATGGCCTTGGCTTCCGCGTCCCGTTGCTCATCATTTCGCCGTACGCCAAACAGAACTATGTATCCCATACGCAGTTCGAGCACGGCAGCGTTCTCCGTTTCATCGAGGATCAGTTTAGCCTTCCGCGCCTAGCCGCGAGCGACTCGCGCGCGAACTCACCGGAAGCGGACTGCTTCAACTTCAACCAGCGTCCGCGGCGCTTCAAGCCGTTCACGGGCGCGCTGCGACGCGACCAGATGAACCTCCGCACGTACCCGCACCACCTTTTCGAACCCGACTAACCCGAGGCGCGGAGCGCCGCACTCGAAGGGCGTGGCAGCCTTTATGCGTGGGCGTAAGGTTACTCTGTCAAGACGAGGGACATGGCATCCTCTAGCGGAGTTTGCGCTGCGCGCGAGATGAACACGTCGAGGTCGCGTCGCGGCATCGCGTCTTCGAGCGCTTCCATCCCGATGCGATAGCTGCTCTCCTCCGCCGGCGCACGCGTGCATCCCGTGAGACGATACCACGCGTCGTTATGGCCGAACAGCGTTGCCGCGACCTCCGGCCGCCCGCGCAATGCCGCTATGGCGGCGACATGCTCCAGCGCCATCACGATCGTATACTCGCGGTGCCCGAGACGTCCGATTTCGATTGCACGCTTGGCGTCGCGCTCGGCTGCAGCGAGATTTCCAAGCGCTAACTCGTATCCGCCGAGGTTCGCGAGAATGGAGGCTTCGTCCGCGCTGAGCCCCAGTCGGCGCGCAACCGCAAGCGCCGCCGTCGCCGCCCGTTTCGCGGCCCGCGGATTGCCTGCTGCCAACTCGCACTCCGCGAGGCCGATACCCGTGCTCATCTCGCAGTACAAATCGGAGCTCGCGCGAGCGCTCGCAAGCGCTTCGGAGAAGAAGGTGCGCGCTTCATCGAACCGGTGCAGTTGAGCGAGCGCCGTCGCACGCGCCAAGACCGCGCCAACCCGTCCCATGCCTTCTTGCTCCGTTCGCCTCAACAACTCCCCGCTCGACCGTTCCGCTGCTGCCAGCGAACCTTCTTCGATGAGTCCCCATGTACGATAGATGAGCGCTCCAAACGTGTCGACCCACGGCGCATCGTCGTCCAAAAGTGACAGCGCTTGCTGTGCGGCCCGTACGCGCTGCGGACCATGCGAAAGTCCTGCCTCGGCGATCCACGCTCGCGCGCGAACGGAGGGCTGCAACGTGTGGTCGGTGCGCGCCAGCGCCGCTTCCACCCAGCGCTTCCCCTCGTCCAACAGACCATGGCTCAACCAGACCTCGCCGAGCGAGGCCGCGAGACGCGCGGCGAGGGTAACGTCGCCTGATTCATCGACCGCCCACTGCAGTGCCGCACGCATATTGTGAATCTCGGTAGCGAGCACGCCCAACCAACGGTCGAGTGGTGCGATAAAACGCGCTTCGTACGCGTTCTCCGCAATCTGTAACAGGTACGCGGCGTGTCGTTGACGTGTCGCGCGATCCTCGGTCGCTGCAGCGAGTCTCTCGAGCGCGTACAGCCGTGTCGTTTCCTGCAAACGGTAACGCACCGGCTCTCGTTCGGTCTCTGCAACCACGAGTGAACGATCCACGAGGTTCGAAAGCAGTGCAGCGATCTTGTCCGCGGAAACTTCGTCGCCACAGCACGCTGCTGTCGCGGCCTCCAGCGTCCAGCCGCCCGCAAACACTGCCGCCCGTCGCAGAACCGCCTTTTCTGGCGGCGTCAGCAGCTCGAAGCTCCAATCGATCGTCGCGCGCAACGTTCTGTGGCGCGGAAGCGCCGCGCTGTCGCCGGCGGTCAGTAATTGGAATCGTTCATCCAAATGCTTTTGCAGCGTCGTTGCCCCAATGAGGCTGACCCGCGCTGCCGCGAGTTCGATGGCGAGCGGAATCCCATCGAGCCGGCGTACGATTTCTGCGACCACGGGCGAGGCCTCATCGGTTAAGACGAAACGCGCGTCAGCGGCACGAGCCCGATCCACGAACAGTGCGACCGCATTATGGCGAAGCGCTTCTTGCGTGCTCAACCGTACGGCGAGCGGCGGAACATCGAGTGACGGCAACCGGTACGTCGCCTCGCCGCTCGTATGCAATGGTTGGCGGCTCGTCGCCAAGATCGTGATACCGGGACAGCGCGCCAAGATGGTCGCCGCTACGCGTGCGGCCGCTTCGTGCAGATGCTCGCAGTTATCGAGCACCAGCAAACGTTCGTGGTGCCGGCACAGCTCGGCCAGCGCTGCGATTGCATCGCTCGTGTTTGGCACGCGGCTTTCCATTGCGGCTGCAACCGCGTGCGGTACGAGCGCGGAGTCGCTGAGCGATGCGAGTTCGACGAAAAATGCGCCGCTTTGGAAGCGTGGCCGGAGCACCCGCGCAACCTCGATCGCAAGCGACGTCTTTCCCACGCCGCCGGCTCCCACGATCGTTACCAGCCGATGCTGACGCAACAGCCCCGCGATATCATTCAGATCGCTCTGACGATCGATGAACGAGCTCACCCGAGCCGGCAAAGGCGGCACAACGTGCGAAGTCTCGGTCGGGTTGTTGGATCGCGCACCGCGCCGCCGTTGCGCGCTGCGCTCGAACGTTTCGCGCTCTTCCGGCGCGAGCGCCAGGGCCTCTGCCAACAACGCGACGGTGTCGCGGTATGGCGCGCGGCGCGCTCCACGCTCGAGCGCACCGATCGCCTGCGGACTCACCTTTGCCCGTTCCGCCAACTCCATCTGCGAGAGGCCGGCGCGCAGGCGCAACGCTCGCAGCGATGTCCCGAACTCCGTTGGGCGGATGGCTGTTCCGTTTTGCGTAACTTGGATCAAGGCATGCGACTCCGGTTCGTGACCGTTGGGGCAGGCGGCCCGATTCGCCCGGGGAGAACGCGCCGTTAGTCTACTCTAGTCTCCATGCGGCTCCCCTCGTGCGCCGTCACACGGGGAACCATCACCGTCCTAGCATAGAAGATACGGCCTGGGGTCGTACTGTAAGCGCGCTTACGGACGATGACCGTCGGCTCAGCGGCAGCTGGGGCGGTCGATGAAAATTCAATGAGTGTCCTTGGTGTGGAACGCGGAATGCACGAAGCGAAATGCACTTCGCCTCGCCGTGGAGCAACCAGATGCGCCGACTCCTGATCGTCACGCTCGTCGTCTTCGCCGGTCCCGCCATCTTGCGAGGCTTCGGAAGCGCCGACGGTGTGCCCACGCAGCCGTTGGGCGAACACATGGAGGTGACGTTGCGCGCCGCCCAGACCGCTCAAGACAAGGCAAGAGCGGACACGGTCGTCGTCGCCGCCCGTCGCATCATGGCAGAATACCCGACAGTAGCGGACGCGGAGCGTGCGGGCTTCAAGAAGTTTGCGCCGCGTCTACAACTCCCGGTCGAACACTATACGAACGGCAAATATGCCCTTGAAGCATGGCGCGGCAAATTCAACGCGATGCACCCCACGTCACTCATATTCGAGCGAACCGCCGGCGATCTCAAGCTCGTCGGTGTCATGTACACCGCTTCGAATCGCGCAACGGAAGAAGAACTCAACGCCGACGTCCCGCTGAGCATCGGTACCTGGCACCGCCATGTGAACTTCTGCGTCCCGCCGCTTGGTACGCCGGCCTCCGAATCGTTTGGTGCGAAAGCGCGCTTCTACTTCGGCACGATCGCGTCAGCGCAAGAGTGTCACGCTGCGCATGGCTTTTTCGTCCCGCGCGTCTTCGGCTGGATGATCCATGTCTGGCCAAATGAGTCCGATCCTGCGAAAGTATGGGCCGTAGAACGCCACGACAGCATGGAGCACGCCGCCATGCTCGGGCACGGCCCGCCACGCCGCTACGATGCGCTGCCGATTCCGTTGAGCCACTTGCCGCAAGAAACCGTCGCCTCCGGGAACGCGGTGAACGGCCGCCACGTTTTCGACCTGCACTGCGCCGAATGTCACGGCGCCGCTGGCCGCAACGGTCCCGATGCCCCAACCCTCGCCGGTATCGGCATCGCGCCGGGCCAAGTCGCCTACATGGTCCGCCATCCGCAAGCGATCGATCCCAATTCTCCGATGCCGCAGCTTCCGCTAACGGACGATGAACTCGCTGACGTCGCCGTCTACGTCGCCTCGTTAAAATAAGATCATCACAACGAAGCGCACCGCGCGAACGGCATCCGCGGCTTGACGGACTATTTTGCCAGGTGTATGATCGCCGCACAGACCCCTTCCCTCGAGCTGGCACGTTCACGGAGGAGCGCTTTGTATTGGGGTCTGCGGTCACCATGGAGCCACGTGCTGGCATGGAATCTACTCGACAGAGAGGTGCTTCATGCAACCAGCGGTCGGCGCGCGGCAAATCCTCATCGGTACTCTCGCTGTATTCGTTGCGGCCTGCTCCTCATCGATCCAGCAGCGTGCTATTCCGTCCGATGCCAACACCCGAAATGTCTCTATTGGCACAAAACAACATCACGGCGTTAAGCGCAATGCGCTCTCTTACGGGACGGTTTTACGCCACGTTGTCGTGGTCATAATGGAAAACCGCACCGTTGACAACCTTTTTCAGAACCTTCAGGGTGCTGACACCCAAAGTTGGGGTCTCGATCCGAGCGGCAATCACGTAAAACTCAAAGCGGTGGATCTGGACACTGCGTGGGATCCCGTTCATAGTCACCTTCCACAGGGGACTGCTGGCGGCGGCTTTGCAGTGGAAGTTGACAACTTCAAGAACGACGGCTGGGTCAACGAGACGTTCAATAACTGTAACAGTCCGCCGTGCGCCGGAGAGACGGCGCTAGCGTATGTTAAACAAGCCGAAGTGCAAAACTATTACGATCTTGCGAACAATTTCACCTTTTCGTCTGAAGTATATCAGACAAACGAGGGACCAAGTTACGACGCCCATCAATACCTGATCGCTGGACAGGCCAACGGATACTCTGCGTACCCCCATCTTGACGCCGCCGAGAACCCTCAAGGAGTCGCTCAATGTCCCAGTAAGAGCGAAGACGTTGCAACCGTAGATCTCACAGCGCCCTGGCCAGGGGTGGAAAAGCCGGCTAACCAGATCGCGCCGTGCCAAGAATACTCGACGATTTTCGATTTAGTGGACACGGCCGCCGGTGGCGGATATCCCAATATCAATTGGAAGTCGTATGTCCCCGCTACAAACGTCGTCTTTTGGAACGGCCCGATGTCGGTGAAGCACTTGTATAACCTTTACGTGCAGGAAGGCGGCGACAGCGGAACGGGAAATTTCATCGTCGATCCCGGCCTTTCAAAGTTTACGGCTGATGTCAGCAGTGGTAATCTACCGCCGCTATCCTATGTAATTCCTTGCCCGATGTGGGCCGACCACGCCGGAATTACCGGAGCCCTTTATGGGCCGTCTTTCGTGAGCTATATCGCAAATACGATTGGTCTCAACAAACAGTATTGGACGACCGAACCGACCGCAATCATTGTCACATGGGACGACTGGGGCGGCTGGTTCGACCACAATACCCCGTACCAAAATCCGAACCCGCTAGGAAACACAGCCGATCCAAATAACTACGGCTACCGAACCCCGATGATCGTGATCTCGCCGTACTCCCGTGCGGGCGTCGTTGATTCTAAGCAAAAGACTCAGTCAGCGATCCTGACCTTCATCGAGTCGGCTTTCAATCTTGGAACGCTCGGTAACACGGACCTCATTCAGTACTCAGGGGATAACCTGATCGACGGGACGGCATTCAATTTTAACCAGTCGGCGTTAAAGTACACAAAGGAACCGCTTCAACCGAACGCTCCTAATTTCGGTTCAAGCAAGCTTCAGTGCACGAACGCAAATTTTGCCGGCTAGAGTCATGAAAGCGCTCGCGGTCTTCTCCGTGTTGACGGCCCTCCTCGTCGCCCCTTCGGCCGGTGCGCACGGCATTGCGAGCAAACATTTGAATCCGGCGGTTCGCGGCCTTCCCCTAGGTCATCTCTATCTTACCGATTCTGGAACGGGGCAAGCCGGGAGCGGAAAGCTGCTCCAGTTCGACGTGGTCAACGGCATAGCGGTCGAACCTGGGAGGGTATTGCTTAGGGGCCTACACGACCCGATTGGTGTCGCGGTAGGCCCCGACGGCCTCGTCTACGTGGCCGAAGCCGAATACAAGTGGCACGCCATCGACGTGTACCGTGTCACCGGCTCTACGGTGCAACTTCTCCGCAAAATGACGTTCGGGGACGGCTTCCAGCCAGAGCCCGAGTACCTGGCAGTCGATGATCAGGACTACCTCTACGCGAGCATGGATCTATCGAATGTCGCCGTTTTCAGGCCTCACCAGCATGGTTACGTGCAGCGGCCTCACTATCTGTATAACACCGGCGGGGCCTTCGAGATTGGCGTTGACGAACTAGGCGACGTCTATCAGCCGACGCTGAATACAATGTACGTTCACCCCGGCAGGCCAGGCAAGACCGCTCGGGCCGGCACGCGTCCGGTGGTCCCTGCGCAAAGGGGCTGGAGCACATTGATGTTCGCTAGGGCGTATGGCCGTGAACTTTTCGTTGGAACTGGTACGCGCTCGCGCTCGTGGATATCCGTGGGTGTTCTTCCGATACATACTTGGGGCCATGTCAGCCTAAAGCGATACCTGGCCCTCGAACGCGGTTGCTGGACGCGCCTGCAAATCTATGGTTTGGCGATCGCCGTCGCGAACGGCTTCCTTTACGAGGTGTGCGGATACATTAACCGGTCGAACCAGTATATCCGGCGCATTTGGACCTACCGGTCTACCGGCGACGGTCCGGTCCGACCTCTGAACGTCGTGCGTGCTGATGTGTGGACCCCGGGCGACATCGCCATTGGCCCATAAATTGCCAAACGTTAAGTTCGCACCTTTAACGCCGTAGCTTCGCTGAAGAGGGCGCGATATGCGCCGCGTGCTTGAGTCGTCATCGGCGCATCTGCTCCTTCGATGACGTCGAGCAGTTGGTTCACGCGCCCCTCGAACGCTGAAAGCCGCTCCGATCGCGCCGTGTCCTTGGCGGCTTCAGCGGCGCGGTATGCCGCGGTGGTTCGAGTAATCAGCGACGTGAGGTTATGAGCTGCGACGTACTGCTCCGCAAGTTGCCGCTCCGTCATTGACACGCGCGGGTCCATGGAAACCCGCAGCGCAGCGTGCCGCTGCGCGCCGTCGACGTCGTAAAGAACCCGATACAACCCGGGAGGAACGAGCGCTCCCTGGGGCACGAGCGGCGTATCCCCAGGAACGGCGGAAATCGGCAAAGCCGGCTCGATGGTGTCGGGCGACGCGTCCCGCAAGTCCCAGGTGAACCGGTGCATCCCGGCGTCCGTCGACGGCCGGATGAAGGGCTGCAGCCAGTAGGTCGGCTTATCCAGTTCCGGTACGCGCGGCGCCGCGTCGTCGCTTGCGTATGTGCGAACGATCGTGCCCCTGGCATCGGTAATGCGAATCACGACACGCCGCGCGTTTGGCGGCACGACGTAGTCGATAATGGCGCCGTCGGGCGGGTTCTTTCCCATCGGCTCTTCGGGCGGCAGCGGAGTGTCGGTGTTCGTGCTGCGCCGCGAACGCACCGCAGGCGCTACCGCGAACAGATGAGGCGCACCGATCCCGTTTCGCGAGGAAGCGATTTCCCGCAATGGTTCGACGTCATCCAAAATCCAAAAACCCCGCCCATGCGTCGCAACGGCGAGATCGTTGCCATGAACGATGAGATCGCGCACCGAGGTGTGCGGAAGGTTGAACTGTAGCGGCTCCCATCGCGTGCCGTCGTCGAACGAAACGAAGACGCCGTTTTCCGTCGCGACATAGAGCAGCCCCCGTTGTCGCGGATCCGCGCGCACGGCGTTCACCGGTCCATCCGGTAAGCCGCTGACCGCCAAGCGCCAATGCACCCCCAAGTCGTGCGTCACGTAGACGTACGGATGCAGGTCATGTAACCGAAAACGATTGACCGCAACGTACGCCGTTCGATCGTCGAAGTGCGACGCGTCGATCTGCGCGACCTTACTCCAAGCTGTTAGCGCCGGCGGCGTGATGTTCGTCCACCGTCCCCCGCCATCTCGACTGATCCACACCAAACCATCGTCTGTCCCCGCCCAAATCGTCCCGCGATGCGTCCACGAAGGCGCAAGCGCATACACGACGCCTCGATGCCGTCCGTGTTCGCGGTCGTCAGCCTCGAACGGCCCTACCGTCGCCGGCAGCTCGGGATGCGCTCGCGTAAGATCCGGACTGACGGCACGCCATTGCATCCCGGCATCGCGCGTCACATAAACGCGATTAGCACCGAAATACAACGCGCGTTTGTCGAACGGATCGAATGCGAGCGGCTCCGTCCGCACGACGCGGAAGTCGCGCGCTCGTAGCGGCCGTGGCGAGACTTCTTGCGCTTGCCCCGTGCGCTCGTCGAACCGTTCCACTTTTCCGCCGAAAAACACCCCCGCGTGAAGCGGGTCCGCGACGACGTACCCGTACTCTTCCGCACCCGCGGGATGCCAATCGCGCTCCGTGATTTCGCCCCAGTCGCCGCGGCTCTTCACGCATGCGGAACCGCTTTCTTGTTGCCCTCCGCACACCCAATACGGAAAACGATCGTCGGCGGAGATGTGAAACATCTGTGCGGTCGGTTGATTGTACCAAGAACTCCACGTGCGCCCATCGTTGAGTGAAACGGTGGCGCCTTGATCGCTGCCGAGTAACACGATACTCGGTTGTCGCGGATTGATCCACGCAACGTGGTAATCGTCGCCTCCCGGTGCGCCCTTGACCGCGACGAGCGTTTTTCCACCGTCCTTCGAGCGATACGCCGACGTATTGGTCAGCCACAGGTCGTCGGCATTCTCTGGGTTTACGGCCAGCGTCGTCAAGTCGGAACACCGCTGCGCGATGTTCGCTTGCGCGTTCACTTTCACAAAGTGGCTGCCCGCATCGTTGCTGCGGTAGAGCGCGCAGCCGCTCGGCGCATCGGCGATGGCATAAAGAACGTTCGTGTTCGATGGCGCAACCGCAACGAACGTCCGTCCGATCCGCTTCGGAAAGCCGTTCGTCAGCGGAGCCCATGTCGATCCGCCGTCGGACGACTTGAAGATCCCGCTCCCCGCAATCTCGAAGCCGGCCTCCCAGGGAGCCTGCCGCGCCGCCCATAGCGTCGCATAGACGATTTGTGGGCGCTTTGGATCGATCGCGACGGAAAACGCACCCGTGTTTTCGTTGGTGTACAAGACCCGTTGAAACGCCGTGCCGCCATCCGTTGAGCGATAGACGCCGCGCTCCGTGTTTGGACCGTACGGGTGGCCCAGCGCCGCGACGAATAGGCGGTTCGCATTGCGCGGATCGACTGCGATTTGCGCGATTTGCTGCGCATCGCGCAAACCGAGATGCGTCCAGATTCTGCCCCCGTCGACCGACTTGTAAATACCGTTGCCGATCGCGAGGTCCGGCCGCTGCAAGCCTTCTCCGCTGCCGGCGTAGATGACGTTGTCGTCACTCGGCGCAACGGCGAGTGCCCCAATGGAGCCCGTATTCTGCTCGTCGAAAATCGGCGTCCAGGTGCGCCCCGCATCGTCGGTCTTCCAAACGCCGCCGTTGACGACACCGATATAAAAAACGTTCGGCTCATCGGCCACACCGCTCACCGCCGACGTCCGTCCTCCGCGCATCGGCCCCACGAACCGCCACTGCATCCCACCCATCGAAAACGAACCGCTCGTTTGCGCACGAACCGGCGACGCCGCAATGAACGCGATACCCGCGGCCGCGAGCAACGCACAACCACAGATTCGCCACCGGCGTTTAAACGCGGTCCAAGCTCTTCCGGTCAAACGGCCAGCGCTTCCTCGATGGAGCGTTCGTCGTTCCACTCGACGCCTTGACGCGCCAGCTTGTCAAATGTGCTCGCGCCCAGCCGCTCGACCAGAGCATTCCGGGCACGATCGTAAGTACGTTGCTCGGTACGTTCGCGCACCAGTTCCAATGCCTCGAGGCGTCCATCCACGAACCCGAGGAGCGACGCAGCCCGCTCTGCTCGCACAGCGCCGTCGCCATGGGAACTATCTGCGTGCAGCGCGGCGACGGACGCGAGATGCTGCAACGCATACGCCGTATAGAGCCGGCCTTGCACGTCTCGCGCCGCCGCGAGCGCTTCGCGGCCACGATCGCGTGCCTCATCGAAGCGGTCGAGCGAAATCAGGTACGCCGTAACGTTACACAGCCCGGCGGCCGAGGCGCGGCGGTTTCTCAGTGAACGATGCGTCGAGAGTGCCGACTCGGCGTAGCGCAGCGCTTCCGCCGGTTCGCCTGAACCATACGCAATTTCCCC
This sequence comes from Vulcanimicrobiota bacterium, assembly GCA_019241305.1. Lineage (GTDB taxonomy): Bacteria > Vulcanimicrobiota > Vulcanimicrobiia > Vulcanimicrobiales > Vulcanimicrobiaceae > JAFAXE01. The sequence goes on from JAFAXE010000022.1 coordinate 16,212, forward strand.
GGACTGCGCCATCAAGGATGCACACAAGCGTTCGAAGCCATGCAGGCTGCATAGCGCCAACGCCTGAGCATAAAAGTTGCGCGCAGCGATGAGATCGTCGCTGCGAGAACAGGCGGTGCCGAGCTCTTCGAGCAGGACGGCGATCAGCCGCGGACGACGCAATTTCCGTGCCGTCGTCAGCGCTGACTGGAGCATCGCGGCTGCGCCGTCTGCATCTCCCAGCACGGCGAAAGCCGCACCCGCCGCCTGTTGCGCGCGTGCCTGCAACAGTGGAGCATCGTCGGCTTTGAGTAGCGCCAGCGCTTCCTGGGCCGCCGCGGCGGCGGCTTTGTAGTCGCCAAAGGCGTTGTCGTATTCCGCCGTTGCAATCTCGAGCCACGCGCGCAACACCGGCGGCATCTCGTTCGCGCCGCCGTCGAGCGCCGCTTGCGTACGTCGTAATCCTTCCGCCGGCGCAAGGGAATAGAAAATGCGCGCGAGCGCCGCGGTTAGCGTCGGAGCCGTCGCCGGGTCGTTTGCCTGTTGCGCAAAGCCGAGCGCCGCGCGGAAGTTGTCCAGCTCGGCTTCGGCACGCGAAAACCATCGGCGTTCATGTTCTGCGTACCACTCGTCATCGAGGTGGCGCGCAAGCCGCAGAAACGTCTCGGCGTGCCGCTGACCTAGCCTCGCCGTCTCCCCACGCTCCCGAAGCTTTTCGAGCGCGTAGTCGCGCGTCGGCTCTAAAAGGCGATATCGTCCTTCGTCGCCGCCCACCTCGGCTACGACCAGTGACTTTTCGATCAAAGAGCCCAGCACATCGAGAACGTTGTCCCCGGGCATCGTTTCATCGCTGCAGATTTCGGTTACGGAGTCCAAAGCGAAACCACCGGCAAAGATGGCGAGGCGCGAGAACAAAGCGCGCTCCGCGTCGTCAAGCAAGTCATAACTCCAGTCGATCAGCGCACGCATGGTGCGCTGCCGTGGAGCGGTGTCGTGCTGAGCGCGGGAAAGGAGCCCAAGGCGCGCATCGAGCCGAGCCACGAGATCTGCGGGCGCAAACATGGCGCTACGCGCCGCCGCCAGTTCGATCGCCAGTGGTATGCCGTCGACTTTGCGGCAAATGTCTGCTACCGCAGTGGCGTTTGCGTCGCTCAGGACGAAATGACTGTCGGCTGCTAGGGCCCTTTCGACGAAGAGTTCGACGGACGGAAAGCGTCGTGCTTCTTCGCTCGACGCGACCTTGTCAACCGGAACACCTAGCGGTGGCAACGTGTACACGTGCTCGGCGGAAATTCGAAGCAGCTCACGGCTCGTGAGGAGCAATGAAAGTTCTGGGCAGGCTCGCACCAGTGTTGCGGCGAGTTCGCGCACTGCGCCGATAACCTGCTCGCAGTTATCGACGACCAGCAACATCCGCTTCGTAGCGAGCGATCGCAAAAGCGCGTCGAGAGTGGGCCGATGCGGCGACTCCTGCGCCCCCACGACGGAGGCGAGCGCGTTCGGCACGAGTGTGGGGTCCCGAATCCCGGCGAGCTCCACAAACCAGACGCCATCGGCCCAATCCGCGAGCGCTCTGCGCGCAACCTCGAGCGCTACACGGGTCTTGCCGGTGCCGCCGCTGCCCACGATGGTGATGAGGCGCGACGATTCGAGAAGCGCCGTAATTTCCGCGAGCACGTCCTCGCGTCCAACGAACGACGTGATCGACGGCGGGAGATTGTTTCGCTGCGCCGCCGCGGTTTCAGCCGGTGGCTCCGGCCCCGACCGTAGACGCGCGCGCTCGGCGGAGCGTTGGAATTCACGGCGTGCCTCCGCTTCCAAGCCGAGTGCGTTCGCTAGGCGCTCAACCGTGTCGCGGTACGGCGCTTTACGAAAACCGCGTTCCAGTGCGCTCACCGCTTGCAAACTGATGACCGCTCGCTCCGCGAGCGTTTCCTGTGACAGTCCCGCCCCCGTCCGGCTCCGGCGCAACAGCGTGCCGAAATCCTCCACAGCCCCCGCTTTAGCCGTGTCACACTGAGCGGAGCGAGCGGAGTCGAAGGGCGTAGTCAACTCAAAACTTCGAACCCGGGTCCGGCGCAATGCCGTAGGACGGGATGCCGCCGTGTGCGGGCGTCGTTGACTGAGCTTTCCCTGTCTTGGGATTCAGCGCATAGATCGTCGGCGTTTCCGATGGACTGCCGTTGCCGGGATCCGTCAGCCACAAATGCTTCCAATTACGGTCGAAATGAATGAAGAAGGGCACGTTCAAGTGCGGCGCCGACACCAGCGGAGTACAAGCGATGGTTCCATTGCAACGGAATACCTTTCCGGCGGCTTGGTCGACGTAGAACAGATTGTTGCCGCGGTCGAAGGCCAAGCCGCCTGCCGCCGTCAACGTCGACACAATCGTTTTTGGAGCGCCCTTGCAGTGGACGAACTCCACGATTGTGCCGGGACCGCTGCTTGTGGTGTCGTAGCTCCAGAAGCAGTTTTGTTTGTGATCGAGAGCGATGCCGACGCCAATCGCCTTTGCCTTGACGGTCAGAATGCTCGTCGGATTCTTAGCTCCACCCAGATACACGCTAACGCTGCCATTGCCGCTCGAAGTCGTCATTGAATTAGAGACGGCAACGAGTTTCTCGCTCGGACTGCTCGCCACGTCAAACGGTACTTCGCCCGGATCCATGAGGGTGTTGGTGACCATGAAGTTGCTGCTGGTATAGGAGAATACCTTAACGTCGGCGGCGGTCTCTTCAGTGACGAACACGTGACCCAGCGCACTTGTCACCTCGCCGCTTGGCTCCATCAGTCCGGTGATCGTTTCGTCGAATGTCAGTGTTAGTGCATCGGGACGTACGTCCAAGGGCCCGTTGACGCCGTAAACGTTCATGTCGTTGTGAAACGTCTGCGTCGTCGTGACGACGGGGAACACGACGGCCGGCGATCCTTGTCGCCTCAGAAACGCCCGCACCCCATTCGCACGCAACGCTGCCACTGCCGTGTCACCGTGAGCGAAGCCGAAGCGCACCGCGAACGCACGCAACGCTGCTGTGTCACCCTGAGCGAAGCGAGCGTAGCGAGCGGAGTCGAAGGGCTGAGCGGAGGCGCGAAGCGCCGCAGTCGAAGGGCGCGAAATAGCGGCGAACCCCATTGCAACAGCCACCATGGCGAAAATCATGAGCGCCCGAGTCGGCATTGCGAATACCTCCAGACCCCAAATACGTACGCCTTTGAGAGCATCACAGGTTCGCTACCAGGAATCGGCCGCCCTGGACACCAGATGCGCCGGCGGGAGTTCGGCACGCCGCCGGGCATATCTGCGGCATGTCGAACGACAGCGAAGCTTTTCGAAAGACCATCGCCGACGTAGATCGACGCGTTCGCGAGTTGGCGGGCGCCGGCGAAGACATCGTCCTCCGAACCGATGCTCCCGATACCGCAACCTGGGACCGCGGCCACTATCGCGGCACCCTGACGCTGCATACCGCTGAGAAATTGCCACGCCTATCCCTATCGCTCCACACCGGGACGCAGATGCATCCCGATCCCGTGCAAATCGGACTCTACGACGCGGACGTCGTCGAGCTCATCGCGGAACCGATTGCCGGGCTCCTCTCGGGACGGGTCACCCTGTAGCGACGGCGAACAGCTGGAAGGTCAAACCGCAAAATCCGCAGCGGGCGTGTGGCGGAATTGGTAGACGCGCTGGATTTAGGTTCCAGTGAGCTTAGCTCATCAGAGTTCGACTCTCTGCACGCCCAGGTTTGTGCGCCCGGAGCCCTCCGTTAGTCGTTCGTTACGAGGCCTCGGATGGGCGGTTCGAACGGTCGCCACCCGCGCAGCCCGTCCCGGTAGCCCATCTCCCACCCACGCTGTAAAGCGACCCGGTCGGAGAAGTCACCGAACTCGCCAGGCAATTCTTGTGCCGGCTGGATGATAGAGGCTTTGAACGGAAGTGGCGTGGTGCTCGACCGCTTATCCGCATAAGCGAGATAGAGGCCGAGTTCGATGATTCGGCGTTGCATCGTGCTAAAGACGCCGAGTCCGATTTCACTGGCGTTTGCATACGCTATCTCGACACGTGAATCGAGAGGCTCAACCAGCATCGTATGGACCGCGTCGGCGCAGTGCAACGCGATGTCGGCGGGAATGTTCTTCGTGATGCCTCCATCGATGTATTCGTCGGCTTTGGTCGGATCGTCCTGATGCGGTATGAGGACGGGGTCGAAAACGAGTGGCAGTGCCGCCGTCGCAAAGAACACATCGTAGAAGATGTGCTCATCCACCGTCCGTATCGGATCGCGATGAAAGTCGTCGAGCAGCCGGTCGTTGATCTCCTGCCGTTGGATTCCGCCTGCGCTGGTTGCGCGCAGCACGAACATTTCATTCCTCTGTCGCGTGATGTTGGTCACGCTGATGTACAGCGGAATATGGAAAGTTTCGGCAGGTTTGAACTCTTCGTGGAGCAGATCGCGAACGCCGCGCGGATTCACGACGCCTTTTACTCGCTGAAGAAGGCCGATCGCAAGATGGAAGGCGGCATACAAGCGAGTCCCAATCCCGCTGGCGTTATTGGCTAAATGATTGTACGGACTTTTCGGCTCAAAGACCGGTCTTGTCGATACCAGTTCCCACAGGCGGCGCAACTGCGAGTATTGTGCCGTAGCAACGAAATAGCCGTTGAGCGCGCCGATAGAGGTGCCGCAGACGAGATCGTACGGTAACGGCTGACCGTCGCGCAGGCCGGCCGTCTCGGCGAGCGCCGTGATTGCGCCGGCCGCATAGACTCCACGGTTTGCGCCTCCGCTGAGAATGAGAGCACGACGGCCCCTTCGAGTGGTGGAATCGCGTGGCGACGCTATAGCGGGAAGTTCGGCGGAGGGTACGCTTGCCGCCGCGGTGCCTCCCAACAGAAAACTCGCGCGAGACATCGGAAGCGACGCCGGCTTTTCCATGGCGTCGTGTTCGCAGCACTGAGCGACTGGCCCGCTCGAAAGGGCAGGGTGAGCACCGCAAGGGCAGAAGACGACGTGCAGCAGCGCCCCATACGATCGGGGTCGCTTGACGTCAGGAGTGACCCGGATGACAAGCTCGCCGTCTTCTCGACTGCCTAAGGCCGAATTGCATCTGCATATCGAAGGCACGCTCGAGCCCGAGATGATTTTCGCGCTGGCCGAACGCAATAAGGTGCCGCTCAAGTATGCGTCGCTGGACGCGCTGCGTGCGGCGTATCAGTTCAAGGACCTGCAGTCGTTTCTCGATCTCTATTACGCCTCGATGGTGGTCCTGCGTACCGAGCAAGACTTTGCAGAGTTGACCGCCGCGTACTTTACACGCGCTCATCAGCAGGGCGTCGTTCATGCCGAGATCTTCTTTGATCCGCAGGCTCACACACAGCGCGGCGTCGCGTTCCAAACGGTCATCGACGGCTTGTGGTCGGTCATTCGCGATAGCGAGACGCGCTACGGCGTTACCTCGAAGCTGATCATGTGTTTCCTGCGTGACCAAAGCGCCGAGTCGGCCATGGCGACGCTCGAAAGCGCGCTTCCGTACGGCGAGCGGCTTGTTGGAGTCGGACTAGATTCCGCCGAAAGGGGAAATCCCCCGAGTAAGTTTCAGGCCGTATTCGACCGCGCGCGTGCCAACGGTTTAAAGGCCGTCGCTCACGCCGGCGAAGAGGGCCCGGCCGCTTATGTCTGGGAGGCGTTGCGATTGTTGAAGGTCTCCCGTGTCGATCACGGGGTTCGAAGCCTCGAGGATCCGACGCTCGTTGCACATCTGCGCGACGAAAAGACGCCGTTGACGGTATGCCCGTTCTCGAACGTACGGCTGCGCGTCGTTGACAAGCTACAAGACCATCCGCTTGGAAAGATGATCGACGCCGGCCTGATGTGCACGGTGAACTCCGACGATCCAGCGTATTTTGGCGGGTACGTCGGCGACAACTTCGACGGCGTAAGCAAAGCGCTGAAGCTTCCCCAGGCAACGCTCGTTACGCTCGCTCGAAACAGTTTCGAGGCGTCGTTCATCGACGTGACGGAACGTCAACGATATCTGAAGCTTGTCGATGAAGCGTCGCACACGGCTTTTGTCGGCGCTTCGGCGGAACCCGCCCTACCAAACGAGACCGCTTCGCAACTGACTCCAAATCCCGCGTAAACCCGCCAGCGTGTCATCCTGAGCGGAGTTGCGAAGAATGTGTCATCCTGAACTTGCCCCGGTTTCGTGGACCCCAAGATACCGCTCAATTTGGGCGAAGGAGGGGTTCAATGAAAAGGCTGCGCCGAGATTTCTCAGCGGAGTTCAAAGTCGAAGCCGTGCGGCAGATGCGGATCGAGATCG
>JAFAXE010000052.1 GCA_019241305.1 Vulcanimicrobiota bacterium
GAAGGCGCTACGCTGGTTCGAATCCAGCCCTGCCCACCAGGACGCGGGCGTTGCATAGTGGTAATGCCTCTGCCTTCCAAGCAGAAGTCGCGAGTTCGATTCTCGCCGCCCGCTCCAAACAAAATGTGCCCCGGTAGCTCAGTGGTAGAGCACGTCATTGGTAATGACGAGGCCACGGGTTCAATCCCCGTCTGGGGCTCCACTGTTTTTCATCGAGTCGGTGTTTGGCTGTCAGAAGTTTCTGACGGAAAAACTACAGTAGCACGAAGCGAAGCCTGCGGTCGGCCAACGCTTTCACGTTCCTCATTCCCGTGTCATAAAAGCGTCGCGTAACCGTTCATAGCCACGCGTTCGCTCGCAAGCCGAACTATGCCGGATCGAATTCCCGCCGCTGAATCATCGTCTCGGCAATGCTCCGTGCCCGCCGGTACGTCTCGGCGTCCGGCGGATTGGCTGCGATGAGCTTCTGGAGCTCGTCATCGAAGAGCGACGATACCTCCGCAACGGTATGCATGCCGTGCTCGATCCGTTGCGCGATCATGAGCCGGTAGATCCGGTCGGTCGCGAGGTCCTCCATGTAGCCGTCGAGCAAACTCGCGCCCTTGCCATGAAGGTAGCCGTGGCGATAACGGATGACGGTGCGCACCGCTGCACGCGTCCCTTCCATCGTCGTTTTTCCCACGCCGTGCAGCGACGGACGCATATCGGGATGCAGCGGCACGTCGTCCATTCGGTGCACTTGGTTGGGCTCTGGAAACTGCGCCACCGCAATGGCGTTTTGGTCGGGATGCCCCGTCCAGGCGCCGTCCATGCCGCAATTGGCCTCGTTGCGCTTGTCGCTCTCGAGCACTGCTAGGGCCCGCGCGTTCAGCTCGGGATCCTCGCGGCTCGGATAGAGCGCCGTCATCCCGCCGATCGCCAGCATCCCATGGCGGTGACAGACGGCTGGTATCACGCGGCGCAAGTTTTGAAAGAACGGCACGTCGTGCGGAATGGTGTTTCGATCAGGTAAAACCCAAGCCGGATCGTTGAACGTGAAGTCGATGAGGCTTGCCATGTAGTCCCAGCGCCCCAGATTCAGGCCGAGGAGAACGTCGCGTAAAGAATAAGCGAACTCTTCGAGCTCGAACGCGAGCGGATGCGATTCGACGAGAGCCATGCAGCGGATTGCGTCGCGCTGCCAGCCTTTGGCCGCAACGAGCGCGGCGAAGACGTCCCGCCACCACAGAGCCTCCTCGGCCGACTCCGACTTCGGGATGTAGAGGCAGAGCGGATGACGCAACCGCGCAAAGTCGATGGAAAAGACGTGCAGCGCGAGATCGAAGAGCGACGCGGGCGTCAGCTCATCGTACACTCCGGCCTGATACAAGTGGAGGCCGCGCACTCGCGTGAAAATGACGGTACTGGACCGCTCGATTCGAACGGTACGTCGGCGTTTTTGGTCTTCGTACGTCAGTTCACCGTACAACGCGGCCGCGATGTTGCGTTGGCCGAGCAGAAGGTGTTCCCACGTGTTCGCCAGCGAATCTTCGAGATCGAGCATGACTCCGGGGGCTCCGGAGTTGAGCATCTTGACGACGAGTTCGGCGTCGTCGGCTGGGCCGGTCATCTGATTGCGTTGATCCGCGCACCATGCTGGAAGCTCGATTCGCCAAGGCGTCGTCGTGGCGGCGGACGGCGGCAAATATGTCGGGAGCTGGCCGCCGTGCGCCCGTCCGAGCGCCGCTGCACGTGCCCTAACGAGTTCCTGTTGCCAAGGCGAGAACTGCTCGTGGAGGCGACGATAGAAGGCGGCGAAGCCCTTGGGGAGATCTCGGTCGATCGAGAAACCTTCGGGAGCCCTGTTGATCGGGACGACTCTGGTCTGGGCGACGCTCAACGAAGCCTCCTTATGCGGACGCGCCGCCCAGAAAAGCGGCGCGCCCTACAAGGCTTCTCGCTCAGCGGCGGCTGCGCATGCAACCGGCGCTAAGGTGTCGTTACTTGACGATGATGACGGTGCGCATCCCAAAGCTATCGTAGTGGAAGGCGCAACCGAACATGTAGAATCCAGGAGACCCCGTCGTGTATACGAGCGATGCCTTGCCGCCGTTCAACGGGCCTGTGCTGAAATTCGTCGTGCCGATCGGTGTACCGGCGGACGACTGCGTCGCGCTGCCGTTGAATGACGACGGCCACGGAGCGCTCTTGTTCGTTGCATCACCGAGGAAACTCGCGGTGTGAGCGAAGCTGTCGACGTTGAAGAACTGGACGTTGGTGTTGGCAGTCAGGGTAATCACCTGCGACACCTTGGACGTCTTGCCTTTGAAGTAACCCAGCACTTTTCCGTAGCGTTTGTCGGTCTTCGGTTGCTCGCCGGAGAGGCGGATGCCGACCTTCAGGGTGCCGGCCGCGAGGGCGTCAGTAACGAAGCCATGGTCGGTCATGGGGATCATCGCCGGTGCGGCCATCTGAGGCGACGACGCAGCCGGCATCGTTGCGGATTGTCCGGAGCAGCCCGCAAGAAGCGCGGCCGCCGCGAGGGTAAACGTGAGTGGTCGAACCACTGGTGAAACGCGCATGCGTCCTCCGAGTTGTGAGTGAACAGTGAACAAACGGTGCCCGCGAATCGTGAATAAAGTCTGAAGCGGCCGCCGAGGAACTTCACCGGCAAGGCAGGGACCCTCCCTCCTCGCCACCGCGCCGACGCCAAGGCGTTGCCACGCCCTCTCACAAGAAGCCTCCGTCCCCGCTCATCGACTCCGTCGGCGCGATCCGCTTTTCGTAGCAGAAAAAAGTCGCGACCCCGATCGGCCGCAAACCGGTTCGAGAGGCCCTTGAGGCGCGAAAGGACCGCGGGGTAGGTGATCTCGGAAAGCCCCGAGGCCCCCTTGCGAGGACTCCCTTCGATCCTAACCCCACGGCCCGCAGCCTGAGAAACGGAAGCGGCCGGACGCCGTGCCGTCGCCAAGCTGGCGGCTTCATTGTGGCAGAAGGCGCGAAGCCTCGCAAACCACGCGGCGCACCGCTGGTCTCACAGTCGCCCACACACTTCAAAAGAACGCGTGTCTCAACAACGCACAGCGACCCTTCGCGGAGAAAACCGTTGCAGAGGTACGACGACGGACCGGCTTCATACGGCTTCCCTCGCTCCCCGAACTGACCGCTCACAAACGAGGATACATGAGGAGTTCCACAGCTCGATCGGTGGCGACGGCGGCCGCCCTGGTGCCGGCCCTTGCCGCGATGCTTCTTCGTGGCGGGGCGCCGGCGTCGTCAGCCGCGATTCCCGATCTTTCCGCGCGCAGCGTTCCCCATCGCAGCGCAGCGGCGGCGCCGCTCGTTCCTTCCATTGCGTTGCCTGCAATCTCGCGGGCCGTGCGCGCGCTCATGCCGCGTCCGGCCGTTCGCCGTCCTCCCCAAGGGAAACCGACGACGGCCAAGTGGATTTATACTGCTCAGCTGTACGGTGACGACCTCGGGGTTTATCAGCAAGGGGACCTGTATTTGACGTTTTTCGAAAGTCTGACGTCGGGCATTTCCAGTCCGCAAGGCACTGTCTCCACGCGAAGCGGATGGTGGTACGTCACCAACGGTGGGGCATCGGATGTCCTCGTGTACCAGAATAGCAACCAAGGGCCGATTGGTCCCACTACGGCCCTTCAAGATGCGGGCGAGATCCCCGCGAACGTCGACGTCAGCGCGAGCCGCCGGCTGGTTGCCGTTTCAAACGTTTCATCGACGAGCGGCGGGTCCGGCAGCGTCAGCATTTACCTCAACCGTTCGGTCATCGTCTCGCGGACGCTCACGTATGGCAGTGATGCGCTGCAAGGCATCGGCGTGGCACTCGATCCGCGCGGTGACTGTTTTTGGAGCTTCAACGATGAAACGTTGAAGACTGGATCCGTGGTCGAATTCAGCAGTTGCATCGGCAGCGGCACGCCGCTCGTGAGTGGCCTCAACTTTGCCGGTGGCATCACGTTCGACCAGCAAGGCAATCTTTACTATATCGATCAGATGGTAGGGATCTACAAGTGCAAGAAGCTGTCGAACTGTGCGCTCCTTGCTACGGGATTTGGCGATCCCGTGAACATCAACTTCGATCAGAAAGGAAAGGACTTGTGGGTTGCGGACGCGACCGGATACATTGACGCCGTCGATCCGATAACGGGCACGATCCTGTACCAGACCAAAGCGGTCGGGGGGAGTTCGGACCCGCCGTTTGGCGTAGCCGCGGCGCCTGGCGTCAAGTAACTCCGGAGAACGCATGAAGCCTTTCCCGTGGGCGCGAAACGCGCGCGGACGTGAAGGCGCAGGTTGAACACGCCGGGCACGAAGCTCGCAATGAGAGCCAAACGCCGGAGGGGGCACCGGAATTCGCCCTCCTCTTGAAGCGTTTGCGTGCGCGAGCCGGACTCTCTCAAGAAGAGTTGGCCGACCGCGCGCGCGTCAGCGTTCAGGCCGTCAGTGCACTCGAGCGTGGATACCGTAAAGTCCCCTACCAGAATACGGTCGAGCGACTCGCAGAAGCGCTCGCTTTGCCGCCGGACGCGCGCAACCGTTTCGAGGCGGCGGCAGCGGAAGCGCGCGCCATGCGCTTTCGGACGAGCCGCCTCATCTCGCCAACCCACAACCTCCCCGCACAATTGACGTCGTTTTTGGGACGCGACGAGGTCGTGAGCGAGATCGCATCCTTGATGGAGCGCTCCCGGCTCGTCAGCATGGTGGGAACCGGAGGCGTCGGCAAGACGCGGACCGCGATCGAAGTGGCTCGCACCCTCATAGAGGAGCGTACCGGCGGCGTATGGTTTGTTGACCTGGCGTCGTTGACGGATCCCAGCCTTATCGGCAGCGAGATCGCAGCCGTCTTAGGGCTCAAGGAAGCCCGTCACAATCCGTTCGATGCGGCACTGACGTTTCTCGCAGAAAAACACGTTCTGCTTCTCCTCGATAATTGCGAACATGTGGTCGAGGAAGTACGGGCGGCAGCCCGAGCGATGTTGAGCGTCTGCCCGCATGTCACCATTCTCACCACAAGCCGCGAACCGATCGCGTTACAAGGTGAGCACGTCTACCGTATTCCGCCATTGGCCGTTCCAAACGACGTAACGTCGGCGGCCGAGGCACTGCGCTACGGTGCCGTAGCGCTGTTCGTGGACCGCGCGATGGCTGCCGACGCGCGATTTCTGTTAGACGATGAAAATGCACCGGCGGTCGCAGAGGTCTGCCGCAGGCTCGATGGCCTTCCGCTTGCCATCGAAATCGTGGCCGCGCGCAGCACTGTATTGTCGCCCCGTCAGCTCTTGCTACGGCTACATCGAACGTTCGAGCTGCTCAGCGGAGGACAAAGCCCGATCCCACGCCAGCACACGATGCGCAGCGTCATCGATTGGAGCTACGGCCTCTTGTCGGCGCAGGCGCGCTTGCTCTTTGAGCGTCTCAGCGTTTTCAACGGTGGATTCACGCTGGACGCCGCACTCGATGTCTGTGTTGGCGACGGCCTTGAGGCGGACGATATTTTTGGTCTCCTGGCGTCGCTCGTCGATAAATCGCTCGTGGTTGCCGATTTCTCTCAAGGGGACGCACGCTACCACATCCTGGAGCTTACGAGGGCGTACGCCGCGGAGAAACTGGAGAGTCGAGGCCAACGTGAACTGGTCGCGCGTCGCCACGCGTCTGCGTATGCCGGGATCGCGCTGCGGCTGGAACGCGAATGGTACACGCGCGAAGAGAGTGCCTGGCATAGCGAAACCGATTGTGAGCTGGATAATTATCGCGCCGCGCTCGAATGGTCGCTGCGCGCACGCAACGACGTTTCTGCCGGTCAGGAGCTCGTGGCTGCGTTGGCACCGATGTGGTACTCGAATGCTGCGAGCGAAGGACAGCGCTGGGTCGCGCTGGCCTTAGCAGCAGTGCACGCTGATACCCCCACGCTCACCGTTGCGCGCTTGCATATCGCCGAAGCAAAGCTCTACGGGGCGCTGGGCCAATACAAAGCGTCGCTCGAAGCCGCCGAGCGCGGAATTTTGCTGTTACGCGAAGGCAGCGATCCACTCGAATGGGCGCGTGCTGCGCAGACCGCAGGCAGCGCACTCGGTGCACTGGGAAGGACCGATGAGGGTGAACGGCTCCTCCATGAAGCGGCCCAGACCGCTCGAGCTCTCGGTAATGCTCGGTTGACCGCCATGGCGCTTACCGATCTCGGAACTGCACGTTCCCGGTACGGCGACGTGGCCGGTGCGCGCGACTATTATGCGCAAGCGCTCGGGATCTATTCCTCGCTTCGGTTGCGACGGCCGGCCGCCTCCGTCGCCGGCCATCTTGCTGAACTGGAGTTCGCTGCAGGCGACGCGGAAGCAGCGTTTCACACGGCGGCCGAGGCTTTGGAGGGACATAACGCCGCCAGGAACCGTCGCTCTGCGGCGGTCGATTTGTGCAACATGGCCGCCTATCTCGTCGCACTCGACGCCTTCGAAGAAGCGCGCGTTTATGCGTTGCAGGCGCTCACGCTCGCGCGGGAAGTCCAGGCAACGGTCCTCACGATGTTTATTCTGCAACACTTGGCTGCGGTGTTGGCACTGAGAGCCTCGGGAGGCGGAAGGAGCGCCGGTCGCGACCGAATCGCGGCAGCGCGCCTCCTGGCGTTCATCGACCGCCAGCTCGACGAGCTCGAGGCGCGACGCGAATATACGGAGCGCCAGGAGTACGAACGCGTTCGCACAGCCTTGCAAGTCGCGCTCGGTCCGGAGCGCTTCGAACGTCTGTCGCGCGGCGGCCTCATGTGGGATGAAGAACGCGCTGTCGCACAAGCGGTAGGGCCTTAGAGCGAGCCTTCGCGTCGTCTGCCACGAATCCGCGGACTGTGCGACAAACTGTGAGGGATTCCGTCCGTTGCGAGCCTGCGTTGCTCGGTGACATGATGCCGGAGTCATGCATCGGCCGCGGGACCGCGACACCAAAGACGTGCGCCCGGTCAGCATACCAACGTGATCGAGCTTGCACCTCGAGAAGCGCAGAACCGCTTTGGGTCGCTTGCGCCACCCTTGCCGCCGCTCCACGCTTGTGGCCCGTTCCTCTTCGCAGGCTCGGAGAAGTTCTACGTCAAGGGAGCGACCTACGGCACGTTTCTCCACGAGCTGAGCGGCGCCAGCCTTCCAAATCTCGGCGTCGTCGAGCGCGACTTTGCGGAGATGGCGGCCAGCGGCATCAACGCGATCAGGACGTACACCGTGCCCGAAGTCGCCGTCTTAGACGCGGCAGCCCGCCACGGCTTGCGCGTCATGGTTGGGCTGCCTTGGGAGCAGCACATCGTGTTTCTCGATGACCGCGATTGTGCACGCAGGATCGAAGAGCGGGTTACGAAGGCGGCGCACCAATGTGCCGGCCATCCGGCAGTTTTCTGCTACGCAATCGGCAACGAGATTCCGGCTTCCATCGTCCGCTGGCTCGGCCGCGCGCGGGTGGAGCGTTTCATCGAGCGGTTATACCATGCCGTCAAACGAGAAGATCGACGCTGCCTGGTCACCTATGTCAACTATCCCACGACGGAATATCTGAATCTGCCGTTGCTCGACGTGGTCTGCTTCAACGTGTATCTGGAGCAACAGCCATCGCTCCAGGCCTATCTCGGTCGGCTCCAAAACATCGCCGCGGAACGTCCGCTGATGCTCGCTGAAGTTGGATTGGATAGCCGGCGGCATGGTGAACGGGGACAGGCGGCCGCGTTGCAGTGGCAGCTTCGAACAATTTTCGAGTCTGGCTGCGCCGGCGCGTTCGTGTTCGCTTGGACTGATGAGTGGCATCGCGGCGGCACCGCGGTGGAACAGTGGGATTTCGGCATGACGCGCAGAGACCGCACCCCAAAACCTGCGCTGCCCGCAGTTCGCCGGACCTACGAAGCGATGCCGTTCTTACCGGACCGCCGGTGGCCCGGAATCTCTGTGATCGTGTGCGCGTACAACGCCTCTTCGACGCTTCGGCAGTGTCTCGAAGCGCTCTCCCGCGTAGACTATCCGAACTTCGAAGTCATCGTCGTAGACGACGGCTCAATCGACGGGACGGGTTCCATCGCCGCGCAGTATGAGGTCCGTCTCATCAGCACCAGTAACCGCGGGCTCAGCGCCGCACGCAACACCGGGCTCGCGGCGGCTCGGCACGAGATCGTCGCATATCTCGACAGCGACGCGTATCCCGATGAACATTGGCTGAGGTATCTCGCCGCGGCGTTCCTTCAGTCGGACCACGTTGGAATCGGGGGGCCGAATCTCGCCCCGCCGGGGCACTCCGGCGTGCTGCAGTGTTTCGATCATGCACCCGGGGGCCCCGTCGCCGTCTTCATCTCAGATCGGGAGACGGAGCACATCCCCGGTTGCAACATGGCATTCCGCGCTGCGCGCCTGCGCGACGTCGGTGCGTTCGATCCGGAACTCCGCATCGCAGGAGACGACGTCGATATCTGCTGGAAGTTGCGTGAGCGTGGCTGGAGCCTCGGCTACAGCCATGGCGCCGTCGTGTGGCACCATCGCCGCACGACGTGGCGCTCGTACTGGAAGCAGCAACGCGGCTATGGTCGCGCGGAGGCGCTGTTAGAGCGAAAATGGCCCGCGAAGTATAACGCGCGGGGACACGTACGTTGGGCGGGCCGCATGTACGGGAACGGCACTCGGTACGCGATCTTTCAGTCACAGCGCGTCTACAGCGGGATCTTTGGAACGGCCGGTTACCAGTCGCTCGAAACGCCCGCGGCGGCGGGGCTGTTCTCCCTTCCCTTGATGCCGGAGTGGTATCTCGTCATCGCCGGTTTCGCGGCGCTGACTGCGCTCGGCGTTTTGTGGACGCCGATGTACCTTGCCGCCGTGCCGCTCGTCGTCGCGGTAGCTTCGCTGTTCTTGCAAGCCGGTATCTCGGCGCGACGGACGCGATTGCCCGCGCCGCCTCGCTCAACGTTGGAAAGGCTGCGGCTCTACGGGATCAGTGTGTTGCTGCACCTGGTACACCCGCTCGCGCGTCTGTGGGGACGAATGGAATATGGCTTGACGCTCTGGCGTAAGCGCGTCAAGCTGCATCCGCGTTTGATCGCTGGAGCGCGATACCGTCTGTGGAGTTCAACGTGGCGAGCATCGGAGGCATGGGTGCAAGCGCTGGAGGAGCGGATGCTCGAACGCCGCGTAGCGACTACGCGCGGCGGCCCGTACGACGACTTCGATCTCGAAGTCGGCGCCGGAGAGTTCGGCGCCGCAAGAGCGCTTGCGGCGGTCGAAGAGCATGGTGCTGGTGCACAACTCGTACGCGTGCGCGTCTGGCCGCGCTACCGCGCAGCCGCCGTCGTGCTCGCGACGGGTCTCTTCGCCGCCAGCATCGGAGCAGGCTTCGCACACGCGGCGGCAGCGAGCGTCGTGCTCGCCATGCTTGGTGCTGCCGTCGTGCTTCGTTCAGCGCAGGAGGGCACGACTGCCATGGCCAGTTTCGCATCGGCAGTCGCGGGGCTCGAGGCGGAGCCGTTCTGAGGGATGGCCTTGCTCATCGTCAATGCGGACGACTTCGGCGCGAGCCATGGCATCAACCGCGCCGTTGCGGAGCTTCATGCCCTGGGGGTCGTAACGAGTGCGAGCCTCATGATCGAGATGCCGGCTACTCCCGATGCAATCGCCATTGCGTGGCGCGAGCCCGGCTTGGGCGTGGGGCTGCATGTGGCCCTGACAGACGAGGACGCAGAGCCGTTCGTCGATTTCAACGATTCATCGGCGGTCGAACGTGCGATAGAGCGACAGATGGATCGGTTCGTCGGCGAGCTCGAGCGGCTGCCGTCCCATATGGATGCTCACCAGAACGTGCATCGCGACCCAAGGTTAGCACCGTTGTTCGTGGCCGCAGCGCAGCGTTATGGATTGCCGCTTCGCGAACATTCCGCGGTCCGATATTTCGCCGATTTTTACGGACAGTGGGATGGGATTCCGCATCCCGAACACATCGGCGTGGAGAGCCTCCTTGCGATGCTGGAATCGGTGCTCGACGACGTTCCGGTGGAGTTGAGCTGCCATCCGGGATACGTCGATCGGGATTTCCTTTCACCGTATCACGACGAACGCGACATCGAGCGCAGAACGCTTGCTCATCCGAAGCTACGAGAGTTTTTCGCGCGTCGTACGGTACGACTGATTTGCTTTTCAGACGTCCCGGCCGGTGCGCCGGCCTCCGTTACCCCATGAGAGTGGTCATTTCGGCGCATAACGTCGTCGATTACCCGCTCGGCGGCGGTCATTTTTGGGTTTATCTGCAATATGCCGATGGACTGCGGCGCCTCGGTTGCGATGTGTGGTGGCTCGAAGACGTCCGAAGCGACGCGGACCCTGCCGCGCGGCAGCATCTGATGCAAACGCTCGTGTCTCGGCTCGCCGAATACGGTCTTGGCGGCAAGGGGATCTTTTATGCGGGTCAGGAGTTCTTGAACGCTCCTTCCCTCGAGGTGAGGCGCATTTTCCGCGACGCCGACCTTCTGCTCAATTTCCACCAGCGGATCGCGCCGTGGGTGCTAGAGCTCTTTCGCCGGACGGCCCTCGTCGACATCGACCCAGGGCTTTTGCAGTATTGGATGAGCAGCGGCGATCTCGATGTTGAGCCGCATGATCTCTACCTTACCACGGGCGAAACGGTCGGAACACCGCAGGCTCGTTTTTCGGATTGCGGGCTGACGTGGATACGGATACGTCCGCCGGTCAGCCTCGAACTCTGGCCGGCTCGAGCGGGTCCCGACGACGCGGCATGCACCACGGTGTCGGGCTGGTGGGGCAACGACGAGTGGCTCAGTTTCGACGGTGTCCCGTGCGACAACAACAAACGCGCCGCCTTTCTGCGCTTTCTGGATTTGCCTGCCGCGACGACCGTGCCGCTGGAGCTCGCGCTCATGCTCGATCTTGACGAGCCGCATGACGTGCACGATAAAAGGTTGTTGCTCCAAAAAGGTTGGCGGGTTCGACATTCGCACGACGTCGCCGGCACTCCGGAAAAGTATCAACGCTACATTCAGTCTTCGCGCGGCGAGTTTAGCTGCGCGAAAGCTTCCTGCATGCGTTTCGCGAACGCGTGGGTGAGCGACCGTACGCTGTGCTATCTCGCCAGCGGGAGACCGGTCGTGGTGGAAGATACCGGCCCAAGCACGATCCTGCCGAACGGTCTCGGCATGTTTCGCTTTTCGACCGTTGATGAGGCGGCCGCTGCGCTTGAGACGGTTCAAGCAGACTACGAAAAACATTCCGCGGCGGCACGAGAGCTGGCGCTCGAATTTGACGCGAAACGCGTCTGTGAAACGATCCTCGACCGTTGCGCCGGGACGTTGGCAGGCACGCGGCGATGAAGACGCAACCCGCAGACGCAGAAAGAACGAGCCGCTTGTGGGCACGCGTTTTGTCGTTCGCCAGGCCGTACTGGCCGGCGATCGCTGGTGCTTTTCTTCTGAATCTCATGGCGACGCCGCTCTCGCTTCTCGCACCGGTTCCGCTGAAGATTGCCGTCGACAGTGTCGTTGGCGCGCATCCTGCGCCGCTACCGCTCGCCGCGGTGATGCATGTGATCGCCCCAGGCTGGCCATACGGCGTTTTGGCGGCGTCGGCCGTGCTTCTCGTGCTCATTACCCTGCTGATGTATCTGCAGGGTCTAGGCGTTTGGCTTGTATCGACATACTTGGGAGAGCGGCTCGTCTTAGAGTTTCGTGCCACGTTATTTCGGCACGCGCAGCGTCTGTCGCTGTCCTACCACGATCGTGCCGGGACGACGGACTCGGTCTATCGCATTCAATACGACGCGCCGTGCCTACAGCACATCTTGATCGACGGTATCATCCCGCTCGCGACAGCGGCCTTCACCGTCATCGGTATCGTCTCCGTAACGGCCTGGCTGAGTTGGCAGTTGGCGGTCGTTGCCCTTATCGTGTGCCCGGTGTTGTATTTCACGACGGTAACGTTCGGGAAGCGGTTACGGGGACGCTGGTACGAAGTCAAGGAACTCGATAGTTCCGCCATGTCGGTGGTGCAAGAAGCGCTCGCGGCGGGCCGGGTGGTGCGCGCGTTCGGACGCGAAGAACATGAAAACGCACGGTTCTACCGGCACTCTCGCGACCGTATGCTCGGCCAGGTCGATATCGCCTGGCTACAGGGCAGATTCGATTTGGCGATTGGGGTAACGGTGGCGGCCGGAACGGCGGTGGTGCTGTTCCTCGGTGCATTGCAGGCAAAGGCCGGCCATCTTTCGATTGGCGAGCTTCTCATCGTGATGGCGTATCAGGCGCAAATCTACGATCCCCTCAAGGCCATCAGCAAGAAGATGACGGACCTCCAAAATGCGCTCGCCAGCGCTGGTAGAGCATTTGCGCTGCTGGATGAATTGCCGGATGTAGCAGAAAAGCCGCAAGCCACGCGCTTGCACCGTGCGCGTGGAGAGTTCGTCTTCGACGACGTCTCGTTTGCATACGCGCCGGGACACGAGGTTCTGCGCGGAATACGTCTGGCGGTTTCCGCCGGCAGCCGAGTCGGCATCCAGGGCAAAACGGGGTCCGGGAAAACGACCCTCGTGAGCCTGTTGGCACGGTTTTACGACCCGGCCCGCGGAGCGATCTTCCTCGACGGCGTGGACCTGCGAGACTACCGCCTTGCCGACCTGCGGAACCAGTTCGCCATCGTCCTGCAAGAGACGGTCCTTTTTTCGAGTAGCATCCGCGAGAATATTGCCTACGGCAAGCCGGATGCGAACGACGACGAGATCGTGCGAGCGGCCAAGCGTGCCAACGCGCACGACTTCATTGAATCGCTTCCCGACGGCTACGCGACGCAGGTTGGCGAACGCGGCATGCGGTTGTCGGGCGGTGAGCGTCAGCGGCTTTCGATGGCGCGCGCCTTTCTCAAGGATGCGCCGATCCTGCTCCTCGATGAGCCGACGAGCGCACTCGATTTCGCAACCGAAGCGGCGATCGTCGACGCAATGGAGCGGCTCATGATCGGCCGCACCGCCTTCTTCATCGCGCACCGCGCAACCACGCTTGCCGGCTGCAACGTGCGCTTAGAGATGCGCGACGGAAAGCTTTTCCCTGCAGATTTCGGTGCAGAGCATGGCGCGGTGGCGGCCGGTGTCCCGTAAGGGCCGGATCATCGTTACCGGCTTCGTCGGTCTCTATCCGCATGGCGCGGGCGGCGTCGCGTGGGACTATCTGCAGTATCTTCTCGGATTTCTGAAACTCGGATGGGACGCGATCTACGTGGAAGACACGCGCTCTTGGCCGATTTTCCAACATGGCGAGGTCAGCTGTTCGAAGAACGTCGCGTACCTTGCAGCGACGATGGAGCACTTCGGTGTCCCTGACCGTTGGGCATACCGCGACGAAAGCTCGGGCCACTGGTTCGGCCTATCGAAATCCGCCGTTTTGGAATTTTGCCACAGCGCAGACATCTTTCTGAATCTGTCGTGCTCGACGGCGCTTCGGGACGAGTATGCAACGATTCCGGTACGGGCGCTGGTCGACACGGACCCGATGTTCACGCAAGTGCAGGCGCTCGACCGGCGTGCTTTGGCGGCGGAGTGGTGCTCCATGCCGGAGCTGATTAAAAATCACACCCACCGCTTCACGATCGGAACCAGTGTCGGCTCAGAGCCTTGTCACGTCCCCACGTTGGGGCTTACATGGCACCACACGCATCAGCCCATCGTAATGGATTTGTGGACGCCGAGCGACCCACCGAGCGAGGCGACGAGCTATTATTCGACCGTCATGAACTGGAGCGTTTTCGACAAGCTCGAGTTCGATGGCCGCCAGTGGGGCCAAAAGGACGTCGAGTTCATGCGGCTCTTGAACCTCCCACGTCGCGTACCCGAAGTGCCGCTCGCGATTGCGGTCGGTCAGTTAGGCGATCCCGCGTTCCCCGCGGATACGATCCGCAGTGCCGGCTGGAAGCTGTTCGATTGCGGCTCGTGTGCACCAAATGCAGCGCGCTACCAAGACTTCATCGCGGCATCGCGTGGCGAATTCTCCGTGGCCAAGGAAACGTATGTCGACGCGAATACCGGCTGGTTCTCGTACCGATCGGCATGCTATCTCGCGGCCGGCCGGCCCGTCATTGCACAAGATACGAACTGGTCGCGAGAGATTCCGAACGGACGTGGTCTTTTGGCGTTCGATGATGAGGAGAGCGCCGCAGAAGCGTTGCGCAGGGTAGAGCGCGACCCCAAAAGCCACGCTCGAGCAGCGCGCGAGATTGCAGAGGAGTGCTTTGAGAGCAGCCACGTGCTCGCCGGCATGCTCCGCGTTATGGAGAACGAGACCTAGCCGGCATGCGGGTACTCCTGCTCGGATACGTCGTTCGCGGCCCGATCGGGGGCTTTGCTTGGTCGAGCCTTCAGTACCTAATCGGTCTGATGAAGCTCGGTCACGATGTGTACTTCCTGGAGGACAGTGGGGACGACGACGAATGCTGTTACGATCCCGAGACCTCCGAGATGACGAAGGACCCGAGCTTTGGGCTCCGCTATGCCGAAGAGATCTTCGCCGGTAGCGGGATGGAACAACGCTGGGCATACTACGATGCGCACCGCCGTCAATGGCTCGGTCCGTGCGCCGGCTCTACGCGCGATATCTGGCGCACTGCGGACGCGCTGCTCAATCTGTCGGGGTGCAACTCCCTGCGCGAATGGAGCATGGAGGTACCAATTCGAGCCTTCATCGACATGGATCCGGTCTTCACGCAGATTCGTCATCTTACCGAGCCGGAAGCGATGGACCAGGCGCGACGGCATACGGCGTTTTTGACCTTTGCTGAAAACATTGGTCAGCCCGAATGCGGTATTCCCAACGACGGCCTCCCTTGGATGACGACACGGCATCCCGTCGTCGTCGATCGTGTGCCAATCGCCCCAAAGGGCGATGGCGGCAACTTTTCAACCGTTATGCAGTGGCAAAGCTATCCGGATCGCACGTACGGAGGCGCTACCTACGGGAACAAGTCGGAATCGTTCACGCCGTATTTGGATTTGCCGAAAAGGGTGAAGGCGCCGCTCGAGTTGGCGCTCGGAGGTGACCCGGCTCCGCGCCACCTCCTGAAAAAGAACGGTTGGCTGATTACCGATCCCTATGAGGCCTCTCGAACGCCGAAGGCATACTTGGCCTTTATGCGCCGGTCGAAAGCAGAGTTCACCGTCGCAAAACACGCGTACGTCGCGACCTCGAGCGGTTGGTTCAGTGAACGGACTGCCGCCTATCTCGCGAGCGGAAGACCGGCCGTCACGCAAGAGACCGGCTTCTCCCGATGGCTCGACGCCGACGTTGGCGTGATGTCGTTTCGGTCACCGGACGAGGCGATCGCGGCGATCGAGGAGGTCTGTGGCAACTATGCTCGGCACGCGGGCTCAGCTCGCGAGATCGCTGCCGAACATTTCGAGGCCGGCGCAACGCTGACGGGCCTCCTTGCGAAGCTCCAAGCAGCGAAGGCGACGAACGGGGTGCGGACGAACGGCGGTGCGCGTGCGCCCGTAGCTCAAATGGATAGAGCGGGGGACTCCTAAGCCTCAGGTTGGACGTTCGAATCGTCTCGGGCGCGCCACCTCAACCGAGCGTCAGGCGCCTTGCCTCCCTGCCAGAGCAAGAGGAGGGGGCTGTGTTGCGTTTACAGGGCCGCCGGCGATATGGTATGATCGTCCGACGAACGGACGCCGGGTCCGTTTTCTTTATGTCGCTCGAGCGACGGAGTCCGACTGACGAACGATGGCGAAAAAAGAGAACCGTGTGATGGTCGTGTTGGCGTGCCAAGAGTGTAAGCGACGCAACTACAACACGTCGAAGAACCGCCAGCACACGAGCGAGCGGCTCGAGATCAAGAAGTATTGCCGGTTTTGCCGGTGTCACCGTCCCCATCGCGAGACGCGATAGGATATACCGCTGTGAGAGGTGCCGGCGCGAAGGGCGGTAGCTCAATTGGTAGAGTTGCGGTCTCCAAAACCGCCGGTTGCAGGTTCGAGTCCTGTCCGCCCTGCCAAGCCGGTACGAGCTTCCCGAAAATATGATCGCCAGGAGAACACGAGCAAGATGAACCGCGGAGGGACTGGAGGCGGAACCACCATGAGACCAACAGGCGCACCGCCGCCGCGCCCGTCCGCACGCGCCGCGGAGCGTGCCGCGAATGCTGCACGCGTTCAGACGTTTTTCCGCGGAATCGTCTCCGAAATGCGCCGCGTTACCTGGCCATCCCGTCAAGAGTGGATCGCCGCGACGATCCTCACTATCGGGCTCGTCATTTCTCTTGCCATCTACACGTACGTCGTCGATGAATTGCTCACGCTGATCTTCGGAGCCGTGCGGCACTAACTCGCCATGATCGAACCAACAACCGTACAAGCGCCGAGCGCAAAGCCGGCTGACCGCAAGAAGTGGTACGTCATTCACACCTACTCGGGATACGAGAATAAGGTGAAGGCGAACCTGGAGCGGCGCATTCACTCGATGAACATGACCGACAAGATCTTCCGCGTGCTCGTGCCGATGGAAGATGAAGTCGAGTTCAAAGACGGCAAGCGCAAGATCACCCCGAAGAAGGTGTTTCCCGGCTACGTCCTCGTCGAGATGGACATGGACGATGCGTCATGGTATGTCGTGCGCAACACGTCCGGTGTGACCGGCTTCGTCGGCTCACCCGGATCGGGTGAAAAGCCCGTCCCCCTTCAGGAAAAAGAAGTCAAAACGATCCTCAAGCAGATGGGCATCGAAACGCCGAAGCTGAAGATCGACTTCGCGAAGGGCGATCGCGTCAAGGTCACCTCTGGCCCGTTCTTTGACTTCACCGGAATCGTCGACGAGATTCAACCGGAGAAGGAGAAGGTGCGCGCGCTCATCTCGATCTTCGGCCGCGAAACGCCGGTCGAGCTCGAGTTTTACCAGATCGAGAAAGTCTAACTCCCGCACTCGGCTGCGTTTCGCGGCCGATTGGGCCCCGTGCGCAGCACGGGGGCGCGGAGTCGAAGACGGAGCGCTTTTGAACTCTTCGGGGTCCCCGAATCGCGAAGCGATTTGGGGGTGCGAAACGCCGGTCGAGCTGGAGTTTTACCAGATCGAGAAAGTCTAGCTCCCGCGCGCGGCTGCTTTTCGCGGCCGATTGGGGGCCCCGTGCGCAGCACGGGGGCGCGGAGTCGAAGACGGAGCGCTTTT
>JAFAXE010000085.1 GCA_019241305.1 Vulcanimicrobiota bacterium
AGAGATGCTTACGGTCGCGCAGGACGGCGTCGCCGACGTCGCCCACGCCGCTCCCATCGACCATCACGTGGCCCCCGTAGGTCTTGCCGACCTTTTCGGTATGGGTGGCAGTGAACTCCAAGACGTCACCGTTTTCCAGGATGTGGACGTTGTCGGCCGCAACGCCGGTACGTTCGGCGAGTGCACCATGCGTTACGAGCATACGATACTCACCGTGCACCGGAATCATGTGCTGCGGCCGCACCAAGTTGAGCATCAGCAGCAACTCCTCTTGAGCTGCGTGCCCCGAAACGTGGGCGAGCCCGGCGCTCCCGTGAATCACCGTCGCGCCAAGCCGGTACAGGTTGTTGATCGTGCGCCACACTGCCGGCTCGTTGCCGGGGATCGGCGTCGCGCTAATGACGATGGTATCGCCGGGGACGATCTTCATGCGGGGATGGTCACGGACCGATAGGCGCGCCAGGGCCGACATCGGCTCGCCTTGCGAGCCGGTGGTCATCACAACGATGTGCTCCGGCGCAAACTGATCGATCTCGTCGAGCAGGATCTGATGTCCCGAAGGGATTCGCAGGTACCCAAGCTCAGAGGCGAATTGGACCACGCTGATGAGCGACCGTCCCAAGAACGCGATGCGACGTCCGAAGCGCACAGCGTGATCCACGACTTGTTGAATCCGCGGGACGTTGGAGGCAAACGAGGTGACGATGATTCGCCCCCGCGCGCGGGCGAAGATATTCGAAAACGCTTCGCCGACCGCGCGTTCTGAGGGCGTGTGACCTTGGCGTTCGGCGTTCGTGCTATCGGAGAGCATGCAGAGCACGCCCTCGCGGCCGATGCGGGCGATCGTGGCGAAATCGGCGGGCGCGCTATCGATGGGCGTTTGATCGAACTTGAAATCCCCGGTGTGAAAGATCGTCCCGATCGCCGTGCGAATCGCCAGCGCGCACGCACCTGCCACGCTGTGATTGACGTGTACGAATTCCACGTCGAGCCCGCCGTAGCTGACGCGGTCGCCAGGCTGCACCGTCACGAATTCGACCTCGCTCTTGCGGTGCTCGCGCAACTTCGCGCGAACCAGCGCAATCGAAAGCGGCGTCCCGACGATGGGGACCGCGAACTCGCGTAGCAGGTACGGAATCCCGCCGATGTGATCTTCGTGTCCGTGCGTCACGATCAGCGCGCGAAATTTGCCGGCGCGTTCGCGCAGATACGTGAAATCGTTGATGACGATGTCGACGCCAAACATCTCATCGTCGGGGAACATGAGCCCGCAGTCCACGGCGATGAGGTCGTCGGGAGTCTCGACGACCGTCATGTTACGGCCGATTTCGCCGCAGCCGCCGAGCGGGATGAGCCGCACGTACGCCTCCTGTGGAGGCGCCGGCACAACCAGACTAGTCAGCGGAGTCGTGCCGCGTGATGGACGGTGGAGGTTCCGCCATGCTTACTGCCGCCTTCGCGATGCTTCTCATGCTCGTTCCTGCACCCGTCTCCACAATCACCCCTCCAACGGCACAGATCGCGCATCACGATCGCCGGCATGCGCCCCGTGCGAGCCGGACTCCTGAGCGCTGGGTTGTCGCCGGAATCCGGCCTGGCGACTTGTACGCCGCGCGCGCCAAGCGGCGCATCGCGTCGTATTTGCGGATGCGGCTGCTGGAGCTACGGCTTCGGAGCCTCGACCGCGCCGCCGCGGTCGTCGAGCACCGGCTTTCGCTCGAGGAGTTGCTGCACTCGCCCTAGTCGCGGGGCCGAAAAGCGTGACCCGAAGGGACGGCCCCTTCCCGAAGACCAAAACACCGCTTGGTGCACGAGCCCCCGGCCTCCGAACCGTCCGGCGCCCTTGAAACGAGGGCTGGGCTGTGGCTTCCCATCACCATCCTGACCCGACCTCAGACGGCGTTCCAGCTCATCGCGGCAACCGGGCAGTGGCTCCCGGCCTACCTCGTCATTGTCGCGCTCGGCCTGGCGGAACTGTATCTCACCGCTCCGACGGTCGAACATCTCGTACACCTTTCTCTCCCGGCCGGTGCCGCGGCGTCGCGTGCGGAGTTTCATGGGATGGTCGCGCGCGACTTCGGCTTCGAAGCGATTTGGACGCTCGCCGGGCCGTTCGTGTTGTGGGGCTTCGTCGGCGCCCTCTTATGGGTCTGCGCGGTCGCTGCGCGCGTTGAAACGACAAGCTTCAGAACGTATTTTGCGCTTTGTATGAACTGCGCAGTCCCTTCGGAGATCGGCCAATTTTTCGATGCCGCCGCAACGAGGTTGCACGATCCTTCAGCGTTTCGGAGCACGAATGACGTTTGGACGGTGATCCCCGCCTCGCTTGCCGCGCTGCGTCCACACGGGAGTACGGCCGAAATTGCGTTTCTTTCGTATTGGAGCGTGTTCGCGGTGTGGTCGTTGCTCTTGCTCGGGTACGGCTATGCAGCTTTGGCGAAAATGAGTCTCGTTCCAGCGTTGTTGCTCGTTTTCGGAATAGGGCTCGTCCTTGCGCTCGCGCAGGTCGTGAGTACTTCGTAGCGCGATGGCCACCACGTTCGAACGGCGCCCGGTTCCAAACGCGCTCGTAACGCTGTGGAATGTCATCGTTGCGCCGGCGACGGCTTTCGAAGCGCTGCGCGAGCAACCAGCATGGGTCATCGCTTTCATCGTGACTGCAGTGCTGTGTTTCGTCGCGCAAACGCTCATGCTTCCCGCAACGCTCCACGCCTTCACCGCTTGGTATCCGTCTCAGTTGTCGCACGATCCCCGCACTGCCGGGATGACGGCAGACCAGCGCCAGGCTGCGCTCGGCATGGCTGCTGGTTTCGTGCGCTTCGGTGCGCTCGTTTCTGCTCTGAGCTCGCTCGTGGCGGCGCTCGTCACGGGACTGGTGTTGTGGATCGCGAGCATTCCCGTGCAAGGACGCGCTGGTTTCCTTCGCCTTTTCGCGCTTGCAATGAACGTCGCGATCGTGTGGTTTGGGTTGGGGCAGCTCGTCACGGCCGCAATCGTCGCGGCGCGTGGTCCCGATGCGTTCACCGCGCCGTGGCAGGTAACTCTGGCGTTGCCGAGTCTGGCCTGGCTCGCGCCCGGAGCGCCGCCGAAACTGCTCGGTTTCCTCGCCGGCTTGAATCCTTTTTCTCTCTGGTCGCTGGTATTGCTCGGCGCCGGGACGGCGAGCCTGGCGCGCATCCCGCCGGCCGTCGGGTATGCCGCCGCAGCGCTCATCACGGTCTGCTCATGCCTGCTCTATTCTTTCGCGATCCAACCGTAGCGGCTGCTCTCGTCTGCGGCGCCTTCATCGCGGCGACGAGCGCCCCAAGTTCCGCGCTAGCCGCACTGACGTTGCCCGAGACGATCCGGTTTGCCCTAGCACACGATCCTGCGCTCGTGGCAAAACGTGCCAACGTCGCCAACCTCGAATCGACCTACGTCAAACAGCGCGCCGCCGAATTCCCGAGCATCTCGGGCCAACTGGCGAATCAGCTCTCGAAATCGGCAAACGCACAGGGGCAATTCGCGCAGTTCGGTGTCGTACCGCTCACCAATTTTTCTCAGAACACCGCTCAAGTGAGCACGCAGTGGACCGTCTACAATGGCTCCCTGAACCAAGTGTTGGCGCAGGAAGACCGCCGTCAAGTAGAAGCGGCACAAAGCGACCTGCGGCGTGCGGAGGATGAAACGGCGTCCGACGTCGCCGCGCAGTTCTACGGCCTCGTCGGTAAACGGGAAACGGTTCTGCTCGATGCTTCGAATCGCGTGTACCAACAAGAATTGCTCGACGCTGCGCGCGCGAACGAGCGTGTCGGTCGATCCGCCGGCGTGGACACGTTGCGCGCGCAGGTGGCTGAAACGCGAGCGGAGGCAACGCTTCTTTCAGCGCAGGCCGACGAAGCGAACGCGCGCGAGACGCTTGCAAACCGGATCGGCGCGCCACTTGAAGTCGCCTTTGCAATTCCGGTGAGGCTTCCCGAACCGCCTCTTCCGGCGACGCCGGTGGACCAGCTCGTCGCCGTCGCGGAAGCCGCTCGGCCCGACATCGCGTCGGCGGCAGAAAGTGTGCGTGCAGCGGTCCTGGCGAGCGCCGCGATCGACACGGATCTGCGGCCGCAAATTGCCCTGAACGGAGCCTTCGGCAACCAAAACTCACCGACGCTCACCGCGAACGAACAGGCTCAAGTGAATGCCGAAAACGCGGCGGCCGTCGCGCAATACCAGTTGCTGCGTGAGATCGCTCCGCCAAGCATCGTCATCCCGCCGCCGCTCGTTCTTCCCAACGTGGCGCGCGGGACGCCGGGCTTTTGGCAAATCGGCGCGACGGCGTCATGGAGCGTTCCCTTCATCGATTGGGGGACGCGTCGCGCGGCGCATCGTGCCGCCCGTGCTCAGATCGCGTCGTCCGAAGCAGCGCTTCAGGGAGCCCGCAGCGCAGTCGAACTCGACGTCCGGCAATCTCTGCGGGGAGCCCAGACGAGTGCGGCCAACTTGCAGTTAGCAAAATTGAGTGCCCGCCTGGCACAGGAATCGGCCCGCATCGCGCAACTGCAATTCAAGAACGGGTTGATTTCGTTTACCGATGCAAATGCGACCCAACAGACGAATCTTTCCGCGCAAACCGACCTCGCGAGTGCCGCAGTGTCGTACGTCGTCTCGCTCGTGAAGCTGCGCATCGCGCTCGGGACGCTGGATCCCGTCACCGCGGCGGTTCTGCCATGACTCGGCGGCGGCGAAACACGCTGTTTCTCGTGCTCGGTCTGGCAGCCGTGATCACCCTTGGTATTTTCGGTGCGTTTCGGCCGAAGGCTCAGGCCATCGCCGTGCGCGAGTATGTCGTCCGGAACGGGCCCTTTTCATCGACGCTACCAGAGACCGGCGTCTTGCAGCGTGCTTCGACGCAAGTCTTGCCTGCGCTCGTCGGCGGAAACATCGAAACGCTGAACGTTCGCGCCGGAGATAGCCTCAAGGCAGGCGACGTCGTCGCGACCATCGTCAACCCGCAGGTAGACTCGGCGCTCGCGACGGCCGAGTCAGCCTACGCCGCCGCCGCAGCGCGCGCTCGAAGCGCGGCGGAAACGAACGCCGTGCTGCCCGCGCAAAATCGTTCCTCGATCGTTCAAGCGCAAGCGAATCTTGAATCGGCGAAAGTCTCGTTACAGCAAGCGCGGCAAGATGTCGCCGCGGGACAGCAGTCCGGCCTCGGCTACACCGGCACGACTGCCGAAGAACAGCGCGTTCAGGCCGATGCGACGCTCGCGAAAGCGGATACGGACCTGCATGAAGCACAGCGCGTCTACGATGCCAACCGGGATCTCTTCACGCAGAGGGCGATCTCAAAGGATGCGCTCGATCAGTCGTTGGCACGCCTTCAGCAAGCCAAGGTCGCCGACGATCAGGCGCGCCGCGAACGAGACATTCTTTCCGGGCAACTTTCACGTGAACACCAAATTTTGATCGACCGTGTGCACGCTGCGGAGGACGCACAGCGACAAGCGCAGGCGGCGCTCGATGCCGCACAATCGAATGCAGCACACTCGAAGAGTGCGGACGTCCAAGCGGCACAAGGCGATGCGGACCGGGCCGCTGCCGACCTCCGCTATGCGCGCGATCAGGTCGCACGTCTCGTCATTCGCTCGCCGATGGATGGCGTCGTCGAGACGATCGCGAGTGAGCAGACCGACCCTCTGCGGCCCTTGCAGCCCGGCGATGCGGTGCAGCCTGGGCAAGCGATCGTGACGATCGCGGGGCGCGGCGGCTTTGTCGTGCGCACGAAAGTTGACGAGCAAGACATCGCCGCCGTGCGCGTCGGGCAGCACGCACGGATCAGCGGGGAGGACTTTGGGGGGCGTTCGGTTCCTGGGCACGTCGCCTTCATTTCGGACGTCGCACAGAAGAGCGACGATCCTTCGAACACGTCGCGAGAAGTCATCACCACCGTCGCGCTGGACCGGACGCTCCCGTTTCTGCGCGATGGCATGACCGTCGATGTGGACATTACGACGACGCAGATACGTCGCGCCGTCGTCATTCCGAACGAAGCCATCGCCCGCGACGCGCGCGACAAACCCTCGGTGTTCGTCGTCCGTGACGGCGTGGTCAAAAAAGTTCCCATCGCGCTCGGAATCGCGGGCGACACGACGACCGTCGTGCGCCGGGGTCTGCGCTCGGGCGACATCGTGGTAGCAGAAAAGAACGACGCGCTCAAGGACGGCGTCGCGGTGCGGCCACAGCCGAGTCCGTCGCCCGCGGGAGGATGAACCGGCTCGCGGCCTACGCCGGCGAGGCGCTCGAAGCGATTTGGCGTCATCGCGTCCGCTCCGTGTTGACCATGCTTGGCATGATCATCGGGACGGCGTCGATCATCGGCGTGCTCGGCGTAAGCCGCGCCGCATCGGGCGGGATTGCGGCGACGCTCGCCTCTTTCGGTGACCCGGGCATCATCATCGCTGTCGATCCGAATCAAGACGACCCGCAGGCGGCGCAGATTCAGTATCTCGACCTCGCGCCACTGATCGAATCGACACGCGCCTCGGTACGCCGCATCGTCCCGCTCTACAACGCGACGTACGTCCTGCGCGCCAACGGCATCTCCTACGAAACGACGGTCAGCTCGGAGGACGGCGAACCGAACGATACGCTGACGCTGCTCGCCGGTCGGCGCATCGATGATGACGACGTTGCGAGCGCCGCGCGAGTCACGCTCTTGTCGGAGCCGCTGTACCACCGATTCTTCGGCACTGCACCCGCGATCGGCCGAGTCATGCGGATCGGCGGTTCACGGTTTCGCATCATCGGCGTCTACAACGAGCTGAAGTCTTCGCTACTCAATACGATCGCCGGCGGCGACTACATCGAGATTCCGTTCAGCACGTTTCATGAGATCCGACCTGGACAAGTCGACTTCATTCAAGTGTTTCCGCGCGCCGGGATTGCGGCCGCTTCGAACGACGTCATCGCCGAGTTGCGCCGGCTCCATGGACCCCGCGCACAGTATAGTACGCAGGATGCGACGGCGCAGCTTGCCGGCTTCAACGCGGTGCTGGGCGTCATCGCCAGCGGTCTGACGGCGATCGGCGGCGTCGCATTGCTGGTCGCCGGGATCGGCATCATGAACATCATGCTGGTTTCGGTGACGGAACGGACGCACGAGATCGGTTTACGCAAAGCGGTCGGTGCGAGCCGCGCCGATATCGCGACACAGTTCTTGCTCGAAGCGACGCTGCTCTCGTTGATCGGTGGCGGGATCGGGATGCTGGTTGGAGTCGTCTGCGCGATCGCCGCGCGCGGAGCGTTAGAGCGCCTGCTGGGGGCGGCGCCGATTCCGTACCTGCTCATCATCAGCGTCGCGGTCGGCTTCTCCGTCTTTGTCGGCACCGTTTTCGGCACGTATCCCGCACTGCGGGCAGGCCGCATGGATCCCGTCGAGGCTCTCAGGCAGTGATCGAATACCTGCGTGAAGCGACGGCGATCCTCGGCGCGAATCGAGCGCGTTCGCTCTTGACCGCCCTGGGTCTCGTGATCGGCGTCATGGCCGTCATCGCAATCGAAGTGCTCGGAAGCGGAACGTCGGGCGCTGTCGCGGGGATCCTCGGAAGCATCAATGACCGTTCGTTTACACTCATTCCGAACGCGCGTCAAGGTGATTTCACGCGCGCTCTGATCAAGCCGGACGACATCGCGCGTGCTAAGCGCGCCGTTCCCGGAATTGACGAGGCGGTACCGGCGGGTGGACTCGCGCGCCTCGTTACGGCGGGACGGAAGCGCGCGCGGCTTTCGATCGCCGGGGAATCGGACCAGCGCTTCATCACGACCCCGCTTCGCTTGGGGCGGGCCTTCACGGCATCCGACATCGCTTCATCCGCCCACGCGGCGCTTCTGAGCGACGAAGGTTACGCGCATTTGTTTTCGGGAAGCGGCGACCCGGACGGCAAGAGTTTGCGAATCGGGGACCGCCGCTACGTGGTCGTCGGAGTCCTCGAAAAGCCGCGCACCGGAATCGTCCCAACGGTTGTGCGTGCCGACGTTCTTCTTCCCTACACAACCTATGAGCGCGACCTGCTGCGCGGCAAGACTGTCTTCGGCGCGCGCTTCTTAGTCGCTGGGGATGCTTCGCTGCTTACCGTCGAGCGCAATACCGTTGCGTTCTTCACGCAACTCAAACACGGGCGTGCACAGTATCAAACCTTCGATCGCAAGTCGTTTTCTAGCGCCGTCGATGGAATCTTCGGTGCGATGACCTTCGTCGTCGCGCTCATCGGGGCGGTCTCACTCGTTGTGGCGGGGATCGGGATCCTCAACATCATGCTGGTCTCCGTCGCGGAGCGAACGCGGGAGATCGGCGTCCGCAAAGCCATCGGCGCGACACGCGCGCAAATCCTCGCGCAGTTTTGCATCGAAGCGCTTTTGCTCTCGGCGTTCGGCTGTGCGGTCGGCCTCGTCTTGGGCCTCGCCATCGGCTATGCCGTCAACCGCTACGCGCTTATCGCGATCTCCGGCGTCGTTGCACCGCTCCCATGGGTACGGTCGGTCCTCATCGCGACTGGGTTTGCCACCGTCGTCACGCTCCTGTTTGGAACGTATCCCGCCTATCGCGCCGCGTCGCTCGATCCCATCGAGGCACTGCGCTATGAATAACGGAAGGCGCGAGCCCGCGGGAGCGACGATCGACTTGCGCGACGTCGCCAAAGTCTATCGGATGGGCGACGTCGAGGTCCATGCCTTGCGTGGCATCACCTTCAGCGTCGAACGGGGGGAGTACGTCGCCATCATGGGTCCATCAGGCTCTGGAAAATCGACGCTGATGAACATCATCGGGTGCCTCGACCGTCCTACCTCAGGAACGTACCGTCTCGACGGTACACTCGTCAGTGACATGGACGACGCCGAGCGGGCCGGAGTGCGTCTGCGCCGTCTCGGCTTTGTGTTTCAGGGATTTAACCTGTTACCGCGTACCACGGCGCTGCGCAACGTCGCGCTGCCGCTCTTTTATGCAGGCGTCCCTACGCGGGTCCGCGGTGAGGTCGCGATGGCGCGCCTTGCCGAGGTTGGGCTCGCTGACCGGGCCGCGCATCGGCCTTCGGAGCTATCGGGTGGACAACAGCAGCGGGTTGCGATTGCCCGTGCGCTCGCCAACGACCCGGCGGTCCTCCTTGCCGACGAGCCGACCGGGAACCTCGACTCCGAGACGAGCGAGGAGCTCATGGCGCTCTTCGCCCAGTTAAACGCGACCGCCCGAACGATCATCATGGTCACGCATGACCCCGATGTGGCGCAGCATGCGCAGCGCATCATCCGGGTACGAGATGGACGCATCGTCGACGACGAGCGCACTGCGGAGCGCCCTCTGTGAACCGCTCCGTGACACTTTTCGTTCAGATTCTGGTAGAGCCGTCTGCAGCAGAACGTATCAAAGGAGCCAATCTAGCCTTATGAATTCTCGATTGCTCGGGACCGCTATCGTCGGTCTGGCCGGCGCCATCGTTGGAAGTTTCTCGATGATGTTGTACGCCAGCACGCACTTCGCCGGCGTCGCCGGACCGAACAACCAGCCTCCGCCGCTGAGCGCGGCACCGCTGGCTTCAGGCGGGAGCGATCAGGACCGGATCATCAGCGCCGTCAGGCGCGTCGAGCCGTCCGTCGTCGCGCTCAACGTCACCGTCAACGGTCAGCAAGTCGTCCCGGTCGACCCCTTCTCACAGTTTTTCGGTGGTGGACAGAACGCACCGCAGATTCAACGCTTCAGAGCGCAGGCGTCCGGCTCGGGCTTCGTGTACTCGCGCAGCGGCTCGTCGGGCCTGATCGTAACGAACGCCCACGTCGTCAATCCGCCACGCAACGTCGGAACGGTTTCGAAGATCGAGGTGCTGTTCCCGAACGGGGACCGCGTCCCCGGACACGTCTACTCCACCAACGTCGGGGCGGACCTCGCGCTCGTCAAGGTCGACGGCTACAACAAGGTTCCGCCGCCCGTCGAGATCGCCGATTCCAACAAGCTGCAACAGGGACAGTGGGCCATCGCGATCGGGGAGCCGTTCGAACTTCAGAAAACGGTGACGCTCGGTATCGTCTCGGGCTTCAACCGCACTGAGCCGATCGGAAACGGCGAAGGCGGCGGGATGGAGTTCAAGGGTCTGCTGCAGACCTCGGCACCGATCAATCCCGGCAACTCCGGAGGCCCGCTCATCGACATCGAGGGGCGCCTCATCGGTGTGAATCAGTCCGTGGCGAGCCCGCAAGCCGGCGCACAGGGTATCGGTTTCGCGATCCCGTCGAACACCGTCCGGACGCAGGTGGGACTTTTGCAGCGTAATCCGGGGATGCACCAGGGTACGAACGTCGGGTTCATTGGAGCGGGCCTCGTAACCGTGACGCCGGATATCGCCAATCAGCTTTCCTACCACGGAAAGGGAGTCGCGGTCCAACAGGTCGTTAGTGGCTCGGCCGCCGACCAGGCAGGCTTGCAGCCGGGCGACGTGATCCAGCGGGCCGACGGACGCGACGTGACGACGAGCGACCAGTTGCGCCAGATCATCCAAGGCAAACGGCCGGGGACGACGCTGAACCTCGACGTGTGGACGGCCGGGGTGAAGCGCCTCGTCAGCATCAAGGTCGAGGAGCGTCCGGCCGATGTCGGCGCAATGCAGCAGCCACCGCAGGGTCAAGAACAGCCCTAGCGTCGCACGGTCTCGATCGTTCAAGGGCGTCGCGCTTGCGGCGCCCTTTTCTGTCGAAAATGCTGCTGAGGAAAGCAACCTTTTGAGCGCCTCAGCGTATCTTAAAAGGCGGATATGAGCAGCGCCGTGCTTTAAACCGGCGCGTCCTTGATCACCCGTAAGCGGCAAGGCCGATGGTCCCCAAGGGGCCTGAGGATGGTCCAGCGGTGATTGGATTGAGAGGAATAAGACGTATGGCTAAAGTGGTCGGCATCGACCTCGGCACGACGAACTCCGTCGTCGCCGTGATGGAGGGTCAAACGCCCACCGTCATTGCAAACGCGGAAGGCAGCAGGACAACCCCGTCCGTGGTCGCCTTCACGAAAACCGGCGAGCGGCTCGTGGGTCAGCTCGCGAAGCGGCAAGCCGTTACCAATCCGGATCGTACGATTTCGTCGATCAAGCGCCGGATGGGAACCGACTACAAGATCAAGATCGACGGCAAGGATTATACGCCGCAAGAAATCTCGGCGATGATTCTGCAAAAGTTGGTCAACGATGCGTCGTCGTATCTCGGCGAGCGCGTGACGAAGGCCGTCATCACGGTGCCGGCTTACTTCAACGACGCGCAACGCCAGGCAACGAAGGATGCGGGGCGGATCGCAGGGCTCGACGTCCTGCGCATCATCAACGAGCCGACGGCGGCTGCGCTCGCTTACGGCCTCGATAAAAAAGGGAACGAGACGATCCTCGTGTGGGACCTCGGCGGTGGCACGTTCGACGTCTCGATCCTCGAGGTCGGCGACGGCGTCTTCGAAGTGAAAGCGACGAACGGCGATACCCACTTGGGCGGTGACGACTACGACAAACGCATCGTCGATTGGCTCGTCGCGGAATTCCGTAAGGACCAGGGCATCGATCTCGCCGGCGACCGGCAGGCGATGCAACGCCTCACGGAGGCTGCCGAGAAGGCGAAGATCGAGCTGTCATCCGTCGTTCAGACGAACATCAACCTTCCCTTCATCACGGCAGACCAGAACGGCCCTAAGCATCTCGACGTGACCCTCACGCGCGCAGAATTCGAACGGATGACAAGCGACCTCACCGATCGCTGCGTGCAGCCGTTCAAGAACGCGCTCGCCGATGCGAAACTTGACGTTTCGAAGATCGACGAAGTCGTGATGGTCGGCGGTGCGACCCGCATGCCGGTCATTGCGGACCTCGTCCGGAAATTGACGGGCAAGGAACTCAACCAGTCGGTCAATCCCGACGAAGTCGTCGCGGTCGGTGCGGCGATCCAAGCCGGTGTGCTTTCAGGTGAAGTCCACGACGTGGTTCTCCTCGACGTGACTCCCCTCTCACTGGGTATCGAGACGCTCGGCGGCGTGAATACGCGGCTCATCGAGCGCAACACGACGATTCCGACGAAGAAGACGCAAATCTTCACCACTGCCGACGATGGTCAGACCTCGGTCGACATCCGCGTGCTCCAAGGTGAGCGTGAGATGGCGAACGACAACAAGGAACTCGGACGCTTTCGGCTCGAGGGTATTCCGGCGGCGCCGCGCGGCGTACCGCAGATCGAAGTCGCCTTCAACATCGACGCGAACGGCATCGTGAACGTCGAGGCGAAGGACCTCGGGACCGGCAAGTCTCAGGCGATTACCATCACGGCATCGACGAACCTCAACAAGGAAGAGGTCGAGCGGATGGTACGCGAGGCGGAAACGTCGGCAGCGGAAGATCACCGCAAGAAGGAAGAGGCCGAGACCCGCAACGCTGCGTCGAGTCTCATCTACTCCACGGAAAAGTCGCTCAAGGAAGTCGGCGACAAGCTCGATGGTGAGGCGAAGGGCGACGTGGAGAGCGCGCTTGCGGAACTCAAGGCGAAGAGCGAAAACGGCACCGCGGACGAAGTGAAGGCGGCAACCGAGAAACTCCAGCAAGCCTCGTACAAGATGGCCGAGGCGTTATATCAGAAGACCGGCGCCACTGCGGGTCCTTCCGGTAACGGCGCAAGCGGCGACGGTGCGACAGCTGGGGCGGGTGCAAGCGCGCCGGGAAGCGACGACGTGATCGACGCGGAGTTCAAGGAGGCCAAGTAGCTCGAGGTGCGTGCGGCGCGTTCACGCGCGCCGCACGGGCTTGCGCTACCCAGCACAACTATGGAAACTGACGCAACTCCCAGCGCCCAGGCAGACGTTGCCGACACGGACGGCGCTGCGCAAAGCGCGGCACCAACGGACGACCCTGCGGTCCAACTTGCGGAAGCCAACGCGCGCGCCGACGACAATCACGCCAAGCTGCTCTATGCTCTCGCAGACTTCGAAAACTATCGCAAGCGCAATGAGCGGTTCTTACAGGAGCGTTTGTCCTTCGGCCGACGAGCAACGCTCAGCAAGTTTCTTCCCGTACTCGACAATCTCGAACGTGCGCTCGGTTACGGGGAGGATACGAAGGGCCTCCGCGACGGTTTAGACGCAACGCGACGTGGGTTCGAGGCGCTCCTTTCCAGCGAAGACGTCAAGCCGATCGACGTGGTTGGCGCTCCGTTCGATCCGCGCATTGCCGAAGCCATCGGGACGAAAGAGACGAATGACGTCGCCGACAACACGGTCATCGAAGAAGTGCAGCGTGGTTACCGCATCGGCGACGACGTGCTACGCCCCGCCCACGTCATCGTCTCGAGACGTCCTGCCGCCGGTGACGCGGAAGCTGCTCCTTACTGACCGGCCCATGCGCGACCCCATCCTGACTTTCTAGCCGTGGCCGTCCACTACAAAGACTATTACGAGGTTCTGGGCGTTCCCAAGAACGCCGCGCAGAAAGATATCAAGTCGGCCTATCGCAAGCTGGCGCGGAAATGGCATCCCGATGCGAATCCGAATAACCAGCGTGCTGCCGAGGAAAAGTTCAAGGAGATCCAAGAGGCGTACGAAGTCCTTGGCGATTCCGAAAAGCGCAAGAAGTACGACGTCCTCGGTAGTGACTGGCAGCGGGCGGCACAGCAGGCGGAGCAGCAGCGGCGCTACCGGAACGCCCAAAGCGCACA
Source organism: Vulcanimicrobiota bacterium (assembly GCA_019241305.1). Classification (GTDB taxonomy): domain Bacteria; phylum Vulcanimicrobiota; class Vulcanimicrobiia; order Vulcanimicrobiales; family Vulcanimicrobiaceae; genus JAFAXE01. Next base: position 13,687 of record JAFAXE010000085.1, read on the forward strand.
AGGTGCCGGCCCATTCGGGTTCGAGCAGTTCAGTACGAGCGGCGAGCCGAGCGGCTTTTCCGATTTCTTCGACTTGTTCTTTTCTGGAATGGGGCGGCAACAGGGCACGCGCCGCACGTCGGCACGCCGCGGCGGCGATTATGAGACGACGATCCAACTGACGCTGCGCGACGCCTTCGAAGGTGGCACGAAACCGATCTCTTTGCAAATCGAAGAACCGTGTCCGACGTGCGGCGGCACTGGACTGCTGCAGCAAAACATTTGTCCGACCTGCGGCGGCACGGGCAGCATCGTGACGAACAAGCGTTTCGACGTCACGATCCCTCGCGGAGTTCGGCAAGGTCAGCGTATCCGGCTCGCCGGCCAAGGAGCGGCGGGCGCAGCTGGCGGCCCCCACGGCGACCTGTATCTCGTCGCCGACATCGCCGAAGATGATCAGTTCACCCGAAAGAACGACGATCTGTACATCGACCTTCCGGTCAGCATCTACGACCTCGTGCTGGGGGGCGAGGTTCGCGTTCCGACGCTCTCCGGAGACGTCACCATGACGATCCCGCCGCAGACGCAGAGTAACCAGCTGTTACGTCTTGGCGGAAAGGGGATGCCGAAACCACGCGGTCAAGGCGCCGGCGATGAGTATGTGAGGCTGCTCGGCACGCTGCCGACAAAACTGAGCGACCAGGAAAGGGATCTGTTCCGCCAACTCGCGGCGCTACGCGACGGTAAGCCGTAAGGGCCACCTAGCTGGAACCGGGATGACCGGGCGCCGCGCGATGGCGTTGCATGCGCATCCTGCTGAGCATTTTTTCGATCTCGGCTTCGCGAGCATCGCGCTCGCGCGTCAGCACTTCAACGCGGGCACGGAGCGCTTGTGCTTCGATATGGTCGTAGGCGGCGCCGGCGCGTTCGACGAGCGGCAAGAGGCTTCGCACCTCGTCCGGATCGATATCGGCCCCGGTGCGGTGCGGCCCGTACAGCACGATGGATGCGACTTGTTCGCGCAGCAGCACGGGAATCGCGAGAACCGTGCTGCCGATACGAAACGGCGATTCGTCGGACGACCAGCGCACATCGGCTAAGCGGACGGGGGCGCCTTGGGCGAGCAAATGTAGCACGAGCGGATGGTCGGGACCGAGCTGTGCAGGATCTCCCTCACTCCAGCCGACGGCCACTTCGCGAATGAATCGCTCCTCCGGTTCGGCTCGATGAAACAACGCTGCGGAGGTGAGGTCGAACGCCATGAGGGGCTCGTGGACGAGAAAGCGGTCGACCGCCTCGTGCGATTCCGCATGGACGACGGCCGCAGCAGCGCGCGCCAAGCGCTTTTCCGCGAGATGCCGCTGGCGAAAGAGCGTGCTGTCGACGAGCCGATCGACACTGTGATGCAACATGTTGAGCGACGAGCCGAACGCGAGCGCGACGATGATCTCTGCGGTTAGGGTGAAGCGCGTGGCAGCAAACTGCTTCGACATGAACCAGTCGAGCAGCAGAAACGTGCCGGCGATAATGGACGTAATCGCGCCGTAGACGAGAGCGCGGCTGATCGCGAACTCCACATCGAACACCCGTCTGCGGATGACGGCATAGGCCACGGCTAGCGGAACGCTGACGGCGAGCGCCGCCAAGAGGTCCGAGAAGAGCGATGACGGCACGTTGATTGCCACGATCCGCATCACCAAAACGATCGGGAAAACAACGATCCAGCGCAGCCGCTGTCGCTGATCACCACGGCTTTGAACGAGCGTCACGATGAAGACGCCGGCTGCACCGAGGTACACGACGGAGGTGAGCCAGTCGAGCAGATTGACGAACGGCTGGGAAGGCTGCCCAAAAAAGCTCACTCGGAGGAGTGCGTAAAGCCACGCTGCCGGTAAGAGAACAACCAGCACGGTCGCGACGCCGTTCAGCGCGCGACGCCATCCCTCGGGTCGGTCGCTCGGAAAGCGTAGAGCAAACATCATCACGAGCGCGCAGCCGGCGCCGCCCAAGGTCGCGAGCGCAAGATAGTTCGACCAGAAAAGCGCTTCCGAGCCTGGCCAGTAAAAGCCGAGATCGCCATAGCGACGGAAGACACAATACAGGTAGAAACACCACGTCATGGGGCTCGGGCGCAAGAGGAGCACTCCGGAGCCCACGATCAGAAAGACGAGAAACGCAGCATGCAGCGCGAGCAGGCGGATCTTTTCTTCGCGTGTCAGGCTGCGTGGTGCCGAGGAGAGGGTCAGTGCTCTTACGCGGCCATCGTGAACGAGCTTGAACGACATGGCGGGCGGCGGATCGCGAAAGAGTTCGCGTGGCAAGGGCGGCAATATGCGGTCGCCGGGGACGATGGAGGCTAGCGCGGCAGGCGATTGCGGGTCGACGCTTATCACGACTCCGTCATAGTCGGTCGACAATCCATTGCTCGGAAATGGCTGCCAAACGCGGTTCAGATCCGGTATCGCGGTCCCCAGCACCCATGCACCGATCACGAAAACGATGGCGACGCGCATGAAGCTCGGCATGCTGGGTGGTATCTCAGCCCGCCAGGGCCGCCGGCGCTCTCGGCTTTTGTGTGATTCCGAGCCGCCGCATCATGGTCTCGTCCAGCGACGCACGCGTCATTGGTGGGACATACAGCGTCGCCATGACGCGTATCGGCGCGTCCGGTAAGCGCTGGAGCGCGACGCGTTCCACCGTCGACCTGCATACCGGCAGGCTTGCGGCCTCGTAAACCACCACCTCGTGTTGCGGCCGGTACGCTTCGAGAAGCCGTTCGGTCAGCGCGACGATGCCGTCGCGATTCCACGCTTGCGTTTCGGTTCTCGAGTCCGATACGGCGATGCCGCCGACTTGCCATAACACGAGATTGCTCGATGGGTCCATGGTGCGCCGGTGAACGAGAAACTCCGTTGCCTCGTAACAGTGCCAGCCGGCGACTGCGGGGTCGATGCCCAGTTCTGCGAAGAGACAATTCTCGGCCGAGACGCCAGGCAACATTTCAGCAGGAAATCCCTCGGCGTGAGCGCGTCGCAGTGCTTCGTGAAGGGGATACGCAACGATTCCCGGATGACCGTAGGCGACGACACAGACGCGCAAATCACGACGCACCGCGTCCATAATGCGTTCTACCATTTCGCGGTACGTTTGGCGGCGCGCTTTACCGCGGGCGTAGAAATGCGCCAGCGATTCCGTCGTGGGGTTCAGGCTTCTTATCCAATATTCCGCTAACGGATCTGCGACGAGCGAGAATACCATATCCGAACGCTTAATGCGCTCGGACGCTTCCAGCGTCGCCTGTGAGGGAGCACGAATTCCAATACCGACGGCCCACAGGGCGCCCCGGCGCTGCTTCATTCTTCTCGCGTTTCGTCGAAGACGTGTTGCATGATGTTGTGATCGACTGCGAGGATGCCGGGCAAGATTTCTCTGAGCTCCTCCTGCAGCTCATGCATGCAGCGATTGCGGTCGCCACTCAGCAGCGCGGCTTGCTGCTCTTCATCGAGTCCAGCCGCTTTCATGTGCGCTTTCCGCTCCCTTTCTGAGGTGCGTCGAAAGGTATCGCGTGCATCGGCATCCTGCGCGAGCTTGAGCAGATACTCCGTCAGCGGCAGTCGCTTCATGGCGGGTCCTCCAATGTCGAACGCACACCGTCCCCAGAGTTTCCAAGCAACGAGACGCCGCACGGCATGCGGCCCTTGTCGCAGGATTCTCCAGAGGCTTAAGGCCGCTTTACCGGCGAGCGGAGGCGCCCCCTGCACATACCGCGGGGAGCGCTCTAGTGAAAGTCTTTTTCTGTTAGACCGGCGTTCAAGGCGAGGTCGCGCAGGCTCCAGCGCTCCACGACTGCGGAGTCGACGTACCGTTCTCGCCGCACGACCGTGGCCGACGCGCGAACAACGGTCAGAACGTCTTTCGTTACCGCGCGATCCCTGGAAACATCCCCGGGGCAATCGATGCCGCCGAGGCGCTCGAGGGTAATCAGCACGGTCGACCGGCCGTCGATGCGTGGCCCCGGCCGTTCGGTAACGGCATTGCGATGATTCAGAAAGCAGTCGAGCACCGGCTCGAACTCCGCGTGCAGCATCGTATTGCCACGCAACGAGGTGACGCGCGGGTCCTGCAGATCTAGCGTCACGGGCAACAGTGACAACAAGCCGCCGCGTATGTGCACTGTCGCTCCGCCGTTCCAAATGACGCGGATTCCCGCGCCTCTGCCGCGCACTACCTCCATCTTCGCCCGATTCGGCTTACGAAACGAGAAGCGCAGCACGCGATCGTCGCTTCGAGCGCCGTCCACTTCGTGTGCATCGATCGTCACCGAATAGTCCTTGGCGTTTGCGACGGTACGGAATAGAGCTTCGAGGACCGGTAGCGAGCGTGGGGCATTTTCGCCGAACGCCGCAGCAGGCAACAGTGCGACGCATGACAGGAGCACGATTGCGCTGCGGCGCCGCAGCAGTGAACTGCGGAGACTCAGCGTATCCGGTGTGCGCCGTGGAACAGGGCGGCGACGTCGTCGGGAAGATTTGAGGACAACAGCAGGGATCGAGCAAGATGACCCTTGCCGTCGAGGACGTACACGAAGCTGCTGTGTACTTCCGGGACGCCGTGCCGGTCCGGCGTCGCCGCGACGCCGAAGCCCGCCATCACCGCGCGCACGTTCGGAACGGTGCCGCTCGCAAACCGCCAGCGCGGCGCTTGGGCCGCATACTGGTGTGCCGTTCTTGCCATCACGAAGGGCGAATCGAACGCGGGATCCAGCGTGATGGTCACCAGCGTTGCCTGCGTCCGATCGTGTCGAAATCGTTCGCTGAGCCGCGAAAATTCGGCGTTCGCGATGGGACAGGCATCCTTGCAGCGGCTTGCCACAAAGGTGATGACGACCGGCCGGCCGCGTAAATCGAACAACCGAAACGGTGTCCCGGTTTGATCGACCAACGTGACGGCACGCGCGTCGGGTGCAGCCTGACCGACGCCGGGTGCAAGAACCGCACAGGCCGCTGCCAACGCAGCGGCCCACAGAAAGCTGTTACGGACCGTAGCCGCCTCCACCGCTGTTTGGCGGCGGCGTCTCGCCGGCTGGTGGCGTCGCTGCCGGTCCCGGAGTCGCATCCGCAGCCACGACGAGTACATCTCTCATGTTGTCCGTCGCGTAGTGGTACGCGCAGCCGATGAAATAGGTTCCGGCTTCCAGGGTAAACGGCCCGCGCAGCTCACCGGGCTGGATCGTTCCGGTCTGAAATCCATGAGTCAACTTTCCGCCGTTCGCCGTGTTCGACTGAAGCGAGAGGCTCGGCGAGGATGGGAAGCCGCTCGATCCACCGGTGTCACCCAGCGTGTGCGGGATTCCCGTCCCTGAATTCTGCGCGTTTTGAATCTCGACTTGCTGCCCGGGTTTGAAGCCGAGGATTTGTGACGTCCCGCTTTGCGTATATCCGCCGATGATACCGAAGGCGCTCTGGATCGTCCCAATCGCGGACGTTGGAATCGCCACGCGAATGACCTGCGACGTCGGAGGCGGAGGGCTTCCTCCGCCCATCGGGGGCGTCCCTCCGCCGCCACCGCTTCCACCGCCTCCGCAGGCGGCAAGCGCCGCCGCAAGAGCGGTGACGGTCACACCGAGCGACAAAATAGCAAAGCGCTGTGGCATCGTGGTCCTCCCAGAGTTTGCCGCCAGCGTGCCAGCAGACTATGAAAGAACTCTGAAGCGCCGCTCCGCTGTCAGGGCTTATGGCAGGCGCAGACCCGCGTATACCGACCGCTTGCCACCGATGCGCTGCGTCCCAAGAGTCAACCCGATGCGGTGAGCGATTGGCACGACGAAATCGCCGTCGATATCTGTTTCGGGGGAATTATCGAAAAGATCGCGGTGGACGATGGCATCGAACCGCAACCCGGCTGGCTCACCGTACGTGAGCCAAACGACGCTGCGCGAAAGCGTCAGCGGCGAATACGGTAAGTACGGCGGCGTGTTCCCTTGCTCCACCGCATTGTGTAGCGTCCAGGCGCGTAGGCTGAGCAGCGGCGTGATCTGCCACGTCAGCGAGAAACCGAGACCGTTCGTTCCTCGGTTCGCAAAACCGCTGAGATCTTCGCGAAAGACCATCGTACCGAGACGTAACCGTTGCGAGTCGTCGTAGTCGAGACCCGCATCGAACAGCGTCCCGCGCTCGAAGCCGGTCCTCCCTCCGGCGGGCATGGTGACGAGTTCGGTCAGCGTCGCGGCCCGGAACGAGTCCGACACAGAGGCGCGCAGCGACCATCCCTTGCCAAGGGCATCGTGCAGCGACAGCGATGGGAGAAGCGCCGTCAGTCCACCGTCGCGCCGTTCGTATTCTTGGGTCGTTACGAGGCCGGCTTGCGAAACGCCGAGCGCCGCGTCGATCGTGAAATGTGACGCACGCGCATTCGCCTCAACGTACGCATCGTTCGTCGATAACCACGCGTTGAGCGGGGAGTTCGGCGGAACGGAATACTGTCCGCTGTAACGCTCCATCGCGAACCCGAACGCGGTAGCGATCGTCGCAGGATGTTCGACGCGAAGGGTGCCGGCAAACACGCTCGAGCGTGCGCTGGCATCGCCGTAGACCGGAGAGTCTTGCAGGCCCGTGACGCTTGCACCAAGGTCGGCAAAGGTGACGTATCGCCGTGACGCCGTCGCATACGCAACGTGCACCAGGCTATCGTTGACCGCCGTCGTCCACGAGTCGAGGATCGGCTCTTGCGCGTACGATGCCGTATCGACACGCAACACGCCACCGAGCAGGTCTGCTCGGTAGTCCAAACCAGCACGCCGCCGCACCGCACCGTCGACCGTATCCTGCGACTCCGCGACGTTCGGTGTGAATCCATTCAAGGTCGTGTAACCTGCTACCGTACCGTTCACCCCGGTATCGAAGGCGAACGCGCTTGGCGCAGTGCCGATCGAATCGAGGAGGAACGTCCCGCCGCCGGCCGCCGTCCCGTACCGATACGCGAAGTTTGCAGGTTCGACGGCGAGACGCTGCACCGAACGATCCGGCGTCGTTGCGAAGGCGTTGGCTTGGCCCGACAGGTCGTACGCTGGAACACCGTGATCGAGAACCAGCGAATATCCCAAATTGAGATTGCGGTCCGATGCCGAGGCGCCATACGCGCCGACGGCCTGAACGGGGACGATATACGGCAAGAGACCAGCCGCGTCACTCGGCCGCCGGTACGGAACCGCCTGCAAATCCGCTTGCGAGAGGCTTTCACTGACCAGTGCGGGGTAGCGCGTGACGATCACCACGAGAGGTTGGGAGGCATCGGCGCCGACCTTCAACCGCTTCGTCTCGCAGTAGCGGCATGACACGATCACCTGGAGGGCGGGGCGTGCGACCGAAACGGCGAATGTGCCGGATACTTCGGTCGTGTCGCTCCCATCGGGGTTACCCGAGGTGTCCAAGGCGCGCACCGAGGCACCCGCGACGGGACTCCCCTGGTCGTCGCGAACAACGCCAACCAAGAGGGGCGTCGCCTGTGCAAATGCCGTACGGCCGAGTGCAATGGCGATGCCCACGACGAAAAGGGTTCTCTTCAGTGAATCTTCACCTTTTCGGGCAACACTGATGATCATGCGAAAGGCTGCCGGTCGGTTAGGGGCATTCTTCGCCGCCGTGATTCTGATTGGGGCGGGGGCCGGCCTCGCACGTGCTTCTGTCGATGAGCTAAACGGCATCCATCTGCAACCGTCTGCACTGCCTAGCTTGCTCGGGCCGATCAACGCTCGTGGGCGCGTCGGCTGGGACTGCCTACCAGAGCAAGCCGCTCGCACATCAAGCGTCGCACACGCCGAACTGCCAAGCCCGGACCACTAAGGCGTGCGCTGCGCAGCGGCCGCACTCCTCGCGCTGTGGTGCGCCCCGATTGCCGTCTTGGCCCAGGCCTACCCGGACATCCATCCGATCCCGCAAACGACCGATGCGGTGCGGCTGCGGCAAAGCGCGGTGGAGCGGGAAGTCGAGGAGCGCTTTCGCATCGGATTCGAGGCGGAATCGCGCGGCGATTGGCGAGCAGCAAAGCCCGAGTTCGAGCGGATTCTTTCCTTGCACCCGCGCGAGCCGCTCGGTTCGACCGCCCACTACGACTTGGGACTGGCGCTCGTCAACCTGCACGAGTATCCTGGCGCGATCGAGCAGTTCGACGCCGCGATCAAACTGGATCCCGACTTCTTAGCGGCACGCGCCAATCTCGTTACCGTATACCTCTTGCGCGACGACCTCGCGTCCGCGCGCAAGAGTGCGGACGAGTTGATGGCGCGCTCACCGCAGTCGGCCCGCGCGCGGTACGTGCGCGGTGTGTCCGCGCTGCGCTCGGGAGATGCTGCCACCGCCGCTCGTGACTTCGGTGTGCTGCTCGAGCGCGACCCGAGCTACGCGGTAGCACATTACGATCTCGCGCTCGCCGAAATCGACCTGCGTCGGTACGACGACGCGGAACGCGAACTGCGGACGGCGCTGACGCTTGCACCGCGTTATCCGCGCGCGGAGTTTGCGCTCGGTACCGTGCTGCTGCGGACCGGCAAACGTACCGAAGCCCGCGCCACCTTCGATGCAGTGACGCGCAGTTCGTCCGACCCGACGCTGACGAACCTTGCAGCGTCGATGCGCGACGCGATCGTACGCTAAGCACGCTTTGTCGCCCTATGATGTGAAGATCGGCCCCTAGCTTACCAGGAGCCGATCGTTGGTGCGGAGGCTGCGCCGCTTTTCCTATGGTCAATCGCCCAGGCCGCTACATTGAGACGATGACGTCGCCCATGGAGGCGAAAGATGGGGTTGGCGGGCCGATGTAGTGGAACGCGCATCCGAAGTAATACACGCCCGGTGGCCCCACGGTGAAGACCTGCGAGAATTGCCCTGGATTGAGCGTGCCAGTGGACCACGTCAGGGAGCTGTCGATCGTAGTCCCCGACCGCGTCGTGCCGCTGGTGTTGTCGAAGAACTGCGGGAAGCCGCTGGAACCGAGTCCTGACGCGGTGTGTGGCTGATTGTTCGGATTGCCGTCGTGTTGGAAGACGATCTGCGAACCGGCCTTGACCATGACGACGTTCGCCTGGTTGTCCCGCGTCGGCGAGTAGAAGTACACGGCACCAAATTTCGGGTCCGTGTGCTCCTTGAGGTCGAAGCCGGCGAAGACGACCTGTGGCTGCGCGGTCATCGTCGGACTCGCCGTCGGCGTCGGGGTTGGTCCGGTCGGTGTCGGCGTCGGGATGGGCGTAATCGTTGGCTTGGGCGTTGGCGTCGGAGTCACTCGCGGCGTCGGCGACCCACTGGGAATCGTTGACGGCGACGCCATCGCCACCACGTGGTTGGACGTGCTCCCGTAGCAGCCGGCGAGCGCGACGGCGGCACACCAAATGCCGGCGACGGCGCTAGTAAACCGAGTTCGCACAATACTCTCCTTCGTGATGGCTGCACCCCGATGCCCGGGAGATGCTGGTTTTCAGACAGCCTGACGAAGAATTATGAAGGCACTCTGAACCGGCCGGAGGCTCGAACCGCATGCCGACCCTGCAACCCAACGAGCGTTCTCAGACTTTCTTCAGGCCGTCCAAATACGCTGCGCCCATGAACAGGCTGGGCTTCCTCCTTTCGGTCATGCTGTTCGCCGGTTGCACCCCAGGCGGTCTTCCCGCTGCCGGCGGCGGCAGCAGCGCCGCCACGGTCACGATCGACGTGAACCTCACGAACCACGGTTCCCTCGCGCCGACACCCGGCGGACAGGGACTCGGATACGCGCCGATCGTCGCCACGGTAGCGGTCGGCACGACGATCCGCTTTACCAACAGCGATGGCTTTCTGCACACGGCAACGTCGCTCGGATCGGCGACGACCTTCCCATCGGGAAACCCGTTTAGTCCCTCGCAGCTGACGCAAAGCGGGACCACGTTGTCCGGCGGCTGGAGCTCGGGCGACTTGCCGGCGGGCTCATCGTCACAGAGCCTGCTCGCCGACAAGCCTGGGACGTATCTCTACGGCTGCGTCCACCACTACTTCGCCTCGATGCGGGCCGCGATCGTTGTTCACTAAACGAACGATTCGCGCGCTCGTTTGCACGGCGTTTGCCGGCGCCACGCTGTTGGCCGTCAGAGCGCCGAGCGAAGCGATTCCACTGTTCGCCCAGCGCTATAGGATGAAGTGCACGGTCTGTCATTCCGTGCTACCCGAACTGAACGCGTTCGGCAACTACTTCCGCAATCACGGATATCGCATTCCGCAGGCGCCCAAACACGGCACGACCGGCGTCGCGCTACGCTATCAAATGGAGTACGAGAAGGATCCGCCGTCCGGACAACGGCGTTGGACGCCGGGCGGTATTCTGCTCTCGAACGCCGACCTCGGCCGCGTCAGCTATTATCTGCACTATAACCTCGGCGCGGGTGGCGGGCCATCCGCCGTCTATCTCGGTTATCTGTCGGCATATAACGAACACACCAAGTTCCTCTACCGAGCCGGCTACATCGAACTTCCGCTGATCCAGTCGCCGGGCCAACGCCTCGATGATCTCGCGCCGTATGGCTACGATCAAACGCGGGTGGTGTATAACGACCTGGTT
>JAFAXE010000147.1 GCA_019241305.1 Vulcanimicrobiota bacterium
CGACGACGACGAGCGCGCTGAAGCTGAAGCGCTTTCCGCCCTTCACGACCTTGGCCACGCGGTTCACCCGTACAACGGTCTCCTCGAGACCAGAAGAATCGCGGTCTCTACCGCCCCGGTAGTTCATATCAGAATTCCAAACCCGCTTCTCGTGCAGCGTCGGCGATCGCCTTTACCCGTCCGTGGAACTTCATTCCGGCACGGTCGAAGACGACCGAGGTGATTCCGGCGCTCTTGGCCTTTTCGCCGATCGCCGCCCCCAGTTTACGCGCCGCTTCCAAGTTTGTTCGGGAAGACAGCCCCGAAGCCAGCGCCGTTTCGAGGGTTGAGGCGGCTGCGATGGTGTGGCCTTTCGCATCGTCTACGATGAACGCGTACAGATGATGGAGCGTCCGGCGAACTTGCAGGCGCGGCCGCTCGGCGGTCCCGGTCACGCGGCGACGCAGGCGGTCATGCCGGCGGATACGCTGATCGTGCTTGGATCCGCGCATGCTACTTCTTCCCAGCCTTTCCGGCTTTGCCCAGCTTCTTGCGAACGACCTCGCCCTCGTAACGAATGCCCTTTCCTTTATAGGGTTCGGGTGGCCGAAGTTTCCGAATCTCGGCCGCGACTTGGCCGACGCGCTGCTTGTCGACGCCCTCGACGTGAATGCGGTTCGTTCCCTCGACCGCAAACGTGATTCCAGCCGGTGCCGCATAGGAAACGGGATGCGAATACCCGAGCGTAAGGTTGAGCCGCTCGCCGGCCTTCGCAACGCGATAGCCGACGCCTTGAATCTCGAGACTCTTGCGAAAGCCTTTGGTGACGCCTTCCACCATATTCATGATGAGCGTGCGCGTGAGCCCGTGCGCCGCACGCGACGGCTTTTCATCGCCGCGGCGCTCGACGACGACGCTGCCGTCGCGCTGCGAGACGGAGACGAGCGGCAAAATGCGCTGTTCCAGTTCACCCTTAGGACCCTTGACGCGCACGACGGTCTCCGCCACGTCGACGGTAACGCCGTTTGGGATCGCAATGGGAAGCTTACCGATACGTGACATACAATTCGCTCGCTACCAGACGTACGCCAGGACTTCGCCGCCGAAGCCTTCGCGCTTCGCGCGCCGGCCCGACATGATGCCCTTCGACGTCGACAAGATGACCAACCCAAGCCCGCCGAGTACGCGGGGGATCTCGGTCTTTGAGGTGTAGACCCGCAAGCCAGGACGGCTGATCCGCCGCAGCCCAGTGATGATGTGCTCCTTTTCCGGGCCGTACTTGAGCGTAATACGAAGCGTGCGCTGAGGTCCTTCAGCGACGACCTCGAAACTTCGGATGAAGCCTTCTTCCTTCAGGATGTCGGCAACCGCGGTCTTCACGCGCGATGCCGGCACGTCCACGGTTTCGTGGTGCGCGGTGTTCGCGTTCCGAATCCGCGTCAGCATATCCGCAATGGGATCCGTAATTACGCCCACTGTGATCCCCTTCTATACCAAGTCCAAGCGAAAGGACGGATGCTGTTTCCGAGGACCTCCGACGAGGAGCGGAGCCATGGAGGGCGAGAGCGACGAGCGGAGGAGCAGCGAGTTTCGCAGGACGTGAAACGAGTAGCGGTCCGAGGAAATAGCGTCCGTCCTGGAGCGCTGGCGCAGCGAGTTTCGCACGAGGCGAAACGAGTAGCGGTTCCTGAGGACAATGTCCCGCGGTGGGCCATAATTACCATGACGCCTTGGTCACGCCGGGGAGGAACCCCAAGTGCGCGTTCTCGCGCAGGCAAATGCGGCACATCGCGAACTTGCGGTAAAACCCACGGGGACGGCCACAGGCGCGACAGCGGTTGTGCTGCCGCACCTTGAACTTGGGCGGCCGTTTCGATTGCTCAATGAGTGCGGTCTTGGCCACCGTTAGCCCCTGCCTCGCCGGCCTGATGCGGCTCCGTCGCTGCGCTCGCGCTGCAGCGGGAGCCCCATCTGCGTGAGAAATTCGGTCGCTTCTTCGTCCGTCTTGGCCGTCGTCACGATGACGATATCCATACCGCGTGTCTTGTCCACCTTATCGTAGTTGATTTCCGGAAAAACGAGCTGTTCGCGCAGCCCGAGATTGTAGTTGCCGCGCCCATCGAACGACTTGCGCGGTAAGCCGCGGAAGTCGCGAATACGGGGGAGGACGATGTTAAACAGTTTGTCGAGAAAGACGTACATGCGCTCGCCGCGCAGCGTCACTTTGCAGCCGATGTTCATCCCTTGACGAAGCTTGAACGCCGCGATCGACTTCTTGGCTTTCGTGATCACCGCTTTCTGACCGCTGATCGCAACCAGCTCGGCTGCGGCGCTATCGAGCACCTTGGAGTTTTGGATCGCGTCGCTTACGGACATGTTAACCACGACTTTCTCGAGCTTCGGTACTTGCTGCACGTTCTTGTAACCGAAACGCTCGCTCATCGCCGGTCGCACCTGCGTCTGATAGCGCTCGCGCAATCGAGTCATCGCCATCGCTAACGCCCCTTTGCCGAAGCGGGCAGCGCTTCGCCGCTGCGCACCGCAAGGCGTCCGCGGCCATCCGGAGTCGTCCCACGGCGGACGCGCGTCGGCAGGCCCGTCTTGGGATCGACGACCGTGAGCGCTGAGATCGGAATTCGCGCTTCCTTCTCGTAGATTCCGGCGGTCTTGGCGCCGGCCGCGCCCTGTTTCGTGTGACGCTTCACGACGTTGATGCCCTCGACGAAGGCGATACCCTTCTTGGGAACCACCGCTTTGACGACACCGCGTTTGCCCTTTTCTTTTCCGCGGCGCAGGATGACGGTATCCCCCTTGATGATGAGCACGCTCACTTTAGAGCACCTCCGGCGCAAGCGACGCAATCTTGAGGAAGCCGCGGTCGCGCAATTCCCGGCAGACCGGCCCGAAGACGCGCGTGCCTCGGGGATCCAAGTTGTCTTTTTCGCCCCTGATGATCACGCAAGCGTTCTCGTCGAACTTGATGATTGAACCGTCGGCGCGCCGCATCGGCTGGGAGCACCGAACGATGACCGCCTTGACGACCTGCCCCTTCTTTACGGCGGCGCCGGGAATCGCGCTCTTGACCGTACCGACGACGATATCGCCGACGTGCGCATATGGATGCCGGCCGCCGCCCTGAACGTGGATGCACAGCAGCTCTCGCGCACCTGAGTTATCGGCGACCTTGAGCCTGGTCTCTTGCTGAATCATTTCGCGCGCTCCACGATCTCGACCAGCCGCCAGCGCTTCTCGCGCGACAGCGGCCGGCACTCCATGATACGGACCACATCGCCGACCGCCGCTTCGTTGCGTTCGTCGTGTGCCTTGAAGCGCGCCGACTTGCGAACGATTTTCTTATAGACGGGATGTGACACGCGCGTCTCAGTGACGACGACGATCGTCTTGTCCATTTTGTTCGACGCGACGCGACCTTGCTTCAGGCGGCGGCGATTGCGCGTGCTTGGCGCTTTCGGCTGGATGCTAGGCTGCTCCATGCTTCGCCTCCGCAATCCGCTTCTCGCTGATCGCCGTCTGAATCTGCGCGTAGGTGCGCTTCGTCGCGCGCACGCGGCTGAAGTCCGAAAGGTGGCCGGTACGCAGCTGGAAGCGCAAGTTGAAGAGCTCTTCCTTGGTCTCGCGGGCCTTCTGTTGCAACTCGGGGATGGTCAGCTCGCGCAACTCTCGCAACTGATTGCGCTTCATGCCTCGACCTCCGAGCGGGCGATGATCTTCGTGCCGATGGGAAGCTTGGACGAGGCGAGCTTCAGCGCTTCGCGCGCGGTCTGCTCGGTCACGCCGGCCAGCTCGAAGAGCACACGGCCCGGCCGGATAACGGCGACATAATATTCAGGATTGCCTTTGCCCGAGCCCATGCGCGTTTCCGCCGGTTTTTTTGAGACGGGCTTGTCGGGAAAGATTTTGATCCAAACTTTGCCGCCGCGCTTGATATGTCGGGTCATTGCGATACGTGCGGCCTCGATTTGACGGCTCGTCATCCAACACGGCTCCAGCGCCTGCAAGCCGTACTCGCCGAACGTCAAGGAGCTACCGACCATCGCCTTCCCGGTCATTCTGCCACGCTGGACTTTGCGGTGGAGAACGCGCTTCGGTGTTAACATATTACTCGCTCGTCCTCTCGCTGGTTGGCTCCGGGTTCGTCTCGCTCGCCGGAGTTGAAGGCTCCGCCTGCGCGGAGGGCTCCGCTGGTGCAAACGAGTGCTCCGGCGCAGCGGAGGCTTCTGGCGCTGCGAACGATTCCGCCGGCGTCGACGACTCTATTGCCTGTGGTTGCGCAGCGACCGCAGTTTCGATGACCTCGACCGGCGTCGCGTCTGCGACGGATTGCATCCCGGCTGGCGGCGCGCTGTGCGTCACGGAGCCCGCGTGCGGTTCGTTCGGATGGTCGCCCGTAAGCGGGGGGGCCGCTTCGATGTCCGACGCCAGCGATGCGTGATCGTGCTCCACTTGCGCCGGCGTCGGCAGGCTGACTTCACCGGGCGCAGGCTGTCGCGGGCCAGCACCGCGTCCTCCGCGGCGTCCGCGCCGATCCCGGAACTGCGCTCGGTCTCCCGGTGCCGCCGCCGTTCGCTCCGCACGACCATCGCCGCGTGGTCCCTCGGGCAGCACCTCTCCCTTATAGATCCAGACTTTCGTGCCGATCCGTCCGAAGGTCGTAAATGCTTCGACGTGCGCGTAGTCGATATCCGCGCGCAAGGTGTGCAGCGGGACTTTCCCGTCGTGATTTTGCTCTGAGCGCGCAATTTCCGAGCCGCCGAGGCGTCCGGAAACCTGTACTTTCACGCCGCGCGCACCAGCCTTCATGGTACGCATGATGGCTTGCTTCATCGCCCGCCGAAAGGCGATCCGCTTCTCGAGCTGATCCACGATGTTCTGCCCAACGAGGCGTGCATCGAGCTCCGGGTGTTTGATCTCGATGACGTTGACTTGCACGTTCTTCTGGGTGAGCCGCTCGAGATTCTTGCGAATGTCTTCGATGCCGACGCCCCGCTTCCCGATGATGATTCCAGGCTTGGCGGTGTGCACGATGACGCGCGCTTGATTGGCACGCCGCTCGATCTCCACTTTGGAAATCGCCGCAGCGCGCGTCAACCGTCCGAAATACTTTCGGATATTGACGTCCTCGTGCAGCCACGCGGTGTACTGCTTTTTTTCGTACCAGCGGCTATCCCAGGTGCGCGTGATACCGAGCCGCAGCCCGACCGGATGTACTTTTTGTCCCATATTTTACGACTCGGCTCCCGTTCCTGAGGACGCTGCGGAGGCAACCTCTTTCTTCTTGCGAGTGCGACGGCCTGACGGCGCCGGCGGCGCGGCCGGACGTTGACGCACGGCGCTCTGACCAACGACGATCGAGGCGCCCGCTTTGCGCGGCCGCTTTTTCGCAGGATGGTCGCCGACGGCGATCGTGACGTGCGACATTCGCTTGCGCTTGAACGCGGCGCGGCCTTGCGCCCGCGGGTCCAGCCGCTTGGTGAAACCGCCTCCGGGGCCACCATCGACGGTAATCCGCGTGACGAAGAGATCGTCGCTGGTCATGTCGTGATTGTTTTCGGCGTTCGCAATGGCGCTGCGTAGCAGCTTTTCGATGGGACCGGCGGCGTAGACGTTGCTGAATTTGAGTAGAGTGAGCGCTTCCTGCACCGACAAGCCGCGAATCGCATCCGCGACGCGGCGCAACTTCCGTGGCCCCATGCGCGCGAAGCGCAAGTGGGCGAAGGCTTCAGTCCGGGCGCGCTCGGTTGCCGTTGCCATTCTACTTCACCGCGCTCTTGTCGCCACCGGCGTGGCTGCGAAAAGTCCGCGTCGGGGAGAACTCGCCAAGCTTGTGGCCAACCATATTTTCGGTGATGAACACCGGAATGTGGGCCTTGCCGTTATGCACGGAGATCGTGTGCCCAACCATCGCCGGCACGATCGTCGATGCGCGGCTCCACGTCTTGATGACGCGCTTCTCGCGTGAGGCGTTCATCTTCTCGACCTTCGCGAGCAGATGGTCCGCGACAAATGGACCCTTCTTCAGAGAACGTCCCATTTATTTAGCGCTGCGCTTTCTGACGATCATCTTGGTCGTGCGCTTGTTCCGGCGCGTTTTTTTACCCATCGTCATCTGACCCCACGGCGTCGTCGGAGGGCGTCCCGATGTGGAACGGGCTTCGCCGCCGCCATGCGGATGGTCGACGGGATTCATCGCGACGCCGCGCACCGTCGGACGCTTGCCGCGATGCCGCTGGCGCCCCGCTTTCCCGACGATTTCGTTCTCGTGTTCGACATTGCCGAGTTGCCCGATCGTCGCGCGGCACGTGATCAGAATCCTCCGCACCTCGCCCGACGGCATGCGAACCTGCGCGTACTCCCCTTCCTTAGCCATGAGTTGCGCCGACCCGCCCGCGCTTCTGACCAGCTTGCCACCCTCCCCGGGACGCAGCTCCACGTTGTGAATGACGGTCCCAAGAGGAATCGCGCGAAGCGGCAGCGCGTTTCCGATTTTGATGTCGGCGCGCTCGCCTGATTCAACGATGTCGCCGACTTTCACGCCCGCAGGCGCGAGGATGTAGCGCTTTTCACCGTCGCGATAACTCAGCAGCGCGATGTGCGCGGAGCGGTTGGGATCGTATTCGATCGCCGATACTTTCGCCGGGATGTCGTCCTTTTGCCGCTTGAAGTCGATGATCCGGTACTGCAGACGGTATCCACCCCCGCGGTGGCGCACGGTGATGTGGCCGTTGTTGTTGCGGCCCGAGTGCTTCTTCTTCACCTCGAGCAGAGGCTTGTGCGGCGGCTTGTCGGTCAATTCGGAACGGTCCATCACCGTCAGAAAGCGTTTGCCGGGCGACGTCGGCCGGAATCGTTTAATCGCCATCAGAGCACATCTCCAAAAGCAGCAGCAACGCCGAGCCGCGTGCAGATTTCGTTCGAGCGCGAGGCGCGAGGAGCGATGTGTGCACGACGGTACATGAGGGACGAGCAACGAAGCGATCGGGCGAAAGATGCATGCGGATCACTGCTCAAAGTAGTTTACTCCGCCCAACTCAATTTTTTGGCCGGCCTTTATGGTGACGATCGCCTTTTTCCAATCCGCTTGCTTCCCCGATGTGCGTACGCCGCGCCGGGCGAAATTCTTGACTTTGCCGCCGACGTTCACCGTGTTCACCTTGACGACATTGACTTTGAAGATCGTCTCGACGGCCTGACGGATCTCCGTCTTGGTCGCGCGGCGGTGCACTTCGAAGGCGTACTGCGTATGTTGCGTCCCAGCCATCGACTTCTCGGTAATCATCGGCGCGATGATGATGTCGCGGGCTTCCATCAGCGCACCGCTTCTTCGGATGGAGCAAAGTCGTCGGCGAGTTGGGTGAGCGCTGCGGTCGTGAGGACCAGACGCGGATAGCCAAGGACGTCTTTGACGTCGAGCGCGCCGGTGTGCGTGATCGCCACTCGCGGCAAGTTGCGGCCGAGTCGCAGGAGCCGCTCACCGACGGGCAGATGCTCGTCGCGGCCGTAGACCAACAATGTCCGGGCGCCGCGCTTTGCGCCGCTGCTGGAACCAAACAGCATCGTCGCCACGTCGCGAGTCTTTTCAATCGAAAGACCTTCGGTTTCGAGCACCGTGACAGCGTCGGCACGAAACCGCTCACCGAGCGCGGCCCGCATCGCTGTCTTACGCTCTTTCTTGTTGAGCGAGACCTCATACGAACGCGGCGTCGGGCCGAAAACGACGCCACCATGGCGCCACTGCGGCGAGCGGGTCGAGCCTTGTCGGGCGCGCCCCGTTCCTTTTTGTCGCCACGGCTTCTTACCGCCGCCGGAAACTTCATCACGACGCTTTGTCGAGGCCGTTCCCGCGCGCGGATTCGCGAGCTCACGAAAGACCGCGCGGAACATCGCGTTTGCCTTGTCGCCGGGGCTCTCGGCAAATGCAGCAGGAACCTCCGCCTCCCGAACGTGTGTGCCGCGCGAATCAATCACGGCCGGCATCACGCCGTCCCTCCGGCGGTGCGCTTATTGCGTTTGACCGTCGCGGAGATGCTCACGATCCCGTTCGGTGCACCCGGCACGGGTCCGCGCAGAAGTAACACATTGCGTTCGGCGTCAGCACGCACCACTTCCAGATTTTGATGGGTCGTTCGATCGACGCCAAAGTGTCCGGGACGCCGGCTGCCGCGGTGGGTATGTCCCGCGTTCGTATCGCCATTGGAAGCGGGTTGGCGGTGAATCATCGAGCCGTGGCTGGCGCCTCCACCGCTGAAGTTCCAGCGCTTGATGCCACCGGAGAAACCGTGGCCTTTGGAGACGCCGCGAACGTCGACGCGGTCGCCCTCCTGGAACTCCGCCACCGTGACGGTTGCACCGGGCTCGACGCCTTCGATATTCGCGCGAAACTCCCGGATAAAGCGTTTCGGCGGTAGCGCGGCAGTTTTGAAGCGGCCGGCTTGCGGCTTCGTGAGCCGCGACTTCTTCGCATCGGCGAAGGCAAGCGCGACGGCGTCGTAGCCGTCTTTCTCGACGGTTTTCCGTTGCAGCACGCTGCACGGCCCAGCCTCGATGACGGTAACCGGCACCGACCGCCCATCGGCGGTGAACACGCTCGTCATCCCGACCTTGCGGCCGATGATGTTCTTCACAACGCTCTCTCCGCTAGCTAGCTATAGTCCACGGTGCCACGCGTCCACATAATCGCTCCGGCCGCGAAACGCAAAAGCGCGCCCGCGGCCGCGGCACAACCTGAAAAGTGTACCAGCGGGCGCAAGCGGTGTCAAACGCAAACGATTCTCCTCAGCCCCCTTGCGCTAGCCGCTTTCATAGCGGTATACTGCGTGTTAATCACAGGGTGATTCACAGGGCAAAACACAAAAGGAGAGCACCATGATCGAGCAGGTCGGACTTCGGGGCGATGTCGATGCTCACAATCACGCCATGGCGCTCCCCATCCGGGAAGTCGTCTGCGAGCTCGTCGGTCTGCTCGGTGCGAGTGACGTCGCCGCCCTTGCCGGCGTCAAGGAGACGCGGGCGGTGCAGCAATGGATGGAAGATCGCGAGCCTCAACGGCCGCATTTGTTGCGATTCGCGCTACAGCTGGTCTCGATGATCGCCGCAACCGGCGAAAAATCCACAGCACAAGCCTGGCTTCATGGCGCGAACCCGGGTTTAGGCGGGCAGAGCCCCCTCGCGCTTTTCCGTAGCCGCCCCCTCGACGAAATACAGCGGCCCTTACTGTCCAGCGCGAGAACCTTCGCCGCGAGAGCGTTGTGAAAGTGAAGCGCCGCGGTAGATGATCACACCGTAAAGCACGTCGCTCAACACCGCTGCAACCCGCTCGCCTTCACACGACACTCACCAGCTAGCATTCGCCTCCAGGACGTGCGACGATGTTGCCATGCAGTCGAGCGAGCTCATCATCGTACGCGAGACCGTTGGCGCCGCAGCCGTTCTCCACATCTTCGATACGATCGATGCTACGAACGAACGCGAATTCGCCGGCGAACTGGAGCGAGTCGTGGGTCGCCCTTGCATCATCGTCGAGCTGTCGCGGTGTCGCAGTATCGATCGTTCCGGACTCGATGTTCTAGCGCGTATGTTTCGATTGTGCGGCAAACGCTTA
Organism: Vulcanimicrobiota bacterium; assembly: GCA_019241305.1. Taxonomy (GTDB): domain Bacteria; phylum Vulcanimicrobiota; class Vulcanimicrobiia; order Vulcanimicrobiales; family Vulcanimicrobiaceae; genus JAFAXE01. Next base: position 9,599 of record JAFAXE010000147.1, read on the forward strand.
CGCGTCGTCGCTCCATTTCATGAGGCCGCGCTGCCGGGACCGAGCCTCGCTCAGTCGTACGGCTTTCTTCCTCTCTTCGATACTCTCGAAGCCGCGCTTCGCGTGAGTCTGGACGGACGCATAGCATGGTCGGGACGCTCGACGAATTGACATCGAAGGCGCATCAGTTTCGTCTGTGATCGTCTACGAAAAAGTCTTTACGGATGGGCGCTCCGATGGGCCGTGGAAAGCGTACGTCCAGGGGGAGCCGAAATCGGCCGTGACTGCGCCGACCTTAGCCGAAGCGATGAAGCTCGCGCGAAAGGCGTTTGGAAGCCCTCAGTCGACGAAGGCCGTCTAATCACGTAAACGGCTGCCGCGGCCACGTTCGTAGCGGCGAAGCCCTCCGCGGCGAATCTGGACCCTATGCCGCGCCACCGCGACGCACAAGGAACGCAGATGCTGCTCGCTGGCATCGTCGACCACGTTCTTAGCGACGGGATCAGCGACTTGAGTCTGCGCCCGTTAGGACGCGCCGTCGGCCTGAGCCCGCGAGCCTTGCTCTATCACTTCGGCTCGAAGGACGCCCTCGTGCTGGCAATCATCGAAGAGGCCCGCAAACGGCAACGCGGGCTTCTCGAGAGCTGGCTGCGCCGGAGCGCGGAGTACGATGTCGGAACGCTCCTCCTCGGCGCCTGGCGCTGGCTTTCCGCTCCGCGCAACGATCGCTTCTTCCGGCTCTTCTTCGAGACGTATGGCGTCGGTATCCAACATCGCCGGCGTTATGGCGCGTTCCTCAAAGGCGCCGCCGATGACTGGATCGAGTTCTTCCATAAACTGCTCGTTACCGGTGGTGTCGAAAACGACCGCGCAGCGAATCTCGCGACGATCCTCGTAGCGGTGACGCGCGGACTGTTACTCGATTTGCTGGCTACCGGTGACCGAGCGCGCTGCGACCGAGCCTTTCGCTCGTTCGTGACAGCGATTGAGTTACCGTAATGCGACTTGGAATTCGGCGCGCAGGTGGCGAATGAGACTCGGACAGTCTTCGTCGCGGTAGAGCACGCATGCGAAGCGGTCCAGCTTTACCGTGTCTGGATTGCGCCCCAACTGCCGCTGCAAGAATGAGCGCGCCTGCGTCCGCACCGCCGCTTGCTGTGTTGCGTCGCCATCTTTGCGAGCCTCGTCATCGAGCCAGTTCAACACCGAGCCTTGGAGTGCCCAGGTCACATATAAGCTTTGTTTACGCGCGTCGCTCCACGGTTCGTACCATTGTGGCGCAGCGGTTTGCAGTGCCAGCATCGTGCGGAAAATGCTGCCGCTCGTGGAATCGGTGAGATGATCGCCGTTGTATGCTTTGTAACCGGCGACGATTGCAAAAGCGCGGGCGGTCGAAAGGTCGTTGGGCCGCATATCATAATGCGCGACGATCGCCTGAAAGTCGCGGAGCCGCGCGTGCAAGAAGGTAACATACTCGTGCACGTGTCCACCGAATTGCCGCTGGAGACTGCGTGCTACCCCGTCGATCACGTCGAGCTTGCGGTCGGGCGTGAAGAGCATGAGCCGTTCGAGCTTGGCCTGCACCCGTTCGGCCACGAGATTCGCGGCTCCGGGCCAATCGGCGGGGACGCTGGAGCGGGCGGACGCGCTCGGCATCGTCGCGCTCGCGGATGCGGCCATAGAGAAAAACGCCAGGAAAACGCCTGTCGCGAACGGCGCCCAAGCCTTCACTGCATCACCTCCTGATGCACTCGCGACCGGGGGTGGTCGCTCCTTGAAATGATGCCCTGGCAGGCGACCGTCAAAACTCCGAACCGGTCGTCCGGTTCAGTTCTTCCAGGTCCCGTTCGTCCCGACGCTGCAACGCAGCTTCGAACCGCGCCCGGGAGCGGTCCCGGTGCCGCTCGACGGCTTCCCGTCGCCGGCGGCTTTCACCGAAGACACGACCGGCGTGCCCCGCGGCGGCAGCGATAGACTTGAGCTGATGCCGTCGCGCCCCCACCGACGCCTCGAAGAGCAAGAGCGTCGCGGTCAGCGACAGCGGCGGCGGATCGTCTCGTCCTCCGCTGCCGCGGAGGGCCGCTTCAGCGCCCTGGACGGCGCCGTCGATTGCAGCGTGTACGCGTTGGACTTCGGCCAACGTCGCCGCCGCTTCGACTTGCGCTCGCCGCTCGTATGCTCGAAGGGCATTCAGAAGCGCTTGCAAGGGGTAGCGGAATCGCGCCATTCGAGCATGTCGATCACGCTTTCCGCGACGACGTCAAGGCGTCGGAAATTCGATATTTGGCGTCGCTCGGCTAACGCCGCAGAACGCGTCCTAACTTATCGAAAAGCGCCTCGATCGTCCGCTCGTGCGCGTCCTCGATGCGCCGCCACAGCAACCGGCCTTCGGTGTCGGAGAGCGTCGCAGTGATCCGAT
>JAFAXE010000070.1 GCA_019241305.1 Vulcanimicrobiota bacterium
CCGCTCCTCCACGCCGTCAGCTACTGCCTCGAGCGAACGCCTCCTTGCTGGCGCGCCAGCTCGCAGAGCGCCGACATTGCGCCTCAGAACCGTTCGCTCCGGCGAGCTTCTAAGGACATCACGTCGTTCGGCGGCGACCCGCAGTGAAGAACTGCGCATGAGGGCGCGCTCGCGGAGAGAGGTGAATTGCTCATGGGTTCGCGGTTCAGGGATGATGAACTGACGCCGCGGCGAAGGCGGAGGCCGATGGTGATCGAGCGAGTCGACAGTCCGCGCGATTTGCGGAGGCTGACGCGGGCGGAGATCGACGTGCTGGCGCGCGAGATCCGCGATTTGCTCGTCGCAACGTGCGCAAAGAACGGCGGACATCTCGCCCCGAATTTGGGCGTCGTTGAGCTGACGCTCGCGCTCCATCGCGTGCTGGAGATGCCGAAGGACAAGATTGTGTGGGACGTGAGCCACCAGGCCTACGTACACAAGATTATCACGGGACGGCGACAACGCTTCGGAACGTTGCGGCAGGGTGGCGGGATCTCGGGGTTCGCCATGCGCAGCGAGTCCACGTACGACGTCTTTGGCGCAGGTCACGCCTCTACGTCCGTTGCGGCGGCTCTCGGGATGGCGAAGGCCCGCGATTTAGCAGGTCGCGACGAAACGATCGTTGCGGTGCTAGGTGACGGCGCACTCACCGGCGGACTGGCGTATGAAGCGCTCAACAACGCCGGACAGATGAAGAGCAACTTCATCGTCGTGTTGAACGACAACGAGATGTCGATTGCGCCCAACGTCGGTGCAATCGACCGCTATCTCGGAACGTTGCGGGCCAAGCCGCTCTATCAGGCGGCGCGGGAAAAGGCGAAAGATTTTCTTGAGCATGTACCATTCGGTGAGACCGCGCGCAAAGCGCTCTCGACCGCGGAAGAAGCGGCGCTTCGATTCGTCTCGAGCGAGCCGAAAGCCGCGGTCATTTTCGAAGAGCTCGGCTTTCACTATATCGGACCGATTGACGGGCACGATTACGATGCCTTGGTCGACGTCATCGCGAACGCGCGGAGGATTGCCGGCCCAGTGCTCGTGCACGTGCACACCGTCAAGGGCAAGGGCTTCGAGGCCGCGGAGCTCGACGCGCGGACGTTCCACGGCGTCGGTCCGTTCGACCTCGAGAACGGCAAGATCGAATTCAAGTCGACGGCCCGCGCGACGTTTTCAGAAGCTTTCGCCGATGCGCTCACTGTGCTCGCCGACCAAGATTCGCGGGTCATCGGTATCACCGCTGCGATGCCGGATGGCACAAAACTTTCGAAGTTCGCCAAAAAGCATCAAGAACGGTACTTCGACGTCGGTATTGCCGAAGCGCACGCCGTCTGCTTCGCAGCGGGGGCGGCAACCGCGGGCTTGCGGCCGGTGTGCGCCATCTATTCGACGTTCTTGCAACGCGCGTACGACCAGGTCGTGCACGACGTCGTCATCCAGCAGCTCCCCGTCGTCTTTGCCATGGATCGCGCGGGCGTCGCCGGCGATGATGGGCCGACGCACATGGGCCTGTACGACATCGCGTATCTGCGAACGCTTCCGTACATGACCATCATGGCGCCGCGCATCGAAGATGAAGTGCTTCCCATGCTGCGCCATGCCTTGACGCTCGAGGGCCCTTGCGCACTCCGCTATCCCCGCGGAAATTCACAGGGAAACCATTTGGAGCCGCCCGCACCCATCGTCCACGGGCGAGCGGAGCGCTTGCGCGACGGCTCCGGCGTGGCGCTGCTGGCACTGGGGAATACGTGTGACGTTGCGCTGGACGCGCACGATCTGCTGCGGCTCGAAGGGCTGACTCCGACCGTCGTCAACATGCGCTTCGTCCGCCCCCTCGATGAAGGGCTACTGCTGGAATTGTCGCGGTCGCACCGGCGGTTTATCACTCTTGAAGAGCACTCGCTCGGCGGCGGTTTCGGCTCCGCGGTGGTGGAATTTTGCTCGGACCACGAGCTTGGTGTGCCGGTGGAGCGCGTCGGCGTGCCAAATGTCCTCGTCCAACACGGCAAGCAACCGCAGCAGCGGGCAGGCTTCGGCTTGACGGCCGAGAACCTCGCCGCCCGAATCCGCGCCGCCGCGGTAACTCTCGCCTAGGAGCCTTGCGTTAGCCGTTTATGAGCGCGCCGTTCATCGCTGTTCCCATCCTGCTCGCAGCGGCGGGGCCCGCCGCTGCCGTCAAAACGCCCACGGCAATCAACATGACGCCGCCGCCGCTGCCGCAGGTGAACTATTCCGCGCCACCGGTCTCGGTGATGTCGCAGACGCCGCTCGCACAGCACGCGCCTTGGCTCACGCACACGTTGGCCGGCATCTTCGTGTTCCTGGCGGTTGCCCTGGTCGTGCTTCTGGCTTTTCAAACCACGAAACAGGAGGGCCTCAGCGGGACGATCGGCGGCCGCGTCGAGTCCGCGTACCGTCCGCGTTTGGGGTTCGATCAACAGCTCGCGCGGACGACCTCGTGGGTGGCCATCACTTTCGCCTTCTTCGGATTTCTCGTTTCGCTTAGCGGGATTTAGTGGCGCTTCTCGAGGTCAAAGACCTCAAAGTAACCTTCAAAAGCGACGACGGAACCGTCAACGCCGTCAACGGCCTATCGTTCTCGGTCGAAGCCGGCTCGACGCTTGGAATCGTGGGCGAATCCGGTTCCGGCAAGTCGGTGACGGCACTCACCGTGATGCGTCTCATTCCCATGCCGCCGGGCCGAATCGAAGGCGGATCGATCGTTCTGCGCGGTGAGAACTTGCTCACGAAGAGCGAACCGGAGATGCGAAAGATTCGCGGCAACGATATCGCGATGATCTTTCAGGACCCGATGACGTCGCTCAATCCCGTCTTGACGGTCGGCAACCAAATCGCTGAAGCGCTCCAGCTGCACAAGAAACTCAGCAAGCGGGAGGCCTTAGTCAAGGCGATCGACATGCTTCGGCTGGTCCGGATTCCGTCCGCGGAAGACCGCGTGAACAACTACCCCCATCAGTTCTCCGGCGGTATGCGGCAGCGTGTCATGATTGCGATGGCGCTGTCTTGCGATCCTGACGTGCTGATTGCGGACGAGCCGACGACCGCCCTGGACGTCACGATTCAGGCTCAGATTTTGGAACTGATGAACGAGATGCAAAGCCGGCTCGGTTCGGCGATCGTTCTCATCACGCACGACCTTGGGGTTGTCGCGGAGACGTGCAAAAACGTGCTGGTGATGTACGCGGGCAACATGGTCGAGTATGGCACGGCGCAACAAATCTTCGACACGCCGCGTCACCCGTACACGATGGGACTTCTGGCGTCGTTGCCGCGGCTCGATGAAACGGACCGTTCGCGTCTCGTCCCGATCGAGGGACAACCGCCCAACTTGCTCCGCATCCCAACGGGTTGCGCCTTCGCTCCCCGCTGCCGCTATCGGATGCCGATCTGCGATGAGCCGGTCCCGCTGTACGACTTCGGCGACGGTCACGTGGCACGCTGTTTCTTGTACGACGAACGTACTGAGGCAGAACGGACGCTCGAAACGCCCACGGTCGCGCGCGTCCCGGCGAGCAGCGTCGATGCGAGAGCGGTAGGCACGAGCGCGTGACCAACGGCAGTGCGGACGGCGTGGCGCTGCTGGTCGTCAAGGACCTGTACAAATACTTTCCGATCCACGCCGGAATTCTGTCGCGACACGTCGGTGACGTGCGCGCAGTTGATGGCATCGATTTTACGATCCACCGCGGTGAGACGCTCGGACTCGTTGGGGAGTCGGGCTCCGGTAAGACGACGGCCGGACGCGTCGTCCTTCGCCTGCTGCCCATCACCAAGGGTGAAGTCATTTTCGAAGGGCGCAACGTTCACGAACTTTCCCGTGAAGAAGTGCGCCGGATCCGCAAAGAGATGCAGGTCATCTTCCAGGATCCGTATGCCTCGCTCAATCCGCGCATGACGGTCGGCGCAATCATCGGCGAGCCGCTGGCGATCCATGGCATCGCCCGTGGCAAGGCGGCGGATGAGCGCGTGCGAGAGCTTCTGCGGCTCGTCGGGCTGCAACCCTATCATGCCAACCGCTATCCGCATGAGTTTTCCGGTGGACAGCGCCAACGCATTGGGATCGCCCGCGCGCTCGCGGTGAATCCCAAGTTCATCGTCGCGGACGAGCCGGTTTCCGCGCTCGACGTCTCGATTCAGGCCCAGGTCATTAATCTGCTCCAAGACCTGCAAGAGCAGTTCGGACTAACCTTTCTTTTTATTGCGCATGACCTGTCGGTCGTCCGCCACATCTCGACGCGCGTTGCCGTGATGTACGTCGGCAAGATCATCGAACTCGCCGACCGCGATGATCTCTATCAACGGCCACTGCACCCCTATACGCAGGCCTTGCTCTCCGCTATCCCGATCCCCGATCCGGACGTCGAGGCCCGCCGGAAGCGAATCATTCTCACGGGCGATATCCCCTCACCCGTTGCACCACCCTCCGGATGCCGCTTTCACACGCGCTGTCCGGTTGCATTCGACCGCTGCAAAGTAGAAGTTCCGCCGTTCACCGAGTATGCGCCCGGACACTTCGCGGCGTGTCACTGGGTCGAAGAGCACGGCGGAAAAGCGCCGGATCTCGCCGCGGGGCCGCCTGTCGCCGCGCGATAGCGCTCGCGTGGATCACAAGAAAAAGAAGGGCGATCGTTTACGATCGCCCTTGCTTTCTCTAGTTTGCGGACTACGACGACTTCTTTCTGCGTCCGCCCTTCTTGCGTCCGCCGGTACCTTTCTTGCGTCCGCCGGTACCTTTCTTGCGCCCGCCGGTACCTTTCTTGCGTCCGCCCTTCTTGCGTCCGCCGGTGCCTTTCTTGCGTCCGCCGGTACCTTTCTTTCGTCCGCCCTTCTTGCGTCCGCCGGTGCCTTTCTTGCGTCCGCCGGTACCTTTCTTGCGTCCGCCCTTCTTGCGTCCGCCGGTGCCTTTCTTGCGTCCGCCGGTGCCTTTCTTGCGTCCAGCTTTCTTGCGCGCGCCCTTCCTGCGACCGTTACCGGTTGTCGCTTTCTTGCGTCCGCCGGTACCCTTCTTGCGGCCGCCCTTTCGACGACCCGTCGCTTTCTTCGCACCGCCGGTGGCCTTCTTGCGACCACCCTTTCTGCGACCGCCCTTCCGCCGGCCGTTGCCGGAAGAGCCTTCGCCGTTACCCATGTCCATGTCGTCAACCAAACCTGAGTCCATTCACTCCTCCTCGTCCGGTTTACGGACGAACGGTACACTGCATGCAGCCGTCGACGTTGCCGTCAACGTCTTTTGTTGCATCCTACAACGCTTGCAGGAAATATGCAACCCAACGCCCGCCACAGCGCTATTGTTCAATGCGATGGCGGCACGACTTTGCACGCCGCTTGACGGCGAGGGTATACTTAGGGCGCTTCGGCGCCGGCTGGACCGGCCCGAGCCGGGAGACCATAACGTTTGAAGAAGCCGCTGATCATCGTCGAGTCACCGACGAAGGCGCGCACCATCAAGAAGTTCTTGCCACCGCGCTACGCGGTGAAGGCATCCGTCGGACACGTTCGCGATCTCCCGAAGAGCACGCTCGGCGTCGATATCGAGCATGGGTTCAAGCCTCGCTACCTCACGATCAAAGGTAAGGCGGAGACGATCAAGGAGCTCCGCAACGCGAGTAAAGCCGCCTCCGATATCTACCTCGCGACCGACCCCGATCGCGAGGGCGAAGCGATCGCGTGGCATCTCTCCGAACTGCTCAACTTGAACGATCCGAAGCGCATCGAGTTGCACGAAATCACCAAAGAGGCTGCGCTCGACGCCCTTCGGCATCCTCATACCATCGACATGGATCGTGTGAACGCCCAACAGGCGCGCCGCATCTTGGACCGCCTTGTGGGCTACAAGATTTCACCGCTCCTTTGGGCCAAAGTGCGCGGAGGACTATCGGCGGGGCGCGTGCAGTCCGTTGCCGTCAAGCTCATCGTCGACCGCGAGCGCGAGATCGACGCGTTCGTTGCGCGCGAATACTGGACCATCACCGCCCAGCTCGCGTCGACACGCAGCCCACTCGTCTTCCCTGCCGAACTCACGACGGTCGACGGCGAGAAAGCCGAAATCACGACCGGTGAGCATGCTGCCGGAATCGTCGAGGAGCTCGAGCGCGCCGCTTTTTCGATTACGTCCGTCAAGCAAAGAGAGACGCGGCGCAATCCGTCTCCGCCCTTTACCACGTCGACGCTGCAACAGGAAGCCTCACGCAAGCTGAAGCTGCGCGTCCGCCGCACCATGCAGCTAGCACAAGCGTTATATGAGGGCGTCGACCTTGGGGCGGAAGGCACGCAGGGACTCATTACCTACATGCGGACGGACTCGACACGCATCTCTGAAGGTGCACGGGAGAACGCTCGCGCCTACATTACCGAGGCGTTTGGGGGTGCCTACGTCGGTGCTCCCAGGCCCGTGCGTCAACGCGAAGGCGTTCAGGACGCGCACGAAGCGATTCGTCCGACCGTCGTGACGCGCACACCGGATCAGGTCGCGGGGGTGTTAAAACGCGACGAGCTGCGACTCTATCGGCTGATTTGGGAACGCTTCATGGCCTCGCAAATGGCGCCCGCGCTCTTCGATCAAACGACGGTCGAGATCGCGGCGCGCGCGTACAGCGACGGCCAGACCGCGCCTTCGCAGACGCACGCATATGGGCTTCGTTCCATCGGGACGGTGATGAAGTTTCCCGGCTTTACCGCCGTCTACGAAGAAGGACGCGACGACGACGCTGCCTCTGCGGCCGCATCCAAGAACGGAAAGGCTGCGGCGCGCGTCGTGCTCCCCGTGCTACAGGAAGGCGAAGCGCTCCAGCGCCGCAGCATCGAAAAGCGCCAGCACTTTACCGAGCCGCCGCCGCGCTACACCGAGGCAACGCTCGTAAAGGCGCTGGAAGAAAACGGCATCGGCCGTCCCTCGACGTATAGCACGATCGTCGAGACGATTCAGACGCGCGGCTACGTCCGTCAGAGCGAGCGGCGGTTCTATCCGACGCCCATCGGCGCAGCGGTGAACGATTTGTTAGCCGCTCATTTCCGTGACATCATGGACCTGAAGTACACGGCCGCGATGGAAAGCGAGTTGGACCAAGTCGAGGAGCGTAAGATAGACTGGGTCGACGTGCTCAGAAAGTTTTACGGTCCCTTTAGCCACGAACTCGAAGAGGCAGAGCGGCAGCTGCCGCGGCTGGAACTCCGTGACGAGCCAACGGACGAACGCTGTGAGAAGTGTGGACGGCCGATGGTGATCAAGACCGGCCGTTTTGGGCGCTTCATTTCATGCACGGGCTACCCCGAGTGCAAGACCACGAAGCCGATCCTCAAAGAGACGGGAGCGTTGTGTCCCAAGGACGGCGGAAAGATCGTCGAGCGGCGTTCGCGTCGCGGGCGCACGTTTTACGGATGCGCCAACTACCCCGCGTGTGACTTCGTCTCTTGGGACCGCCTCGTACCCGAACGTTGTCCCGTTTGCGGCTCGTACGTCGTGGCGAAGTCGAAACGCGGCACCGTCGTGCTCGAATGCGCCGCGGACCGAGAGCACGACACGAGCGGTCTCCCCGCGCACGATGCCGGTGAAGCACAGCCGGAGCGCGAACCTATCGGCGTATGACCGCGCGCTTGCGCATCGTCGGCGGTGGACTCGCGGGATGCGAAGCGGCATGGCAAGCAGCGGAGCATGGCGTGAGCGTCGTGCTCTACGAGATGCGGCCGCACCGTCGCTCTCCGGCACATGCGACCGATCATCTTGCAGAACTGGTCTGCAGCAACTCGTTGCGCGGAAGCGCACTGGAAAACGCCGTAGGACTTCTGAAGGAGGAGCTCGCGCGACTCGGCTCGCTGATCGTGTCCTCCGCACGGGAATCCGCTGTGCCGGCCGGCGGCGCACTCGCCGTCGACCGAGTGGCTTTTGCGAACCTCGTCGAGCGCCGGCTGTACGAGCATCCTCGCATTCACGTCGTCCGCCAGGAAGTCACGTCGCTGGATTTGGAGGAGCCAACCATCGTCGCGTGCGGGCCGCTCCCTTCGAAGGCTCTCGAGTCGGCGCTCGATGCGGTGCTGCGCGCAACGGTCCCACAAGCGACGCGCACACGGCTCCACTATTATGACGCCGCTTCGCCGATCGTCTCCGCGGAGTCGCTCGACGTCTCGAAGATGTATGCGAAGTCGCGCTACGATAAGGGCGCCGGCGATGACTACCTCAACGTTCCGCTCGATCGCGAGCAATACGTTCGCTTCGTGCGTGACCTGCGTGAATTGCCGAAGCACGAAGCCAAGGCATTTGAAGCACAAGGCTCCGGGGGCAACCTCCCGTACTTCGAAGGCTGTCTCCCGATCGAAGAACTCGCCGCGCGCGGTGAGGACGCCTTGCGTTTCGGCCCGATGAAACCCGTTGGACTGCGGCACCCGCAAACCGGCGCATCGCCCTACGCGGTGGTGCAGTTGCGCAAAGAGAACGCGGCCGCCACGGCCTACAATCTGGTTGGTTTTCAGACGCGGCTCACGTGGCCCGCACAGCGCGAGGCCTTTGGTAAACTTCCGGGGTTCGCCGATGCGGAATGGCTGCGGCTCGGCGTCATGCATCGCAACGCCTTTTTGGATGCGCCGCGTTTACTGTTACCGGATTTGCGGCTACGAGGCGCGCCGCAGCTCTGGTTCGCTGGGCAGATTACCGGAGCAGAGGGTTATGTCGAGGCGGCGGCTTGCGGCGCCATCGCCGGAATCGCCGCGGCGCGACGCCTGACTGACCTCGTCGAAGTTCCGGTGCCGGGCGACACGGCGCTCGCCGCTGTCGTCGCGCATCTCCAAAACACCGCGACACCGGATTTCCAGCCCTCCAACGTCACGTGGACACATTTTTCGCCGCTCGCCGAACCCGCCCCGCGCGCGCGGCGGGAACGACGCGCCGCCATGGCAGCGCGCGCCCTGCATCACCTCGACCGATGGATCGAGAAACTCCACGACGATCGCGCGGTAGCCCTCGTTCGATGAGATTCGAGATTCACTCGACGACCATCGTCGCGGTGCGCCGCGACCACCGCTTGGCCGTGGCGGGCGACGGTCAGGTGACGTTCGATAAGACCGTGATGAAGCATGGCGCGCGCAAAGTGCGCCGGATCGCAGGCGGAACGGTGATCGCCGGTTTCGCCGGCGGCGCCGCCGACGGCATCACGCTGCTCGAGAAGTTCGAAGGCAAGTTTAGCGAGTACAAGGACATCGTCCGCGCCGCAGTTGAGCTGGCCAAGGACTGGCGTCAGGATCGTGCGCTGCGCCGGCTCGAGGCGCTGCTCTTGGTGGGGAATGCGGATCACCTCTTCGTCGTCAGCGGCAATGGCGACGTGATCGAGCCCGACGAAGGTGTCGCCGCAATTGGAAGCGGTGGGCCGTACGCTCAGGCTGCCGCTGAAGCGCTCGTCGCCCACACGTCGCTTTCGGCCGAGGAGATCGCGCGGGAGGCGTTGCGCATCGCGGCGCGCATTTGCATCTACACGAACGACGACATCGTCGTGGAATCTGTCTGACGCTTTTCCTCGAATGAACCTGACCGAGCCATCCCTCACGCCCCGCGCGATCGTCGCAGCACTGGACAAGTACATCGTCGGCCAAGGGAACGCCAAGCGGGCCGTCGCCATCGCGATGCGCAATCGCCATCGTCGCGAGCGCATCTCCGGCGAAATGCGTGGTGAAATCATCCCGAAGAACATTCTGATGATCGGCCCTACGGGCGTCGGCAAAACCGAAATCGCGCGCCGTCTCGCCGCCCTCGCTGGGGCGCCGTTCGTCAAAGTCGAGGCGACGAAGTACACCGAGGTCGGCTACGTCGGTCGCGACGTCGAATCGATGGTACGCGATCTCGCAGAGGCGGCGATTCGCATGGTGCAAGACGAGCGCCGCAGCGACGTCAAAGAGGCAGCGGAGCGTGCGGCGGTGGAGCGCGTCGTCGACGTCCTCTTTCCGGAAACGCGTGCCCCGCAGGCGCAGACGTCCAGTAATCCTTTCGCGGCGACGCTCGGGTCCATCTTTGGGAGCGGTTTGGGGACGCAGAACGCGCAGCAGACAGCGACTCCGGCTGCCGCCCCGCCGCCCAACGCTGCGACGATCCGCGAAACGGCCCGCAACGACGTCGTACGCGGTTTCTATGACGTGAGGCTCATCGAAATCGAGGTCGAAGAGACGCCCAGCCTTCCGATCGGAGTCATCGGTGGAGACCCCGCGATGGGCGGCACGGACGTCGGCGAGATGCTCGGGAACTTTTTACCGAAAAAGAAGACGCGTAAGCGGGTGACGGTGGCCGACGCGCGACGCATGTTTGCCGCGGAAGAAGAGTTGAAGCTCATCGACATGGACGCGGTCAAACGTGAAGCGCTTCGGCGCGCTGGCGAAAACGGGATCATTTTCATCGACGAACTCGACAAGGTCGCCGGCCGCGAGGGAAGCCGCGGACCCGACGTGTCGCGCGAAGGCGTGCAGCGTGACATCCTTCCGATTGTCGAAGGGAGCACCGTGCAAACCAAACATGGTGTGCTCAAAACCGACCACGTGCTTTTCATCGCTGCCGGCGCGTTTCACATGAGCAAGCCGTCCGATTTGATCCCAGAGCTTCAGGGACGGTTCCCGATCCGGGTGGAACTCGATTCGCTGACGGCCAAGGACTTCGAGACGATTCTCACGCAACCGAAAAACGCGCTCGTCGAGCAATATCGGCAACTCTTGGCCGTGGACGGCGTCGAGCTGGAGTTTACCGGGGACGGCATCGAAGAGATTGCGACGGTTGCAACGCGTGTGAACGAGCAATCGGAGAACATCGGTGCACGAAGGTTGCATACCGTCTTGGAGCGGTTGCTCGAAGACGTTTCGTTCGGTGCACCCGAGGAGCGCGGGTCAGTGCGGATCGATGCCCACTACGTCCGGGATCGGCTCGCTGATATCGTCAAAGACGCGAACCTGACGAACTACATTCTGTAGCTACCGCCTACCGGGCGCTCGCGAGCCACACGAGCAGCGCATACGAGCCGCCGTCAAAGATCGTTCGAATCGCAATCGGAACGAACAGGTTGCCGGTGCGGCGGTAGACCAGCGCGAGCACCGTGCCGTAGGCGACGAAAAACGGTGCGAGGACGACGTCGAGGCGCGCGGCGGCAAAGATGAGACCGCTGGCGATGCAGGCGCGCGTGTCCGGCATCCGTTGATCGATGGCGCGATAGATCGTCCCCCGAAACACGAGCTCTTCGGAAAACGGTGCTACCGTCGCGCCAACGAGGATCGCGAGCACAGCGCCTCCCGGGCTGCTCGGATGAAAGTTCCCGATCCCGGTTTGCACGTGACTCGATTGGCCGATTGCCGCGAGATAGGCAAACGTCAGCAGACGGAGCACGCAGACAACCGCGACACAGATTCCGATGACCGCTGCTTCACGGCCGCGTGGCGCACGTAGACCGAGGCTCGAAAGGGGTGCGCCCGCGACCTTCGGCCAGCGCGTCAGCACGATGACGGCGACGATCAGGTACGCTGTCCCCGCGACGATCGCGTACGGCATCCCTGCCGGATCGTCGAGCACGAAAGGACGACCGGCAAGAGAGACCGTGCCCAGCGCCAGGGCCCACACGCCGATCCCGGCGCCGCATGCCGCAAGCAGCATCGTGACCGTAGGCCAGAAAGCAAATGTTTCCGCAGGAAAGGAGCCACCGTTTTCGGTTTGACGCCCCTCGTAGAATGAAGAAGCGATGGCCTACATTCGGACGATCCTGACCGACGAGCATCCCACGCTCCGCAAAGTCGCCAAGCGCGTCAAACCGCCGGAGATTGCCGATCCTCTCTTCCAGCAACTGATCGACGACATGTTCGAGACAATGTACGATGCTCCCGGAATCGGCCTCGCCGCTCCCCAGATCGACGTTTCCAAGCGCCTCTTCGTCGTCGATTTACAGGACGATGAGCACGGCCCGTACGTGGTCATCAATCCGCGCTTTACGATCACGGAGGGAGAGGTCGAGTCCACCGAAGGGTGCTTGTCCGTCCCTGGTTTCATCGGCGATCTCAAACGGTACGAGCGGATCGTGTGCGTTGGGCTCGATCGGCGAGGCCGCAAGATCACATTGGACGGAACGGGCCTCTTCGCTCGGTGCTTGCAGCACGAAATGGACCACCTCGACGGTGTGCTCTACGTCGACAAAGCGCAAAACGTGCGTGTGCCGAAGAAGGAAGAGCCGGAAGCCGAAGAGGTCGCCTTGCCTGAACCCAAGCAGGAGGCGGCCATTTCGTAAGCCTCGCACGGTCTTTTTCGGAACGAGCGACTTCGCTCTTCCGTCGCTTCAAGCGCTGGCGGCCGCCGCGGACGTCACGCTGGTCGTAACGCAACCCGATGCTCCGAGCGGGCGCGGTCAGCGCCTTCAACCAACGCCCGTGAAGCGGCTGGCCGGGAATCTCGGACTGCCCTCGATCGAACCGCTACGACTGCGCGATGCGCTGGCCGTACTGCGCGAGCGGGAGCCGGATCTTTTTGCGGTCATCTCGTACGGTAAAATCGTATCCACGGCGGCGCTTGAGATTCCGCGCTGGCTCGCGCTGAACGTCCATCCCAGCCTTCTTCCGTTATATCGTGGCGCAACGCCGCTGCGCGCCGTGCTGCGCGACGGCCGCGCGGAGACCGGCGTAACGGTGATCGCCATGGATGCTGGGATGGACACGGGCGACATCGTGCTGCAAGAGCGGATGACGATTGCAGAGCACGAGACCTATGGCGAACTCCACGATCGCTGCGCGGCCGTCGCCGCGACGCTGTTGTTGCGCGCTACCGAAGCCGCCGTAGAGGGCAGGGTGGTGCGTACTGCGCAAGCGGCAATGGGATGTTCGACGGAGGAAATCGCGGCGACAGCGACGCGTCCGCTCGAGAAGGCCGACCTCTTCGTCGACTGGGATTGGGCCGCGCTGCGCATCGTCAACCACGTGCGTTCACTCGCTCCTGTGCCGCTGGCGCGTGCCGTCATCGGCTCACAAGCGCTCAAGATCGTCTCAGCGCACGTTGCGTCGCCCGCTGAATTGAACGGCCCTGCGACGGTCGTCGCGGGCGACGGTAGCGGCGTCGTTCTCGAGACCGTGGTACCGCCGAATCGCTCGGCGATGAGCGGTGCTGCCTTTCTTCGCGCCGTGCGCATCGGATGAAGGCTCCACAGGCCGGTTCACGCGACGTCGTGTTGGCGGTCCTGCGCGACGTCTTTGGTCCTGCGCGGCGTGGAGCGCAAGAGGCGCTCGCGTACCGTTTGCGCCGTGCTCAGCTGTCCGCGCGCCACGTCGCGTTCGTCACCGAACTGGCGTATGGGACGATCAAGATGCGGCGCGCGCTGGACTGGGCGTTGCACCGGTATCTCGAGAAGCGCACTGCCCCGCTCCCACTAGCGATCGCTGAAGCATTGCGGATGGGCGCGTACCAGCTTCTCTACATGGATGGCGTGAGCGATCACGCGGCCGTTGGGGAAACGGTCGGAGCGGCGCTGCGCGTAGGTCACCGCGGGACGGCTGGCCTGGTCAATGCGATCTTGCGCCGGATCAGTGCCGAGCCTCCTTCACCGCCAGAGCGCGAAGCATTTGCCACGGAAGAAGACTACCTTGGGACATCGTTCTCTGTCCCGACGTGGATCGTTCAGCAATGGCGTGAACGCTTCGCGGAACGTGCGAGCGACGTGCTGCGCGGTGTTGATAAAGCCCCACAGCTCGGGATTCGTTTCGATCGCAACGCGCTGACGGTGGAGCAAATCGTCGATGAGTTGCGCGTGCGCGGAGTAAGCGCGCACCGTTCACCGTTCGCTTTCGATGCGCTGGTGGCGGATGATCGCCCACAGAAAGCACTGCACGATGACCCGCACGGGAGGTGGGTGCTGCAAGCCGAAGCGGCCTGCATGCCGGTCGACCTGCTCGACCCGCAACCTGGAGAACACATCGCTGACCTTTGCAGTGGACGGGGAAACAAAGCCCTACAGATCGCCTCGCGGCTGCAGGGTACAGGTGCCATTACCTGCGTCGAGTCAGATGGGCGGCGCGCGCACCTCTTGCAGCAACGTGTTACCGCCATGAGCCACGGCAACATCGCGATCATCGAGGGCGACGCGCGAGTCGCGCGGGAAACCCGAAGCGATCGCGTCCTGCTCGACGCTCCCTGTAGCGGCCTTGGGACGCTCGGCCGTTATCCGGAAGCGCGCTGGCGTAAGGCGCCCGTCGACGGCGCGCGGCTATCGACGACGCAGAGCGCCTTGTTGCGCGCGGCCGCGAATTCAACGAAGCCGGGCGGCCGAGTCGTGTACAGCGTGTGCACGACCGACGAACGCGAGTGCGAGAACGTCGTTGAAGGCTTTCTCGCTGACCATCCCTCGTTCGGCCGCGAGCCGCCGCCGGCGCGCTATGCGCCGTTTCTCACCGCGTCCTCCGATGTGCTCGTTCCTCCCGGGATCGAAGGACGCGACGGATTTTATATTGCGCTGCTTGGGCGCCGGAATGGCGCATGAGGTTCGTCGCCGCGATCGAGACGTGGTGCGCGAACGTCGTAGAACGGACTTTTGCCCGTGCGTTCCCGGGGGCACTTGAGCCGGCACAAATCGCACGGCGACTGATCGCCACCATCGAACATGCACCGCCCTCGCTTGACGACGAGGGAGCGACGGGGTACATCGTCCGGCTGAGCGCGAACGACGCGGCGGCGCTCGAGACGGAACGTGAACTCCTGGAACGTCAGTGGACGCGGATGGCGCAAGCGCTGTGCGCTCGAATCGTCAGTGCCGCGCCCGCACCGACGGTGCAGATCCGCGCCGATCCGAGGTTGCCGAACGGCAGCATCGTCATCGACACCGTTGTCGCCGACGTGACCGCTGGACAGCTCTGCCTTCGCGTGGAGCGTGGCGTTGCGAATGCGTCGGCGTATCCCTTACGAAGTCGTGATACCGTCCTGCATTCTCTCATCATCGGACGCGACCCGCGCTGCGATGTCGTCGTCACCGATTCGCGCGCATCCCGCCGCCATGCACGCGTCGACGTTACCGGCGAGACGGTGGCGTTTGAGGATCTCGATTCGACGAACGGTACCCTGTACAACGGTGAACCGACGCGCCGCGGCCACCTTTTGCTGGGCGATCGCCTGCAGATCGGCGACACCATCTTTCGCATCGCGGCGGAAACGTGACCGTGATTGCGCTCGAACCGCACTGGGCGTCCCTGGTCGTCGTCGCTGCGACGCTCGCCTACGTTGTGGCCGCGCAACCGCGACGGCGGGTACAGGCGGACGATACGCTCGCGATGCTCGCTTCCGTCGAACTGAGGATTGAGGAGCTGCGCGGGACGCGCACGGTGCGACTTCCGGTTCCGATCCTTATCGGCCGATCCCCGGAAGCGACGGTGGTCCTTGCGGATCCACAGGTCAGCAGGTTACATGCTCGCATCGACGTGTGGAATGGCGAGGTCGCGGTGCGGGACCTGCAAAGTCGCAACGGCACGTGGCTCAACGCGCGGCCCATCGACGAGCCCGTCCCGCTCCGTGCCGGCGACGAGCTGGAACTGGGAAGCACCCGCGTCGTGTTTTGCGGGGTTGGCCCGCTGGCGTCGCCTGCCGACGTGGGCGCGCCACAGTCGGCGGACGAGCGGAATTCCGCTGTCCGCCGACAATTCTCGCCCCAGAACTTGCAGTAGGGCACGGCGATGGACGTAGCGGTCGGCTCCGAACTCGGCATTTGGCAGCGGCAGAATGACGACGCGCATCTCAGCGAAAGCGTTGCGCCGAACGTAACGTTCTTTGGCGTTGCCGACGGTTTCGGTGCACTCGGTCGCGGTGTTCCGACCGCTTCGATGGCCCTTGGCGCGCTGCGCGACTACGTCAAACGCCGACAGCGGCTCGGCGCGTTCGGTTCCCGCTCGATTTCGCCTTCTGGGGTGCGCGCGCTGTTGCTTTCCGCGCTCGACTACGCCAACGCGCGGCTTTATGCGCACAGCGGGAGTCACGAAGACTTCGTCGCCGGTGGAACGTCCTTGACTGCGGTGCTGATCGTCGGTCACCACGCGTTCATTGGACACGTGGGCGACGCGCGTGCCTATCTTTTGCGCTTCGGTCGCCTCGAGATGCTGACCGTGGACGACGCAATGTTCACCGACGCCGTTGCGAGCGCCAAGTCGTCGTTGCCGGCACGCCCGCGTGCACGAAGCTTGTTGTGGCGCAGTCTCGGCACGCAGCCAAAACTCGAGGCCAGTATCGCCCACGTCGAACTTCTGGCCGGCGATCAACTCTTGCTCTGCACCGATGGCATTCACCGTTGCATCTCCGTCGATGAGATCGGCGAAGCCCTTGGGGAAGCGAGCTCTTCCTCAGACGTGGTTGCTCGGCTCCTCGGCCTCTCACGGACGCGCGGCAATCTCGATAACGCAACCGTTATCGTGGGGCGCGATTTGCTGTTCTCATCGCTCGTTGCGCCGTCGGGCGCGACGGCCCCGGCGCTGTCGTTCCGCTACGTGGCCGCGATGGTTATGCTGATCTGCGCCGCGATCTGTCTTGGTTTCTTCGTGTACCGCGCCGCGACGTTCGATCCAACCGCGACGGAGACGTACGCAACCGACCATCGCTAAAGGGATTTCGGCGGCGTCGCGCTGCGGCCCAATGCTCGCGGCGATTGCGATCGCCGCTTTCACGCTTTCGCTTGCGCCCAAGGGCAGCCTCGGCTCACGCTGGCTGCTCATCGCCTTGGCCGGCGCGTCGGTGTTCTGGGTCTGGCGGCAGCCTGCCGGCGAGCGGCGCGACAACGTGCTGCCGGCGCTTGCGGTTTTGTTGTCGGCTTTGGGTCTCGTGACGATCGCGCGCTTATCCGTCGACCTCGCCCACCGCCAAGTCTTGTGGCTGGGCTTGTCGCTCGCACTGGTCATCGCGCTGGGTGAGACGCTCGACCGCTTTCGCCGCTATGCAACGTACAAGTACATTTGGGTACTCGCCTCAATCGTTCTGTTTGTCTTACTCGCGCTCTTCGGTCAGGAGGTCAACGGCGCAAAACTCTGGATCCGAATTGGTCCGGTTCAGTACGAACCGGTAGAGCTGATCAAACTCTTCATCGTATTTTTCATGGCCGCCTATCTCGCCGAGACCGGCGACGTTATAGCTGCTGCGAAGCCCTGGTCGCTTCGGGCGAACGCACGCTACCTCGGGCCCTTGTTTTTGGGGTGGGGAGCCTCGACGGCGATCCTCGTCTTGCAGCACGATTTGGGAATGGCGGCGTTGCTTCTTGGGACGTTCGCCGCGATGCTGTATGTCGCAACGCGACGAATCGATCTCATCGTTGCTGGAGGTGCGATCTTTGCTGCGGTCGCGCTGTGGGCGGTGCATCACTATCCCTACGTCGCGACTCGCGTTGCGGTGTGGCGCAATCCCTTTGCCGATCCCCTGGGACACGGCTATCAAACCTTGCAGGGCCTTTTTGCGCTTGCCGGCGGCGGACTCTTCGGTGCGGGGTATGGACTCGGGCATCCCAGTTACATCCCCGACGCCCCGACGGACTACATCCTCGCGGCATGGGCGGAAGACTTCGGCGCACTTGGAGCGTGCGTGCTCTTAGCCGCGTTCGCCCTCGTCGTGCGTCGTTCGTTTCTCGCGGCCGAGCGTCAGCCCGATCTCTACGCGAAGTTGCTGCTCTGCGGACTCGCGGCAACGCTCGCGTTCCAAGTCTGCATCATCGTGGGGGGAGTTTTGGGAGCGTTCCCGTTGACTGGGATCACGTTGCCGTTCTTCTCGTACGGTGGCAGCTCACTCGTCGCTAACTTTTTGCTCGTGTCGCTGGTTTGGGCCGTAGGCGCGGAGCGGCGGCACGTTGCCCGCGCGATCGAGCAAACGGAGCGCGGCACGACGTGAACGCTGGAAGGGCGAGGGCTTGCCCCGAACGAGACTCCATGCGTTCACTCGGCACGGTCGTCCTCGCTTTCGCCGCACTATCTGCGCAAGTCGCCGCAGCCGCTGCGCTGCCGCCCACGGCGCCCGGTATCTTGGCCCTCGTGAAAGCCACGAAGCAGCTCGAGATCGACTCCTCCATTCCGCGCGGAGCACGTGACCGATGGTCGCCATGGGTGCGGGTCGCGCATGCCCGAGAAGGGACGAACGGCGGGTACTTGGCGGCAGCATACGCCGAGCGCGGGACGTTGTCCGACGGTACGCACGTGTTGGCCGTTCCCCTCGATAGCGGCGGGAGCGGTGGCGTTTTTACTCAGATTCTCTTCGCCGCGCCACCGCATGCCGGCGCGCGCTACGTCGGCTACGTCAGCTCAGGCGGACACGTCGGGGTGCGCATCGCCGGCGGCTCGATCGTCGTGCAGTTTCCTGACTACGCTGTGAACGATCCACAGTGTTGTCCTTCGCATTATCGACATCAGCGTTACACGATCCGTCACGACCGGCTCGTCCTCGTGAACACGTGGCGAACGGTCGGACGCGAGTGATGCTCCTTCAGAGCCGACACGGCACGGCCCCGAACCCGGCAACGAGAGATTCGAGGTAGCGGTACATCGGAGGATCGACCGTCGCCAGCGATTCCTTCGTTGCGTTCGGCCACGGCGAATCGTCATCGTTGACCTCGACGAACGCGCGCAAACTCTCGGCGAAGTACTCATCGAGACCGGTAGCGGCGTAGGGCGTTACGAAGCGCCGCGCGCGCGAGAACGCACTCCGGATCTCCGTGTCGTACCCGGAGCGGTAGAGCCCTCCGCCGAGCGCGCAGTCGAGTGCGTG
>JAFAXE010000179.1 GCA_019241305.1 Vulcanimicrobiota bacterium
GGTCGAGGGGATCGGCGAGGTCATCGCTGAGGCGGTGCAGTTCTTCTTTGCGCAGCCGCAAAATGGCCGCGAGATCGAACGGTTGCGCACTCACGGCGTGGACATGACGGCGCCGAAACGAGCACGCGCTCCGGTTGGGCCCTTGGCCGGTAAGACGTTCGTGTTGACAGGGACGTTGCCGTCGATGACACGCGAGGCTGCCGCTGAGCGCATTACCGCCGCCGGCGGTAAAGTCGCGTCGTCGGTGAGTAAGAAAACCGATTACGTCGTCGCCGGCACGGAGGCCGGCACGAAGCTCACCAAAGCGCAGTCGCTCGGCGTTCCTATTCTCGATGAAGCGGCATTATTGAAGTTAATCGAGCAGCGGTAAGCCGCTTGGTCCTTCGACTCCGCTCGTTGCGCGAGGCGCAACTCGCTTCGCTCAGGATGACACAGGCGGCGGGTTTCCGCGCTACGTTTTCATGTTACGATGACGCCGTTATGTTGCGATGATGCGGAGGGGGAGCCTTTCGGGCGGCCGGTGTGGTGGGACGGCGCGGCCGAGCGCGTCGGCGACATCGTGCGCGATCACGCCGACGGGGCGTTGAAACGCCGCAGCTCTTCCCGCAAGGCCATGCCAATACGCACCGGCGCGCGCAGCGTCGACCGGGGAAAGGCCCTGCGACAGTAAGGTCGCGATGATGCCCGTCAAGACGTCGCCCGTCCCGGCGGTCGCAAGCGCGGGCGTTCCGGTGAGATTGACGTGCACGGTGGTACCGTCGTCGATCAGGGTGGAACGCCCTTTGAGGAGCGTGACGATGCCGGTCCGCGCAACGAACGCGCGAAGGCGCGCAACCCGCGTACCGGGCGCGACGGTTCCCTTGCCGGAGAGGCGTGCGAACTCGCCTTCGTGCGGTGTCAACACGCACGCTTTGCCGCTCAGCACGTCGAGTCGCTTGGCGAAGTGAAATAGCGCACTCGCATCGGCGACGAACGGCAGTTCGAGGCGTTGCACGAAACCGCGAACGACCTCTCCCGTCACCTCTCTCAAGCCGAGTCCTGGACCCATCCCAACCGCGGAGCAGTGATTGGTCAAATCGACGAGCTCGTCAACGGAGTGGGCCGCGTCCGCTTCGCCGAAGGTCATAACGACCTGCTCGATGAGATGACCACGCAGCGCCGGCGCAACGGAATCCGGCGTCGCAACCGTCACGTAGCCCGCTCCTGAACGCGCCGCGCCCAGCGCACAGAGCACGGCGGCGCCGGGGAATTGCGGTGAACCTGCGACGATGAGCGGCGCACCCGCACTCCGTTTATCGGCGCTTGCGCCGCGTCGCGGCAACAGCGCGAGGAATTCCGTATCGTCGAGAGCGGCGTAACGCTCTCCCTCGACGCCGTCGATTTCCGCCACCAGCATTCCGAGATCGCCGAGGCAAATCGTTCCCGCATACGAGCGCGCAGGATCGAGCACGAGACCGATCTTCACGGCGCCGAGCGTTACGGTGAGCCAGGCGCGGACACTGGACACTGCTGCGGCGCCGGATGTCGCATCGAGGCCGCTCGGGACGTCAATCGCGAGCACGGGCGCAGCTGCCGCATTGAGCGCGTCGATCGCAGCCGCGAGTGGCGCCGTCGGTGCAGCGCGCGCTCCGGTGCCGAGAAGTCCGTCGATCAACAGATCCGCGCCGTCCGCCGCGCGCCGCAGTTCCGCGGGGCTCTCGGGAAGAGGAAGCGTGACGACGCCCGAGTTCGCCGCGCGCTCCTCGGCATCGCGCCGCGCCTCAGTCACCTTCGTCGTCGGCGCTGCATAGACGAAACGTTGCATCGTCGGTTCGAGGAGCGCGAGGGCGGCGAACGCGTCGCCGCCATTATTTCCGGGACCCGCAAAGGCGACGATCCGCGTCGGCCGGTCGGCGTAGCGCCGGATTCCCTCCGCGATCGCTTCGCCGGCGCGTCCCATCAGTTCCGTCTCGCCGACACGTTGCGCGGCACGTTCATCGGCTGCGCGCATCTGCGCTGCGGTGAGGAGGCGCATCAGCGCGCGCCCGCTTCGAGCACCACGACGGCAGAAGCCATCGTCTTTGTGTGCGTGATGGTCAAGTGGACTGCCGTGAGTCCGAAACGCTCCGGTAGCAGCTGCGCGCGCTCGTAGAACCGGATGAACGGTCTACCGCTCGTTTCGTGCGAGACGCCGACGAGTCGCCACGGGATCGCAAATCCAAATGCTTTTCGCGTGGCCTCCTTTGCTGCGTAAAAGCCAGCCAGGCGTTCTTGCCAAAGCCGCATGCGCAGCGCGTAGCGCATCTCTTCTTCGGTGTAAACTTTGCGTCCGAACCACGCGAGTTTCGCTTCGTCAAAGTCGTACCGCGCAACTTCGGCGAGGTCCGTTCCGATGCCGACGATCATAGAACCCTGGTTCGTGCACCATCCGTTCGAACGCTGCACGAGGTTCCGGCACGCCCGGCATCAAATGGATGAAGAACGTCCATGAAGGGGACTTGGTGCAACACCTGAGCCAGATCGGCATCGTGCCGATCAATGGGATCGATGCTTCCTTCCTGACGCGGCTTGCGCTCTGCCTCGAAGAGCGGTTTCTCTTCACCTGCAGCGTCGAGCGTCCCGTCGGTGTTCCGCCGACCGCACTCAATAGCGTGCGGCGCCAGTTGTTCTTGAACACGCTGCTCTCGCGCGTCGCGGCGGCGCTTCCGCAGAGCGACGGGTACCGGATGGTGGTCACCGACTTCGACCTCTACAAGACGTCGCACCAGTTCATCTTCGGAGAAGGAAACGAGGACAACCGCGTCGCCGCGATCTCGCTCCACCGCTTGCGCACGGAGTTCTACGGCGAGCAAGCCGATCAGAATCTGCTGTTTCAACGGGCGCTCAAGGAAGCGGTGCACAACATCGGCCACGCACTGGGTTTGAGGCACTGCTACAACGCGCGGTGCGCGATGTTCCTCTCCGGCTCCATTTACGATACGGACAACAAGCTTTCACACTTCTGCGAGGTGTGCGAGCGGCGCATGCGCAAAGCGATGGCGGGTTAGCCGCAGGCTAAAAACGCCGACGCTACGTCCGTAAAACACGCGCCTCGGCCATCGCCGCGCGGCGCTCCTCGCCGTTGACGCGCAGGATGAGCGCGCCGTCGTCATCCAGGCGCAGCGCGCTACCTTCGAATGGGATCGGCTCACCGTCTATCTGCACACGATACCGCTCGCCTGGAAGGCCGGCGCGCCGTTCCCATTCACGCGCAACTGACGGTGCCGACCGGAGGGCCGGGAGCCACCGATCCATCGCTTCAACAATGCTGACGAACGTGTCTTCACGCGATACGGAGCTCGCAGCATCAGAAAGGTAGGCGGCGTACGGTTCCCCTTCAGCCGAACTCTGCGCGCGCAGGACGTTGAGGCCGACGCCACACGCGGCCCAGCCAAGATCGCCGACGACGCGCGACGTCGTCAAAATGCCGCATACTTTGCGCGTTCCCAGAAGAAGGTCGTTCGGCCATTGTAGAGTGGTCACGATCTCGGTCGCCGCGGTGATGCCGTCCGATACGGCGAGGGCGCACCAAAACGAGACGCTCCACAGATGCGAGGCGGTAACGGCGTCCGGCAGCACGGCACTGAACAACAGCGCGGTGCCCGGTGGGGCCACCCAGCGCCGGCCGCGGCGACCGCGACCATGCCGCTGGTAACCTGCGACGATGATCGTTCCTGAGCCGGCAGGGTCGCTCAGTAACGCCGCAGCGTCGTCGTTCGTGCTATCCGTTTCGTCCACGTACCGCACGTTCGCGAAGCGCGTGGAACGTAGGCGCCGCCGGACTGCCGCAATATCAAACATCGCGCGCAGCAGGCAAAGGCCATCCCGCACAGGTTCCCGTAGATACGGCGTCGCTATGGCAATGGAACGGACGCTTATTTTGTGCAAGCCCGATGCGGTGGTACGAGGGCTGGTTGGCGACATCATCGGCCGATTTGAGCGACGCGGCTACGCGATCGTTGGAGTGAAGGTGCTCGACGTGAGCGACGCACTGGCGAAGCAGCACTACGCGGAACACACCGGCAAGCCGTTCTTTGAAGGCGTGGTCGATTACATCACGAGCAGGCCCGTCGTCGCGATGGTGTTGGAAGGCGCCGATGCCGTCGAAGGTTGCCGCTCGACGATCGGTGCCACGAATCCCATCAAGGCCGCTCCTGGATCGATTCGCGGCGACTACAGCCAGACGATCGGCCGAAATCTGGTGCACGGAAGCGATTC
>JAFAXE010000084.1 GCA_019241305.1 Vulcanimicrobiota bacterium
CTTTATCTTGCATCAGCGCAAAGCGTAGCCACGAAGCACGCGCCATACGACGCGATCGTCATCGGTCTGGGCGGCATCGGCAGTGCGGTGCTGGCGCAGTGTGCTGCCCGCGGTCTCCGCGTTCTCGGTCTGGAGCGCTTCTCACCCGCGCATGCGCGTGGCGCGTCGCACGGAGGGAGCCGCATCATCCGCCAAGCGTACTTCGAAGGTGCCGCGTACGTGCCGTTGCTTCGGCGCACGTACGCCTTGTGGAAAGCGTTGGAAGAACGCAGCGGGCGTACGCTCTTTACGCGCACGGGCGGACTGTTTGCCGGAACGCCGGATCGCGCCGTGGTCGCCGGAACGCTCGAGAGCGCGCGTGTACACGGATTAGACCATGAGGTCCTGGAGCCCGAGGCGCTGCGACGGCGCTATCCGCAGTTCCGCCTGCGCCGCGGCGAGATCGCGGTGTTCGAAGCTGCGGCTGGCGTCCTGTTTCCGGAGCGCTGCGTGCTCGCACACCTGGAGGTTGCACTCGACGATGGCGCCGCGGCGCGCTTCGGCACACGCGCAAGCGGCTGGGACGTCGTAGGGGACGGGGTCGTGGTACGGACGGCGGAAGATGAACTCCATGCGCGACGCCTCGTCGTCGCCGCGGGGCCGTGGCTTGGTGCGCTGATCCCGGCGTTCGAACGCATCGTGCGGGTTGAACGCAACGTGCAGTTTTGGTTTGCGCCGGCCGCTTCCGACGACGTTGGTCCCGCGCGCCTGCCAATTTTCGCGGTCGAACGCAGCGAGTGGGAGTTCATGCTCTACGGGTTTCCGGATTTTGGTGACGGCGTCAAATGTGCGTTTCACCATTCCGGAAATTTTCAAGATCCGGAGCTCGAACATACGGTGACGGAAAGCGAGGTCGATTCGGTTCGCTTGGCGCTCCGATCGTGGTTGCCGTCGGCAAATGGTACGCTACGTGGAACGGCAGCGTGCATGTACGCGCTGACACCGGACGACCATTTCATCATTGGTCCCCACGCCGACAGCGACCACGTCATCCTTGCCGGCGGCTTTTCTGGCCACGGCTTTAAGTTTTGTCCCATCGTCGGTGAAATCGTCGCGGATTTGCTCACGCAAGGTGGGACTTCGTGGGACATCGCGATGTTCTCGCCGCAACGCTTCGTCGCGAGCAACGCGCGGTGACCTGGATCTTTCCGCTCCCGACGTGGTTGTCAATGGTTGTCGCGGTCGTCGTCATGGGCGGCGGAGCGGCCGCACTCCACCGGCTCCTGAATCGGCGTGGTTGGCGCGGTTTTCGCGAGCACAACGACATCGTCGGTTTCATTTTGACGGTCGTCGGTGCGATCTACGCGGTGGTTCTGGGCTTTGTCGCCGTGATCGTGTGGCAGCAGTACGAAACGTCTCGCGAGACGGAGCAGCGCGAGATCAACTCCCTCTCCGCGCTCTACGAGCTCGCGAACGCCTATCCGCAGCGACCGCGCGCGCAACTGCAAACGCTGATCGTTGCCTATGTGAACCGCGTCGTGCAGGACGAGTGGCCCGCCATGCGCCGCGGGAAAGATGATCCCGGCACCGATGCGGCGGCCCGACGCCTAGGCGCGTTCGCCGTTGAATTGCAACGCGGTGCGACCGACAACGTGGCGTCAGAGACGCTCGCGCTCGCCCGCCGGATCGCGGACGCCAGGGCGCAGCGGCTGCAAGACAATCAGAACGGGATCCCCGTGGTCCTCTGGATCGCCCTCATCGCGGGGGCGGTGATCACGATCGGCTTCGGCTACCTCTTTGGAATCGAAAACGAGCGGCTGCACGCGCTCGCAACCGCGTGCATCGCGGGCATCGTAGCGATCATGCTGGTGCTGATCGCGCGGCTCGATTTCCCCTACCGCGGAGACACGGGCATCCCACCGACGGACTGGCAAGTGGCGCTGCGTTCGATGCCGCCGCCACGCTAGAGCCTACGGCTTCAGGTGCTTCGCGAGGACGTACTCGTAGAGAAAGCCGAGGGCAGTCGTTCCGAAACCAAAGATGATGGCCGCTTCCAGCATGACGAGCCTCAAAACCCACATAGGCTACGAAAAGTTGCCGGCAGCTGAGGAGCCGTTCTCCGAAAACAAATTCCGGCGAGGGGCGCGATTGGAGCCTTCCCCGCCGCAATGGTATAGAGCTCTGGTTCGGATCCTGCAACGCGCCAATTCGGCATCGATCGGAGCGCCGACGGCCGTTGAGGCTTCGATCCTTCTGATGCGCCGGTTTGGCTCCGAGCGGCACTGGGTCGCACAGCGGCTCATTGAGAAACTCAACCTTCGCATTCGTCATTTTGACGAACGCCACGTTGCGGAGGCCGCGTTGGCGCACGAACGTTTTGGCCGCGGCCGTCATCCCGCGCAGTTGAATTTCGGAGACTGCCTTTGTTATGCCACCGCGAAGCTCGCTGATGCGCCGCTGTTATGCGTCGGCGATCACTTCGCCAAAACGGACCTGGAGCTCGTAAACGCGAATTTCGAAGCATGAATACCACGCTGCCTAGTAACTTCATGAACCATGAAGCGGAACGTTTCGG
>JAFAXE010000191.1 GCA_019241305.1 Vulcanimicrobiota bacterium
ACGAAGCGCTTGAGATGGGGCACGAAGAAGTGAATCTGAACCTCGATGAGGACCAGGCCGAGCTCACGGAGAGCAAAAGGGAAGCTGCGGCACAACCTCCGGCACCATAAACAAGACGCTGTATCACATGCTCTGAGCCGAAGAGCCAGACGTGAGAACACCGCGACGGCGCGCTGCAACGGCGCGCCCAAGGAAAGCGGGCAGCACGGGCCTGCCACCGCCAACGAAATCGGAAGCCGAGTTCGAGCGAGTGCTGGAAGCGCTCAAGGCGGGCACTCTCGATGCCGTGATACCGCAGCCGCAGGCGCAGGTCGCGAGCGAGTTCAAGGCGGAGCCCAGCACGACTACTGAGACCGCAGCACTTCCTGATGATCTCTTCGCGCATAGGCGCGAATATCTTCAAGGTGATCGCTTCGCGACCATTGGCGAGGCGTCGAACTTTTTTACGAAGGTCGTCGGTGTATCGTTTGAGGGCCGGCAAGACATCGTTGTCGGGCTGCGCGGCGATGAAGCTGTTGAACTGGTGCGCCAACCGGAAAACGAGAAGGACCCTAATGCCATTCAAGTCAGGTACGGCGCGCTGCAACTGGGATTTCTTCGAAAGGAAATCGCGAGGCGGATCGCGCCCAACATGGATGCCGGAGAGCGTTACACGGCCCAGGTATCCGGTGTAACGGGAGGCCGCGCCGGAAAGCACACGGGCGTCAACCTGTATGTGCGCCGCGTTCGCGCTCCGTCAACTGTGCGACGCCGCGAAAGCGATGCAACGCAAACCGCGAGCGCCGATGCGCTCCGCGTCGCACTCATCGGCGATCGCCCTATCCGCGACGCGCAAGAGCGGGTGCTGGAGCGCGTACGCCAAGGTGTCAGTACGCTCGCTGTCATGGGGACGGGACGCGGAAAGTCGTTTTGTTTTCAGTTACCGGCAGCGGAGAGCGCGCTCGATCGCCGCGGTAAGACGCTTGTCTTTTATCCGCTGCGGGCACTCGCGAACGACCAGTACGACGTGCTGGTACGGAAGATGGAGCCCTTCGGCGTGCGCATCTTCCGTGCAAACGGAGCGATCGGCGACGAGGAGCGCGCGGAATTAGAGGATGCGCTGCAGTCTGGCGAGTGGGACATCATTCTCTCCACGCCCGAGTTCGCCGAGTACCACCGCGAGCAGTTCACACGCACGTGGAACCTGCCGTCCCTCGTGGTGGTGGACGAGGCGCATCATCTCTACGATTCGCGGCATCGTCCGGCGTATGGTACGCTCGGCTCATTTATCGAAACGCTCGGCCGTCCGCAAGTCCTTGCGCTGACCGCGACGGCGAGCGACGCCGCGTTTCCGCACGTGCGGCGTGCGCTCCGCATCGAACGCTGGGTCATCGATCCGACGGTACGAGAAAACTTGCACGTCATCGATGCTCGCGGTCGGTCGGACACAGATAAGGTGCGCTATATCGCCGACACGCTGCGCGGCGACGACAAGGCGGTCGTCTACTGCACATCGCGGGCCGAGGCAACGAAGATTGCGGAACGCCTGCGACCGTCGGTGCCCGGCGAGGTGGCGTTCTATCACGCGCAAGTGCCGCGCGACAAACGCGTGATGGTGGAGGATCTGTTTCGGGCCGGCGGCGTGCAGGTCGTCGCCGCGACGTCAGCGTTCGGGGAAGGTATCGATTTGCCCGACGTGCGTCACGTGTTTCTGTATCACCTCAATTTCAACTTCACGGAATTCAATCAGCAGGCGGGACGCGCCGGACGTGACGGCTTTGACGCGTACATCCATCTGCTGTACGGAGAGGGTGACCGACGCATCAACGACTACATCATCGCGCAAGACGCACCATCGATCGGAACGCTGCGCCAACTGTATCGCGGGATGAAGGGGCTCTCCGGAGCGGATGGTCTGCGTATGACGTATGAGGACATTGCACGGACCCTCGATCTCGACATGGTGCGGGCCGAGGCGGTGTCTCGCGGAGTGCGCATCTTCGAGGACGCGGGCCTGGTACTCAGCGGGCGCGACGATGACGGCCGGTTCGTGCGCTTTCTGGAAACAAGCGGAAAGGTCGATCTGACGCAGACCTCGAGCTTTGCGGAAGGCGAAGCGATCCGCGACAGCTTCGAACGCTTTTGTTCGCTCGCACTTAGGGCGGACGCGGAGACGCTGGAAGCGATTATCAACCGTCCGATCTATCCCGACGGCGTGCCGCTACTGCGGTAAATCTGTCAATGGTCCGTGACGACGGGCCCCGGCGAGGAACGCTACGGAATAAGTTCCCAGGTATCGTTGTACAGCGCGTGCTTCGGGTAATACGTGCCGCCGAAGAGGACGATGTGCCCAATCGCCGCATCGAACGCCATGCCATGGGACTCCCGCGGCGATGGTGAGTTTGTCGGCGTGAGGTCCATCCAGTTCGCACCGCTCCAGGCCCAGGTGTCATTGAGGTCGACGCCGCCGTGTCCGCCACCAAACGTGACAACGGCATCCAAGGCGCGATCGTAGGCAGCTGCGCCATAATACACGCCGGGAGGCTGCATTGAAGGCGACTGTTCCCTCCACCGCGTGCCATCCCACGTCCAGGTGTTCGCGCTGTTGATATCTGCTAGTCCGCCAAAGAGAAGCGTCGTCCGTGTGACGGGATTGGTTGCGACTTCCGCAAAGGCTCGTGCAGACGGTGGATGGGTTTTGTGCAAGAGTTCCCACGTGTTGCCATCCCAACGCCACGTGCGAAGTTGGTACAGGAAACCATCGTAGCCGCCGAACTCGTCGACGTGCCCGTCGAGAGGATCCGTAAAGAGATTGGGGCCGGTGAGTGCCCCGGGCGATTTCTTGGAGTCCGTTGCGCTCCACTGGCCCGTCGAGCCGTCCCAGAGCCACGTGTCGGAACGGTCGCTTACGCCATCGTATCCGCCGAAGAGCACCAGCTTTTTCGTACGCTTGTCGAACGCCATGCTACTGGCCGAGCGCCCGGCCGGGGATGTGCTCGGATGCTGAAGCTGCCACGATGCGCCGTCGAACGTCCACGTATCGGCAAGATAGCTGCTGCCCGAATAGCCACCAAAGAGCACGACCTTTTTACTGACCGGGTCGTACGCCATTGCGAAGGCCGCCCGCCTGCTCGGTCGGTCGCGTGTGGTGATTTTCATCCACGTAGGGGCCTTCATCGCAAACACCACTCCAGCGCTCTTCGCATCGGCGACAGCCCAGCCCAAGGCTAGCCCTGCGATGCATGCCACGAAGCGAACGAACTTCATCTTGCCGAGATAATTCATCACCTCCACGGCGTTCGCACGTGGCAGTGCGGTGCCTGCCATGAGCTCCGGGGTACACCTGCGCCATGGAGGGTTCGGCGTACGCATGTCGCGGCAATGGCAGCAGTTTTCAAGTCAGCTGACTACGCCGCGTGATGCGCTGGTACGACACGCCGAAGCATGCCGTATCATGGGTTCCCCGCTCTACGGCACGTTTCTGGAACGGTGTGCCGAGGGTCGTGACGACAAGACGGTATTGCGCCTCTTGGGGGCACGGCCTTCCAATGAGGACCTCATTCATGGCGGTAGCGTTCTCAAACTGCTGGCAGCGGTGCATGAGCTGGCGCTGCGGGGAGATGCGCCGTCGCTCGCAATGCACTACCCCTCGTGCGGTGGCGATGACGACGTTGAGGCAGCATGGCGCGCTTTCGTCCGAACCGTTCAAGGAACGACAACAGAGATCGGGCTCGCAATGGATCGGCCTCTGCAGACGAACGAGATTGGCCGTGCCGCGCCGCTCCTTGGAGGATTTCTTTGGGTCGTGGAGCGCTTCGGCTTGCCGCTGCGAATCATGGAAGTCGGTGCGAGCGCCGGACTGCTGCTTCGATGGGACCGGTTTCGTTACGAAGCGCCGGAATGGACTTGGGGACCTCGCGATGCGTCAGTGCGAATCGACCGTCACTTTTCTGCCACGCCGCCACCGTTCTCGCCTGATGTCCTGGTGCGGATCATTGAGCGCGTGGGCTGTGATGTGGCGCCGATCGACCCTACGACGACTGAAGGCACGCTCAAGTTGCGTTCCTTCGTGTGGCCGGATCAGCGCGAACGCCTCAACAACCTGAGAGCCGCGTGCGAAATAGCAAGCGCTGTGCCGGCCAGTGTGGAACGCGCTTCGGCGCCATCGTGGCTTCAGGGCCGTCTGCAATCGCCAGTCGGTGGCGCTGCGACGGTGGTGTACCACACGGTGATGCGTCAGTATCTGAAGCCCGAAGCACGCGCAGCGCTTTACGACACGCTGCTTGCCGCCGCAGGCCGAGCCACGCACGACGCGCCGCTTGCATACCTGACGCTCGAGCCGGAGAACCGCGAAGCCAACGTGCTTCTTCACGTGTGGCCCGGCGATATGGAAATTGAAATTGCCTCGGCGTCGTTGCATGGCCTCGACGTTCACTGGAGGACGCACGCGCCTTATCGCAAGAATCGGGGTACCGCCGCGGAACAACGCTGCTGAATCCGCGGCCGTTCTTTGGCCCTCTTATGGGGTATCGGGCTCGCTTATTGCGTTGTCGCTATTCTGAGGTAGCACAAATCTGAGCGAGGGCATCGCGGAAGTGCGCTTAAGCGATTGAAACGACACGCTGATGTTTCGATAAATGTTCTTGCCAAGCTGTAGCGGTTCATCGCACCTTTCGCGGTCGATATACAGGGCGCCAGCGACGGTATAAAAATCTATCGTCCATGGCGCATCAACCCCAGGGCCAACGTTGAAGTTCCCTTCGATAATGGCTCTATCGGTGGCGTAAGAGCGTGCGTCGATCCATAGCTCACGCAGCCTATATTTGTGCGGCTCTCTGATGGGTCGAAGCGTAAGGTGGTATTGCGGATAACCCGCGACCTCGTCGGTTCCGGCGTACGTGATGACATAGAACCGTGTGCGGTTGCTGACGCGGCCGATGAGAGGCAGATCTGTGGAAGTGCGTGGGCCTTCATCCCGAGTCGACTTGAATCTTCGCGCCATGCCGAAGGAGTACGTCGGGCTCAGCAAGGGGATACCGATAAGGTCGGGCGACGCCACGGCGTTCAAAGTCTTCGAGTAGAAGATGCGGCCAAGGATCGACAGAGTGACGATGACGTCCGCCCCTCTGGCGCTTGGCGGATTTGCGTTTTCTTCGGCGCTGATCGTATTTACACGCAAGTCGCCATCTTCAGGGAGGTACTCGGCCTCGTAGTGGTTGGCCTCGCGCTCGTTACCTTTGTACAAGCCGACGACGATTGTATACTGAAGATGGTGCGGGTATGACTGTGCGTCCCAATAGTCGCGGGCCTTCTCAAAGATCGACTCGGCGTCCACAGACGCAGCCGGCGTGGGATCCGCGCCAGCACGAGCCACCGCGATTCGCAGGCACATCGCCGCACAAATCATCGAGGTGGCGATTTGAAGCATGTATGCCGTAAGTCTGCGCTTCAAGAGGAGCTCTCCAAGACGATCGGAGCACGCAAATAACGGCTCGTGGAAGGACCTAGTTCCGCCTGCGACTCGCGCCGAACCTCTGCAGCCATGGGGGGCCGACCGCATGCGACGGTCTGAGTTGTTAACAGCTAGCGAACGTTGAGGAACTTCAACCTTTCCCGTGCGAGCCTCTGCATTGAGGCTGATCCAAATCGCCAAACGATCTCTTTGGCTTCTCGCGCTTTAGAAAGCGCCGTTTCTGGATGTCCACGCCTGAGCTGAGCTAGGGCGAGATCTGGCAGGATCATCGCAAGGCTTCGAAATTGATGCATTCTTTCAGCTTCGCGCGCCGCCTGCGTCAAAAGGTCAGTCGCAGTCCGATCGTCACCTTGCCGCAACAACACTTGCGCCTCGAAAGACGCGCTTCTCATTGCGTAGTACGGTGCGGCCGGTAGCGGCGCCTCGCGTAGTATTGTCGCAGCGTATTCCCACTCCGAGGTACGAAGTAAGATCGCCGCAATCGCGTCGACGACACAGGCGATGAGGTACGCTCCCTCCGTCGCTTGCGCGACGCTATAGGCGATCTCTGAATGTTCTCGGGCCTGCCTCTCTTGCCGTCGCCAAACGAAGTAATCGGCTAAACCCAAGGCTGCCAGCATCACCCCGTTCGCCGAGCCAACACGTTGGGCTGCTCGCAACGCGGTGGTCAATGATTCCAATCGTTCAGCCGACGTAGCTTCCCCGCCGGCCGCGTAGGCTCGAATAAAGTCGACCTGGCCCTGAAGCGTTGGGCGGGTTCCGGGGTCAAGCGCGATATGTGAAGCGAAGTCCAGTGCATCTCGCGCCTCCGCGACCTTGCCAACGAGTACCGCCGAACGGCAGGTATCCAGCATTACCAGAAGTGCGAAATTCCGGTCGTCGCTCACTCCGTAAGGACGCCGCATTCGGTCCGCCAGCGCCGCGATCCGCCGATATGATGTCGCAGGACCGTCTTCCATGCATGATACGTAAAATTCCGCCAATTCAATATGCGACTGTAAACCATCGGTCGACTGCCGCTCTTCGCGTCTGCCTTCGACCTTCTGGCGCGCTAAGGTGCACAGCTCCTTCGCACGTCCGAGCTTGCCAAATTCAAACGCCGCTCTGCTCAGCTCGCACAAGATGAGAATCGCCTCGCGCTTCGTTGCCACTACTCCAAGCAACGCCTCTGCTTCCGTCACCGCCCGCTGAGCAAATCCTTGATCGATCAATGTCGCGAGTCGAACGAGGCGTAGCTGCAGGACGTCCCTTTGAGGATCGACCACTGCAAAGGTCTGGCGCAACCGCGTAAAAGCGCCTATCGTTCGCACCATGGCTTCGCGTCGGTTGCGGTAGAACTGCGGGAGCGAGACGTTCAGCTCGCATGCGATCTCTTTTGCTGAGAGTCCGCGGCAGAGTCCACGGATGATCGCGAACGATCGGCTCGCTTGAACCTGCTGACCGTGCGACGCGTCCCACCGGTAGACGGAACGTGCCGCAGACAGAATGTCGGAGCGAAGCTTGAGCAGGATGTCGTCGTCCGACAGATCGCCGCTGCACTCAGCAAAGTACGATGAAACGAGAGGGTTCTGGCGAAGGCGTCTCGCATCATCGAGGTGACGAAACAGATCGCGAATGCGCTGCTGAAAGGTTCTGTCGATGTGCCGTTGCCGCGCTTCCATCGGAATCTTTTCGTCGGTGAGTACCATGAGGTTCGGCTCGTGTCCTCTTTAGGCGTGCGCCGTTGGGCACGCATTCGACGTAATCGATAGCCTGCTTATTACCATTTTCTCATTAGAATGAGAATTGGGATGGCTTTCACACTTTCTTCATAAATCGTACTTAGGTTAGCGACGGTCACACGTCCACGTCTCTTTGACAGGAGCACACGATGCTTACTTTGGAAGCGTCCAAGCCTTACCGTTTCGTCGTGGTTCTTTTTGCGGCCGGTGCGATCGCCGATCTGAGTTCGGCTGCATCTGCTCTGGCCAGTCCTCGTACCGACCGTGCGGTTTTTACAATGATGCGGGCGCCGCAGGAGAGCGCGCTGCGCATTTTCCGCGGGCCCGACGGCGGCCAACCAACGGCAAGCCTCATTGCCGACGCAGCCGGCAATTTATATGGGACAGCGATTTCGGGAGGCAGGAGGAACGCTGGAGTCGTCTTCGAGCTTAGCCCGAGGGCGAGTGGCTGGAAGGAGACAGTCCTCTATTCGTTTTCGGGTTTCAAGGACGGAAACAGCCCATTTGCCGGGCTAACGATGGACTCCGCCGGAAACCTCTACGGCACGACGTCGACCGGCGGCGACCCCAACTGCACCGCGTCAACCGGAGCGTGCGGCGTCGTTTTCGAATTACACCGTTCCGGCAGTAAGTGGACCGAGACGGTGCTGCATGCGTTCCACGGGCCTGATGGTGCGTATCCCGTTTCGGGAGTGACGCTTGACAATGCCGGCGACGTGTTTGGCGCAACGCAGCAAGGCGGTGGAACCACGTACTGCGGTGGCGGATGCGGCGTGGTATACGAACTCGTCCCGCGCCGGAACGGCAAGTGGGCCGAGTCGGTACTGCATATCTTCAAACCGTTTCAGCCTCCGGACGGCCAGTTTCCCGAGAGCCGCGTCATTTTCGATGCCAAGGGGAATCTGTTCGGCACGACTTTCGATGGCGCAGGACCAACGTCCAGCGGTTGCGTGTATGAACTGGTTCCCACTGGTAGCGGAAAGTGGAAAGAGTCGATCATTCATGAGTTCAATCCGGAAGAAACGGGCGATGGC
>JAFAXE010000207.1 GCA_019241305.1 Vulcanimicrobiota bacterium
GCCGTACATGATGGGGAGAAGCTCGCCGCGCGCTTGGCCGTCGCCGTGCTCACCCGAGAGTGAACCGCCGTGCTCGACGCAGACCTGTGCCATGCGCGTCACGAATTTTCTGTATCGCGCGATCCCGTCAGCCGTGAACAGATCGAAGTTGATGCTCACGTGCACGCAGCCTTGCCCGAAGTGACCGTACATAGCCCCATCGTAGCCAAACTCACGCATCGTCCGTTGGAAAACGCGCAGGTAGTCTCCCAGCCGTCGCGGATCGACGGCAGAATCTTCCCAGCCGGGGTAGTAATCGGGTTGATTCGGAATCTTCGACGTAGAACCGAGCGCGTTATCGCGGAATTTCCACAGCCGCTTCTGGTCGTCTGGGTCGACGATCAGTTTCATGGGCGGCACGTGTCCACGAGCACCAAAAGCGGCGCGTAAGCGCTCGGCGTTTTCGTGCGCTTCTTTTGCGCTATCGCCGCCGAACTCGCACACCAGCCACGAGTTTCCGTCGGGAAAGAGGCTGCGGCTCGGAGCGCTGTTTTCGCCTTTGAGCTCGATATAATGGAACATCGAAGCGTCCATGCCTTCGAGCGCGAGCGGCCGATACTGATCGCAGAAGGACACGTCGTCGCCGGCGCTCGGCAGGTCTGCAAACCCGATGATCAGCAGGGTGCGGTACGGAGGGCTGTGCACTAATCGCACCGTCGCCTCGACGACGGTGACGCACGTCCCTTCCGTACCGACCAGCGCCCGCGCTACGTTCAGACCGTTTTCCGGCAACAGTTGGTCGAGGGCGTAGCCAGAGACACGCCGCGGAATATCGGGGAACTTTGCGCGAATCAGTTCAGCGTACGTATCCCGCAGGCGAACCAAGCCGGTGTAGATTTCGGCGCGACGGCCTCCTTCGGCGAGAATGCGCGCAAGGTCGTCGTCCGGCGTACGACCGACGCGCATCCGAAGACCGTCGTAGGTAACGATGTCGAGCTCCTCGACGTTATCTTCCGTTTTGCCGGCATACTGCGCGTGCATCCCGCAGGAATTGTTGCCGATCTGTCCACCTAGCGTGTTGCGGCTGTGCGTCGCGGGATCCGGTCCGTAGGTGAGGTGCCGCGCTTCCGCAGCCGTCCGCAGATCATCCGTGACGCATCCCGGTTGAATGCGGGCCGTTCGCCGCTCCCAATCGATATCGACGATGCGATGCATGTACTTGCTAAAGTCAAGCACGACCGCTGCGTTACAGGTCTCACCGGCGAGGCTCGTGCCGCCGCCGCGCGACACGATCGGTGCGCCGAAATCACGGCAGGCCGCGAGCGTGCCTTCGACGTCGGCGTCGTCTTTCGGAAGCACGACGCCGATTGGGACTTGCCGGTAGTTCGAAGCGTCGGTGGAGTACATGGCGCGGCTGCCCCGGTCAAAGCGAACCTCGCCGCGGACCACCGCCTGTAGCCGTTCTCGCAGCGCAGCGGCATCGATCCCCAAGTCCCACGAGTTGGTCGCGTCGGGTCGCAACGACGCGTGAGGCTGCCCGTTCTCGTGCGCCGCCACGCGACCGAGCACGCGAATCATCTATGACCCGCTCCGCACAGCAAAGCGGCGATGAACGATCGCGTGCATAGTGAGTTGCTACCCGGATGGCTTCTTGCCAAACACGAGGAGAAGGCAAACGGGAGCACGCCGAAGCGCACCGAACAGACAGCACATCCCCGCTAAAAACGTCCTACGAGGTTTGTGCGCATGATTCGCTTGGGTTTAATCGTTCGCTCGTCGCTGTGCGCGTTATTGGTGTCCGCGCTACTGTTTGCAGCGGTGCCCAAGAGCGCCATCGCCGCGGTCAGCGTCGTGGTGGGCGGAAGCCCGCTCTACTTGAGCCCAGGGCCGATCGAACGTGCCGGCCGCGTCTTCGTCCCGCTGCGGGGTATCTTCGAACGCCTCGGCGCAAGCGTCGTGTATCAGAACGGACAGATCACCTCGACCAAAGGTGATACGAACGTCTCGCTGCATATCGGTTCGACGCAAGCGACAGTCAACGGTCAGCCGCAACTTCTCGATGTTGCTCCATTTATCGTCGGCGCGACGACCTACGTTCCCCTGCGCTTCATCGCGCAATCGCTTGGCTCGTTCGTGAATTACGATGCCGCGACGCGCGTGGTCGCGATCTCCGCGCCGCATCCTCGGCCCAATCCGAATCCGCCCATGCCGCCACCGCTCCCACCACAGCCGCCGCCGGTAAGCATCGTACATCTGCGCGGGCAGCAGCCGCTGCCCGGCATCGCGATGCGCAATCGCTTCCCGACGATTTCGGCACAGTTTACACACGAGGTCCGCCCGGAGAGCCTGCGGATTTGGCTCGATGGCGGCGATATCACCTCGCGCTGCGGACGTTCGTCGAATT
>JAFAXE010000102.1 GCA_019241305.1 Vulcanimicrobiota bacterium
GCTCGAGCGCCTCGGCGATATTGCGTAATACGTTTTGAATGTTCTCGACGTCCCACCGAGCCACGGCTTCGAAATCTTCGAGCGCGAACGCAAAGGCCTTGCGCAGTGTGTCGTCATCCAATTTGCCCTCGCGCAACTGCTCCGCGGTGACGTCGAGACGGCCGGCAAAGAAGAAACTCAGCAGAGGACCGAGATCCGACAGGCGCTCGATGCGCGTTTGCGCCAACGGAGCAATCTCGCGAAAATACGTCCGATTGACGGCCCACTCGCGAGCGCGCTCCATGAAGCCGTCCACGTCGAGCGTTTCGCGCAGATACCGCGCATTCAGCCAATCCAGTTTTTGTACGTCGAAGACCGGACCCGCGACCGAAAGGTGCTTGGGATCGAACCGCTGCGACATTGTGCGAAGGTCCATCATCTCGTCGCCTTCACCGACGGTAATAAGGAGCAGACCTAAGAAGTTGAGGAGCGCTTCGGGGAGATAGCCCATCCGCCGATAGAACAAGATGCCGGTCGGGTTCTTCCGTTTGCTCAGTTTGCTGCGGTCGGGGTTGCGCAGCAGCGGCAGGTGGCACAACTCGGGCATCGTCCAGCCGAAATACCGGTACAAAAGCACGTGTTTGGGAGCCGATGGAAGCCACTCTTCGCCCCGCATGACGTGCGTTATCTGCATCAGATGATCGTCCACGACGTTCGCGAGATGGTAGGTCGGTAAACCGTCGGACTTCAGAAGCACCTGCATGTCGATGGAGGCCGCATCGAAGGCGATCTCTCCGCGCAACAGGTCGTGTACGAGGATCGTGCCGGTTCGGGGCACGACCATGCGCACGACGAACGGGATGCCTGCCGCCACGTTCGCGGCAATTTCCGCCGGAGGGAGCGCAACGCAACGTCCATCATAGGCCGGGGGAACACCCGCGCGGCGCTGTTCCTCACGCATCTCGGCGAGGCGCTCCGGCGTGCAGAAACAGCGAAACGCATCGCCGCGCTCCAACAACTCGTCGGCGTAGCGACGATAGATTTGGGAGCGTTCGCTCTGCCGGTAGGGGCCGTGCGGTCCACCGACGTCGGGACCTTCGCTCCAGGTGATCCCGAGCCAATGCAGCGCTTCGAGGATGGTTCGCTCCGATTCGGCGGTGCTGCGCGCTTGGTCGGTATCCTCGATTCGTAAGATGAAATCGCCATCGCGGCCGCGCGCAAAACAGTAGTTTGCCAGCGCTGCGAAGGCCGTGCCCACGTGGGGATCGCCGGTAGGCGATGGTGCAACGCGCGTGCGCACCCGCGCATTCGACGCGTTTCGGCCCAAAGAGTCGGTCACAAAGCTATCCGACCAACTGCCTCCGTTTGCCGCACTCGCGCTGGACGAACTCGATGATCAACGAGAGCGGTGCCCCGGGGGTAAAGATTTCTCGCACTCCGAGCGCCTTGAGCTCCTGCGCATCGTCAGCCGGGATCGTTCCGCCACCGAAAAAGACGATGTCCTCAGCGTCTTGCGCCTTCAATTGCTCGACGACGAGCGGAAAGAGCGTCATGTGCGCGCCGGAGAGGATCGAAAGCCCGATGCCGTCGGCGTCTTCTTGGATCGCCGTTTGCACGATCTGTTCCGGCGTTTGAAACAGGCCGGTGTAGATTACCTCCATGCCGGCGTCGCGGAGCGCCCTGGCGATAACCTTCGCGCCGCGGTCGTGCCCGTCGAGTCCCGCCTTTGCGACGACAATCCGCAGCGGCCGTTCGCTTTGCATCCCGCCCCGTTCGCCGTGCTGCAACGAGAAGCCGCCCCCGGCGGGTTTCTTGGATAGTCGCTCCTATCATGAAGACGCACGAACGAAGCACCGCCGCTGCGGCGGGAAACGGCCCAGCCGGCACGACGCTCGCCGCGCTACGGCGCGACGGTTATGCCGTGCTGCCCGGCGTGCTCCAATCCCGTCAGTTGAGCGAGATCCGTGCAGCGATCGAACGCGCGCTCATCGAAGCGCGCCGCGATCCACTATGGCGGACCGGTGGCACGTTGCACCTCGATGTGCAGGCGCTTCCGGAAGTTGCAACGGTGTTGTCCTCGACGGCGATCACGTCGGCGGTGGGCTGCATTCTCGGTCCGGCGGCACGTCCGTCGCGGGTACACTTCCGCGCACCGCTTCCCGGCCATGGCGCGCAGGCGTTGCACCCAGACTGGAGCGAGCCGATCGTGCCGAACGGTGAGCAGGTTGCGACGGTGATCGTCGCGCTCGTCGATTTCACGGTTGACAACGGCGCGACACGGGTCGTTCCTGGATCGCACCTCCTGCCGCGTCTTGCGGTCCCGAAAGAGCCTAGCGTAGCCTTCCCCGGCGAACGCATCGTCACGTGTACCGCCGGCGATGCGGTTGTGTTTAGCGGCCATCTCCGTCACAGCGGCACCAAGAACGGCTCGACCCAGCGTCGCGACGCGCTACAGATTCTCTTTACGCGCTAGCGCTTTTGCGCGCTAGTGGTTCAGTTTCGACCAGTCGACCACGTCGACCAGAACGCGGTCGCCAGGTTCGTACTCGTGCCGGCCCGGCGGTGCGATGATGAACCCGGCGGCTTCCGAAGCGGTGCGCGTCAGTGCCGAGCACTGATTGTCGAGCGGCGTCGCGACGAAGCCGTCCGAGGCGATGTGCAATGAGGCGTAGGCGGCATATGTCCGCTGCGCTTTTCCATGCAGGCGCCCCTCCAGCCGGGCTTCCAGCCGCGGCAGCGCGACCTCAGACTCCCCTGATAGCGTGAGCGCCGCCAAACGGACGAGTTCGTGCAGCGCGACGAAGGCCGATGACGGATTGCCGGGTAGTACCGCGACGCGCACGTTTTCGTACCGGGCGAACGCGGACGGCTTCGCTGGACGCAGCGCGACCGAATCGAACACAAACGTCGCGCCCAACTGACGAAGCAATCCCTTCATAAAGTCGCGCTCACCGACAGAAGCGCCGCCGGTCGTGACGAGCAGGTCGCAGTTTGCTAACGCCTCACTGAGCCGCGAGCGTAACAGACCTTCATCATCGCCGGCATGAACGCAGGACACGATGCGACAGCCCCACCGTTGGAGCGTCGCGCTGAGCAGCGCCGCATTGCTGTTACGGATTTGCCCGTGCGCCGGTCTCACGCCGGGTTCGACGACCTCGTCGCCGGACGTCACGATCGCGACGCGGGGCCGAACGAATACTTCAACCTGCGCGTTGCCTGACGCCGCGAGTAGACCAGCGTCTGCAGCGCTCAACCGGTGGCCCGCGGAAAGCAGGGTGTCGCCCGCGTGCGCATCCTCGCCGGGAGGAAAGACGTTGGCACCCGCGCTGACGGTGGAGTGCAGACGGATCGCGCCGTTCTCCCGCACGACGTGTTCAACCGGGACGACGGCATCCGCACCCCATGGGATCGGTGCGCCGGTCGCAATTTCGGTCGCGGTGCAAGCTTCGTGAACGATCGGCGTGGATTGCTCGGCGAAGATGCGGGAACGTATTGGAAGGGCAGTTTCGCTCGCCGTATCGACGGAGCGGAGCGCGAACCCATCCATCGCGGAACGAGCGAAGGGAACGAGGTCTGTCTCGGCACGCAGCGTTTTCCCGAGGACGCGACCGACGGCATCGGCAAGCGAACTCGACTCGGTTCCGAGCGGTGCGCAACTTTCGATCACGGCGCGTTGCGCGGCTTCGAATTGAATCATCGGCTCGCCGCGATCCGTTCTGTGCCGGCGTAGACGTTGAAGTGCGCCTCGCGCAAAAAACCGACCAGCGTCACATTGAAGGCACGGGCGAGATCGACCGCCAGACTGCTTGGCGCCGAGACGGCGCAAACGATTGGAAGGCCGGCGACGACGGCCTTTTGCACGATTTCATAGCTCGTTCTTCCGCTCACCATCAGGATGCGCTGGCCTAGTGGAAGCTCACGCTGCAGGAGCGCCCAACCGATGACCTTGTCGACCGCGTTGTGGCGGCCCACATCCTCGCGCAGCGCTATGCGCTTGCCGGTAAAGTCAAAGAGCCCAGCGGCGTGCAAACCACCGGTTTTTTGGAACAGCCCTTGCGCCGCACGTAGCGATTCCGGCAGATGCGCGACCGTAACAGGGTCGATGGTTTCCTGTGACCTTAGCGGCTCGACACCGCGAACCGCCAGTGCCTCCAACGTTGCCTTGCCGCAGACACCGCAGGCGCTGGTAGTCGTAAAATGCCGCTCGAGCGTCTGGAGTTCGGGTAGTTCGGGAGCAGCGAGGTCGACGTTGACGATGTTGTAGCGTTGCGCTTCGGCAACGTCACGGTCGACACAGTACGAGAGGGAATGAAGGTCGGTGAGGCCTCGAATGATCCCTTCGCCGTGCAAGAATCCCGCCGCCAGCTCGAAGTCGTTGCCCGGCGTGCGCATCGTAATGGCCACGGTCTTCGTACGGCCTCCGGCACGCAGCCGAATCTCGAGCGGTTCTTCCGTCGCGATCCGGTCGAAACGCGGCTGAGAACGGCCATCGCGCACGTCGACGATTCGGACTTCGACCGAAGGTCCTGGCCGCGGGTCGCCGGCGCGTTCCTGCACATGCGAAGGTTCGGCGGTACGCGGTAAGCGTCATGCGCTTTTGGGCGAAGGCCGCTTTCGGCTCACGTCCGACGACACGCTGACCAGCGCAGCCAGCGTGGCAAGCTTCTCATCGCGCGTCCATGGTGAACCGAGCGTGCGGCGCAGATCGGCCAGCTGTTGCTCGATCCGGCGGGGGGCCGTGCGCCACATCGACGCGGCCGTACCGAGTATCTCGTCTTCGGCAATCGGCTGAACGTCGAGACCGCAGGCGACTGCCGCCCGCGCGACCGCTTCGCGAAAGAGCATCCCTTCCGCAGCGTGGATCAGCGCGTGCGAGCGAAGCGTTTTCTCGAGGTCCTGCGGTTGACGGTCTCGTGCAGTGAGTATGGCACACGTGCCGACCTGCTGCGGTCCAACGGCGTGGAGCAACCTACGCAGTTGCGCCGTCGCAAGCTCCTCCGCTTTCGCCGCGCAGCGCTGCACGATCGGGCGTCCACGCTCCGGGCCGAGCGTCGCCGCGAGATGATACGGTTGCGTAAATGCCGCGTCTTCCGTCGGCGCCATCGCTAAGCGCGAGCGCTCGACGACCACCGGATCGTCGATATCGCCGCCGGCAATCGCGACCGCGGCCCAGCCGGAATGCGCCCGTACCCCCAGCGCGAGGCCGGCGCGGAGGCGGTTAGGAGCGGCCACCTTTGCGCTGGTGCAGAATGAAGTTATTTCCCTCGGAGTCTTCGGCGAAGGCCATGGTGCAGTTCGGCGCATCGTGTGTGTGATCGGCAATCTTGACGCCGCGCGAGCGATAATACTCGATCGCCTGCTGCACGTCGTCGACGTTGAAGATGACGCCGTCGCACTTGGACCACGAGCCGTCTTCCATCTTCCAAAGACCGAACGTCGTGCCGTCGGGGAAGGTGAACTCGCCGCCGTTCTCGCCGTACTCCATGGTCATTTCAAAGCCCATCGTATCGCGATAGAACGCCTTGGCACGCTCGACATCCTGAACGAGATACGTGCTGATGTCGATGCCGCGCACCTTGACGGCCTGTGCGGTTTGCATAACAAGAGCCTCCTCAAAGTAAATGGGGTCTCTACGATCTTCTGTCAGCGTACGTCTCCATACTTGACATCTGCTGTCATATTTGATTCAGTAGGCTGACATCGTGAAGTCCGCACGGTTATTGCGCATGCTGCTGCTCCTGCAGGCCAAGAGTCCGCTATCCGCGCGGACGCTTGCCGATGAGCTGGAGGTGTGCGAGCGGACCGTCTACCGCGACGTGGATGCGCTCAGTGCCGCCGGCGTCCCTATCTTCGCAACGCGCGGCGCGCAAGGCGGCATCGGTCTCGTTGACGGCTACCGTAAAGCCATCGCGGATCTGGAAGAAGACGAGATCCATGCGCTGTATGTCTCGGGAAGCGATCCGCTCGCGGATTTAGGATTCGGGTCGCCGCTCGGACGGGCGCGGCAAAAGCTGTCGGGGGCGCTCAATGAGCGGCAAAAGCGGGTCGCCGAGAAGGCGCGCGCCCGTATCCGCGTCGATCAGCGGCGCTGGGGCCAAGAGGGTGCGCCGACGCAGACCCTCACGGTTTTGCGTCGAGCCGTCTGGGACGATCAACGCCTCGAGATCACCTATCGCGACCGCAACGGCGCGCGCACGACCCGCGTCATCGAGCCGCTTGGCCTCGTCGCGAAATCCGGAATTTGGTACGTTGTCGCGCTCGCTCGCGGCGAATTTCGCAGCTTTCGCGCCGACCGC
This sequence comes from Vulcanimicrobiota bacterium, assembly GCA_019241305.1. Classification (GTDB taxonomy): domain Bacteria; phylum Vulcanimicrobiota; class Vulcanimicrobiia; order Vulcanimicrobiales; family Vulcanimicrobiaceae; genus JAFAXE01. The sequence goes on from JAFAXE010000102.1 coordinate 6,276, forward strand.
ATCGTCTCCGCCGAAGCGTTGTCCGAGCACTTCGAACGACCGAAGGACTTCGATCTCGATGCCTATTGGTCGCAAAGCACGACGCGCTACGAGGGCACGCTGCAAACGTTTCCGGTGCGCGTGCGGCTGCAAAGCTCCGCGCTCGACGAGGTGACGGCATACTGGCGTGCCGCCACCATCGAAGAGGACGGCGATGATCGCATTGTGCGCTTCGACTTTCCAGGGCGCGGCATGGCGGCCCATCAAGTCATGTCATGGGGACCGTTGGTTCGGGTCGTCGAGCCGCTGGATCTCGTCGACGACCTACTTTCCAACGCGCGTGCGCTGCTCGCACACTACGCCCCCGCATCTTCATAAGGAACACCTCGGCGACGCCCGTATCGTCTTGAAGAGAAAGGGAAGATGTAAAGCGCCATTGTCATGGTAACATGAAAGTGTAGAAGAGCGATTTTATGCGCCATCAATCGGGCGCTGTTGGACGAACTTCCAGCCGAAGCGGCCTTTGATGCAGAGGTGACCGCGCGTGACGTCGTGGTCGAGGGGTGAGGTAACTTTGACGATCGCGTTGTCCTGCGCGTGAACCGTGAGCGTGCAACCGACGCCGCAGTACGAGCAAATCGTGTCGGCTTTCGTTTGCCGCTTCTCGTCCCACGTCCCGGCGCGGCGCATTTCGTATTCGCTCGAAAACATGAGGGCGCCGGTCGGGCAGACGCCGATACAGTTGCCACAGTAGACGCAGGCCGAGTCGGGCAACGGAACGTCGAACTCCGTGGAGATGCGCGCCTCGAAGCCGCGTCCGGCAACGGCAATTGCAAACGTGTTTTGTGCATCGGCACCGCACGCTTCCACGCATTTGTAGCAAAGAATGCACTTCGCGTAGTCCCGCACGTACAGTTCGTTGTCGACCTTTACCGGCTGCGCTACGTTTTCCGCGACGTCCCCAGCCGGCGCGTGGTGATGCCCCGCTACGGCGGCGTCCCGCGCACCGAGCGGTTGTGGCCCAGCGGGAGCGCCGTAGCGGTCCGGCTCGGCACCATAGCGTCGTGCGTATTCGGCGAACTCCGACGACAGCGACACGTCTACCGTCGACCCGAGAAACTCGAGGACCATCTTGCGCGAGAGCCGCACCCGGGCGCTGTCGGTCCGCACCTTCATCCCGTTTTCCGCTTTACGGGAACACGCCGGCACAAGGACACGCGAGCCCTCGAGTTCGACGACGCAGACTCTGCACACGTTGACCGGCGTAAGGTTTTCCAAGTAGCACAAGCTGGGCGTCGCGATTCCCAGGCTGCGACACGCCTCGAGCAGCGTCGCTCCTTCCGGAACGCGCACGTCGGTGCCGTCGATTTCTAGCGAGACCGTTCCGATGGCAGCCAACGGCCGTTCAGGAGCGATCACGCGCGTACTGCGCCCTCGAATGGGCGAAACTTCGCCAGCGCCGATTCGATGGCGCTCGAGGCCGTTTGACCGAGGCCGCAAATCGATGCATCCCGCATCACCGCACCGACTTCGGCAAGCAACGTGCGTTCGTCTTGCAGCGAATGCAGCGGCTCACGGCGCTTCAAGCGGGCGAGCAACTCTTCCTGACGGACCGTTCCAATGCGACATGGGACGCATTGACCGCAGGATTCGTCGCGGAAAAAAGCAGCGATGCGCAGGAGCATCTCGCCTAAATTGATGCGATCGTCGAACACGAGCACGACACCTGAGCCGAGCGTCGCTCTGATCTTCCGTACGCCTTCGAAGGTGAGCGGCGTATCGAGCTCCTCCGGTGTGGCAAACGCGCCCGCTGCACCGCCGAGCAAAACCGCCTGTAAACGTCGCTCGGGCAACACGCCACCTGCGAGCGCGAGCAATTGGCGCAACGTCGTCCCAAATGGAACTTCGTACAATCCTGGCTTGGCGATGCAGCCCGAAACACAGAACAGCTTCGTTCCGGTGGAGTCTTTCGTTCCGATCGCTGCGTAGGCGGCACCACCGTCCATCACGATGTCGGGCAGGTTGACAAGCGTTTCGACGTTGTTGATCGCCGTCGGTTTCCCGAACAGTCCCTTTTGCACCGGGAAGGGCGGTTTGTTGCGCGGCTCGCCGCGATGGCCTTCGATCGAATTGAACAGGGACGTTTCCTCGCCGCAAATGTACGCGCCGGCACCGCGCCGGATCTCGACATCGAAATCGAACTCCGTTCCCAAGATGTCGCAGCCGAGGAAATTGTGGCGACGCGCTTCATCGAGGGCGTGCTGCATACGCTCCGTCGCGAGCGGATACTCACCGCGGACGTAGAGGTACCCGTAATCGGCGCCCGTCGCAAAGGCCGTAATCGTCATCGCCTCGACGACGGCAAATGGATCTTCCTCCATGAGGATGCGGTCTTTGAACGTCCCGGGCTCGGATTCGTCGGCGTTGCAGACCAGGTAATGTGGCCGTTCGGGTTCCTTCGCAACGGCATCCCATTTGCGGCCCGTAGGAAACGCTGCACCACCGCGGCCCATGAGTCGCGCGTCGCTGACTTCACGGATGACACCGCTCGCCCCAATCTCGAGTGCGCGGCGCAGCGCCTGATATCCGCCGGCGGCGCCATACGCCTGGATACTCGATGGATCCACCACGCCGACACGCCGGAGTAAACGCAATCCGGGGTCGCCAGCCTGCGGCAAAATCGTGCTAGGAAACACGCGCTCGCCGCCGCCGCGTAAAGCCTCACCGATCGAACGCACATCGACTCCGCCGAGTTGTCGCGCGTACGGACGCTCTCCGGCGACGCTCAAATAGGCCGCCGGCGCTCGTTCGCACAGGCCAAGACAGGGGCTGCGTAACCAGGTCGTCGCTCCATCGTCCGGGGTGCTGCCCGCGATACCGTAGTCGCGCTCCAACGCTGCAATGATCGCGTCGGCTCCGCGCGCTTTGCACGCGATATCATCGCACACGTGCACGACGCGCGGTGCACGCTCTGACAGAGCGAAGAGCGCATAGAAGCTCGCGACGCCGTACGCATCCGCCGGCGGAACGGTGAGGCGGCGCGCGACGTAATTCAGCGCGCCCTCGCTGATCCAGCCGACCCGCGCCGCCACCGCATGGAGCGTCGGTAATAGCAAATGCCGCCTCGCACGGGCCGCTTCACCGCCGTGCCAGTCGTCCGACGGCGCGCCCAAGACTGCGTCGACGATCTGGCGCTCCGCTTTGCTCGGCAGCGCTCCGGTGAAGTGCAGGTCCACGAAACCCTTGCTACGCCCCTGCCGCCGCTACCGCTTCCTCAACCTTGTCGATCCGAATCGCAGTCGCCTTGAATTCGGCGGTTCCCGATTTTGGATCGACGGCGTCGAGCGTCAGCACATTCGTCGGTACCTCAAAATGATAGGTCATGAACGTCAGACCTGGACTCAGCGTCTCATCGATGCGGATCGGGACAAGCACTGATCCGCGCCGCGAAGAAACGCGGACGACCTCGCCGTCGCGGAGCCCGTAGCGACGCGCGTCGTGGGGTGAGATATCGAGGCTTTCGCCACGCCGCAGCGGTGAGCGGTATTGGCCGCTAGCGACCCCGGTGTTGTAGGAGTCGAGCCGCCTTCCGGTCGTCAAGCGCAATGGAAACTGTTCGTCGAGCGCGTCGAGCGGCGGCTCGTACTCCACAGCGAAGAACGGCGCCTTCGGACCCTGTACCGGCGTCTCCCAAAGTCGTGCGTGCAAAAACAGTTCGCCCGGATGGCTATCGTCGTAGCAGGGCCACTGCAAGCCATCGCACTCCTCGAGCCGCTTATAACTCATTCCGGCGTGCATGGGGCTCAAACTCCGAACTTCATCCCAGACCGCTTCAGCCTGCGGTGTCCCCCAGTCCCGGCCCAGTCGCCGCGCAATTTCTGCCACGATCCACATGTCATCGCGCGCGCTTCCCGGCGGATCGAGCACCTTGCGGACACGCTGCACGCGGCGTTCACTATTCGTGACGGTTCCTTCGGATTCGGCCCAGCCGGCCGCCGCCGGTAAGACGACGTGCGCAAACTGCGCCGTGTCGCTGAGCGTGATGTCTTGCACGACGAGATGCTCCAGTCCACGCAACAGGCGCTCGGTGCGCCCGCGGTCTGCCTCCGAAACGGCCGGATTTTCTCCCACGATATACGAGGCCGTCATCTCGCCATGGTCCATCGCTTCGAACATTTCATCGAGCCGCCGGCCTCGCTTCATATCGATGGTGCAGTCCCACGCCCGTTCGAACTTCGTTCGCGCGGGCTCGTCCCACACGGCTTGGAAGCCGGCGAGCCGATCGGGAATCGCACCCATGTCGCCGCCGCCTTGCACGTTGTTTTGGCCGCGCAGCGGATTGAGGCCGCAGCCGTAGCGGCCCACCTTGCCGGTCAACAGCGCGAGATTGGTGAGAGCGAACACATTATCGACGGCGTTGTGGTGTTCGGTGATGCCGAGTGTCCAACAAATGATGCCACGGTCCGCTTTGGCGTAGTTTTCTGCCAGCTCGGCGATCGCGGCGGCGGGGACGCCGGTAATCCGCTCCGCCTCTGCGAGCGTATAGGGTTCGACGCTGGCGCGGTACGCATCGAAGTCGATCGTGCTGTGCTCGATGAAGGCGCGGTTTTCGAGCCCGCGCTCCAGAATCTCGCGTCCGACGGCGTTCGCCAACGCGATATCCGTACCAACGTGCAGTCCCAACCACCCATCCGCCCACTGCGCCGTACTCGTGCGTCGCGGATCCACGACGTACAGCTTCGCGCCGCGTCGAATTCCCTTGAGGACGTGATGGAAAAAGATGGGATGCGTCTCGCGGGCGTTGGAGCCCCACAGCACGACGAGATCCGTTTCTTCCATCTCGCGATACGAGTTCGTTCCCCCGCCCGCTCCGAAAACCGTCGCCAGACCGGCGACGCTGGGAGCGTGTCAAGTACGGTTACATGAGTCGACGTTGTTGCAGCCGATGACCTGACGTGTGAACTTTCCGGTGAGGAAATTCAACTCGTTCGTCGTCTTCGAACAACTGAACAAGCCGAACGTTTGTGGGCCATGCCGCTCGATGGCACGCCGGAAGCCGTCGGCGGCGCGAGCGAGCGCTTCATCCCACGTTGCGCTCCGCAAACGGCCATCGTCGCGAACCAGCGGCTCGGTGAGTCGGACAAACCCCTTCATACGAAAGCGTTCGGTAGTGCAATGCAGTCCTCCGTCAACCAAGTGGTGGATGCCCTGGAGAGCCTGGCCGGCCGAAGCGCCAGCAGCGGCCATCCCGTGGTGTCACTTCACAAGTTGGGCACTGTCGAGTGCGTGGTATACTATATTGTTGCGCCGGCATAGGCGAAGGGCTAAACCGTGATCGAAAAATCGTGCTGACCTACGACGACCTGCAACACGCACCCGATGATGGGCTGCGGCGCGAGCTCATCGGTGGTGAGCTCTACATGACTCCCGCGCCGAGCCCACAGCATCAGCGCATCGTCCGTGACGTGTTTCGAGCACTCGACGAGTACGCGAGCCGGAGCGGTGGCGAGGCCTTGTTCGCCCCTCTCGACGTGGTGTTTACACAAATCGACGTGGTGGAACCCGACGTACTCTACTTCACCGCGGAACGGCGTGAGGCAATCGGCGAAACGGCAGTTCGAGCGGCGCCGAGCCTCGTAGTGGAGATCCTGTCGCCATCAACCAGCGAAATCGACGCGGAGGGTGGCAAGAAGTATACGCTCTACGCTCGGCAGCGAGTTCCCGAGTATTGGGTCGTCAATCCGAAGACGCTGCGCGTCGATGCCTATGCTGAACCAGACAGGGCTGCCGGAATGTATCGCAACCATTTCGTTGGGGATGGTTCCATCGAGTCGGCGACGCTGCCTGGTCTCTGCGCGACCGTGAGCTAAGGCGCTTCCGAGGCGCTTGGCTGCGGCGTCGCTTGCATCGGCGGTTGTGATGGCGGTGCGCCTGGGCCTGCCGTCGCCACGACCGAGAACGGCGTACCGCTGTCGAACACGACGTTGTGCCCCTTCAGCACATGCAGCGCGCTGCCCAGCATGATGATGCCGCGTACCGGAAGCTCGAGCGGGACGAGCGCCGCAGGAATCGCTGCATCCGGTTTGGCATTTTCCGCCGTCTTCACGGCATCCGAGACGACGCTGTGACCTTCTGCCCGCGGACCATGCGCCGCGGTAACAGGAATCGTTCGACCATCGGGAAGATCGACACTTTGCACCTGTAGCTGGATCTCGCCTCCGCGATCCCAACTGGCCTTTCTCGCGACCGTGACAGTTCCGTGTCCCGGCGTTCCGGAAGGAATGGTCACATCGCCGACGGTCACCGCCTGTGTCGTTACGAAGGCGAAGCGATCGCCCGCCTTGATATTGTCGGATGCCAAGCGCTGCGACAACTTGACGGGTATCGTGATGGCGTTTGACGCGTTCGTCGCTTGCGCCACGACGACGGTCGTCGAGGCGAAGAGGATCGCTGCGAATAGCACAGTCCCTGCCGCGGGGCCCCTGATGAAAGAATCTTGAAGACGTTGCATGCCGTTGACCTCCAAACTCTCTTCTGGTCAACGTCCAGCAACCTTAAAAGTTGCGCCCGCCAACCCGGCAAGCAATCCTGCCAAACGCCGTGCCTTTGTCCGAAGCGGTGAGGGCGCAAGTGCTCATTGCGTAGTCGAAGGACGACCTAAACCGGTCCTTCGACTCCGTTCCGCTGAGCAAGAGCTCAGCCGCACTTCGCTCAGGATGACACGTCGTTTTCATCCGTTTTACTCTGCTCCTTTGAGTTACGGATCATTGAAGTCAAATGACCGCGCCGACGGCCGGTGTCATCCTGAGCGAAGCGAGCGTAGCGAGCGGAGTCGAGGACGCCTAGCTCAACGGTTTGCGAAAAATGACCATGCGCTCGACTTCCACGTAACCGTTGCCGCGATGCGCGAGGTGGCTCACCGCGTTGTCGATCAGCGCGTCTGACGCCATCTCGGTGCACCCGTGCGAGCGCGCCCAACCTTCTGCAGCTTCGAGCAAGCGGCGTCCAATGCCATGCCGTCGCTGATCCTGGACAACGTACCAGCCCTCGACGTATCCTACCGGACTCGTCTCGCAGCCGTCCGCATATTCGCGCAAGTGCGCCTCGACGAAGCCGACGAGCGCGTCGTGCGACTCGCACACGAATATCGCCCACGTTTCATCGCCATCAAAAATTCGCTGCGCGAACGGCGCGCTTTCACCAACAGTCAAATCCGGCCACAAGAGGAACCGCAACCGCTCCCACTCCGCAACGTCACAGAACTCGAGTGGCCGAACGGTCAGGTCGTTTTTTGAGTCCACGGCGCGATCGTGATGGCGCCGCTCGGCGTGTAGACGGCGCGGTGCATCGGGCGAGTCCTGAGTGTGCCTCGCGCTGCGTCCGCGACGCGACGCCGTGCAGTTTCGGTGTACTGCGCATCGACGTCGCAACCTGCAGCACGCCGCGCGTGCAACACCGCGGCGGCTGCGGTCGATCCGACGCCCATGTACGGGTCCACCACGAGATCACCCAAGTTCGTCAGCGCGAGCACGAGCCGTTCGACAAGCTCGACCGGGAATTGGCACGGATGCTCCGTCTTTTCGACGTGATTGTGTTTGACGTTCGGGATGACCCAGACGTCGCCAGGATTCTTGCCTAACGGATTGGCGGAGTAGTTGCCGGCCTTCGGGCCCTTGTAGTATTTTTTGCCAGGATATTTCTGCGGAATGCGGATCGCATCCACATTGAACGTATAGGCTTTCCCGGGACGCGTGAACCAAAGCACCGTTTCGTATCGGCCCGATAAGCGCCGGCTGCAGTGCAAGCCGTGCTGGAAGTGCCAGATGATCCGATTGCGCAGTACCAGCCCGTGTTCGCGGAAGATCGGAAACACCATGATGTCGATGGGATAGAGCTCGTTGTCGACGACATGATTCCCAACTTGCCAACAAATGCTTCCGTTTGGGGAAAGTACCCGTACGCACTCTGCGACAACGCGTTTTTGCCCGGCGACGTACTCGTCGAGCGACATCCGCTCTTTACGCTCGTAACGTTTTCCTATGTTGTAGGGAGGCGAGGTGACGATGAGCTGCGCACTCTGAGCCGGAAGCTGCGGTAGAAAACTTTCGCAGCGACCCGTAAAGAGCGTGGCGTGGTTACGCTCGTCGTAGCGACTGCCGAAGCGTAAATCTTTCGTAGTTCAGTCCTTCGACTTCGGCGCGGAGTTTACATTTGCACAACATGCGTGCTAGAACGCCGGACGCTCTGTGTAACGGCCGTATACCGAGACCATCGCCTCGACGATCTCGCCTTCCGTCGCGAGTGCCTTGACCGCATCGATGAGTGGCGGCATGACGTTGATCCGCTCGTCGGCGCAGGCCCGCTTGAGCGCGGCCAGCGACTCTTCGACACGCGCGGCGTCACGGTCGGCGCGGACTGCCTGCACGTCGCGCGCCTGCGCTCGTTCCATCTCTTCGGGAATGCGAAGGAGATCGATTTCTTGATCCTCCTCCGGCTTCTCGAACGCGTTGACGCCGACGATGACGCGGTCTTTCGTCTCGAGCGAACGTTGATACCGGTAGGACGCGTCGGCGATCTCGTGCTGAAAGAAGCCGGCCTCGATCGCTTCGACCACGCCGCCGTATTCGCGAATCTGATCGAAGTACGCCTCGGCTTCACGCTCCATCTCGTCGGTGAGCGCCTCGACGAAGTACGACCCGCCGAGCGGATCCGCCACATTCGTGACGTTGGTCTCATACGCCAGCACCTGCTGCGTGCGCAGCGCGATCTCGACGGACTTTTCCGTCGGGAGTGCGAGCACTTCGTCCATCGAGTTCGTGTGGAGCGATTGCGTGCCGCCGAGCACCGCCGCCATCGCTTCGTACGCTACGCGCACGATGTTGTTTTCCGGCTGCTGGGCCGTTGCGCTGCAGCCCGCCGTCTGCGTGTGGAAGCGCAGCGTCCACGAGCGCGGGTCCTTCGCGCCGTACCGGTCACGCATGTGCCGCGCATAAATCCGGCGGGCGGCGCGGAACTTGCAGATCTCTTCGAAAAAGTCGATGTGCGAGTTGAAGAAAAAGGAGAGCCGCGGCGCAAAGGCGTCGACGTCCATTCCCGCCTTCATCGCTGCCTCGACGTACGCAAATCCATCGGCGAGCGTAAAGGCGAGTTCCTGAACCGCAGTCGAGCCGGCCTCGCGAATGTGATAACCGGAAACCGAAATCGTATTCCAGCGCGGCATCTCGGCCGTACAGAACTTCATCATATCGACGATGATCCGCACATGCGGCCGGGGCGGGAAGATCCATTCCTTCTGCGCGATATACTCCTTGAGGATATCGGCTTGAAGCGTTCCGCCCAGCTTCGCACGCGGTATGCCTTTGTTCTCTGCAGTCGCGATGTATTGAGCGAGCGCGATAGACGCAGGTCCATTGATCGTCATCGACGTCGTGATATCCCCGAGATCGATCCCTGCGAACAACTGCTCCATATCGCGCAGTGAATCGATCGCGACCCCGCACTTCCCCACCTCGCCGCGGGCCTCGAGCGCGTCGGAGTCGTACCCCATGAGGGTCGGCATATCGAAGGCCACTGAGAGCCCGTGCTGGCCTTGCTGCAACAGAAAATGATACCGTTCGTTCGTCTGCTTGGCGTTACCGAAACCGGCGAACTGACGCATGGTCCATAACCGGTCGCGGTACATGCCGGCGTGGATCCCACGCGTATATGGGAATTCGCCGGGAAAGGAGAGATCGCGCGCGAGATCGAGGTGCGCGACGTCCTGCGGATCGTAGGTCGGCTTCAGCGGAACATCGGAGATCGTGCGGTCGACGGCCCCAGAGCCCGGCTCGTGGCGCCGCGAAGCGCGTGAAGACCACTTCTGCTCCCAGCGCTCCCGCTGCTCGACGAACTCGGGGTTGTCGGGCGCGCCGAGCCCCGACGCGCGCTCCATCATCTTGGCCAACGAATCCTATCCTCCAGGCTGCCCCACATCATTCGACGGTACCATGCGATCCTCCCAACGCGGAGCCTAAGGCTGCAGCGAGACGAGGAGACTTGCGATCGTCGCGTCGCGCCAGTCGCTGCGGCGGCCATTCGCCACGATGACCCGGCGCTCGC
>JAFAXE010000152.1 GCA_019241305.1 Vulcanimicrobiota bacterium
TTTCAACACGCCTCGGTGAACAACGATCGCGCCGGCTCCGTGTTGACACGCCTGGGGAGCGCGCCGGTTCGTGCGCGCTTCGTACGCGTCACGATGACGACGTCGTCCGATACCTGCGACTCGCATGGTTCTGCAGATCTACGGAACTGCGTCGGGTATGCGATCGAGGATGTTGGGCTCGGCACGCTTGATGCGCGCCAACGTTTTCACGACCTCATCGTGCGCTCAATGTGCGGTGGTGATCCCACCGACCGGCGACGATGCGCGCCGCATCAAACGGCGATCTACCCTTCCTCAATCGATCCCTGGCATCGCGCGCGCGACCGGGTGCGCGGCGATCAAGATCAGCCCGGGCTCGATACCGTCACCAGGAGCGGCTTCTCGCGCGGCTTGCCGATGATCTATCCGGTTCCGCTGTGGTACAGCACGCCCGAGAATGCCGTGAACGAGATACGGTATCTCCGCGGGCGCGGATATCCCATTGGATATGTCGAGATGGGCGAGGAAGTCGACGGACAGTACGCAACGCCGGAGGATTACGGCGCCCTGTACCTTCAGTGGGCGCGCGCAATACACCGTTCCGATCCGTCCCTCCGCCTCGGTGGCCCCGTCTTTATGGGATGGAACGAGGATCCGAAGACCTGGACCGACGCACGCGGCGACACCTCATGGCTGCACCGGTTTCTTCTGTACCTGAAAAGCCATCGAGCGATGCGGGAGCTCGCGTTCATGTCGTTCGAGCACTATCCGTTTCATGGCTGCAATTCCGGCGCGGTGCTCCATCGCGATCTGTTGTGGGAACCGCATCTGATGCGCAGCATGGCCGCGATTTGGCGCGCAGATGGACTGCCGTCGCATATTCCGATGTTCATCACCGAAGCCAACTTCTCGGCCGACGGCGCGCCGGTCGCGCTTCAAACGGAAGGCGCACTCTGGATGGCCGACTGGATTGGTAGCGCGTTCTCCGCCGGCATCAAAGAGATCAACTACTATCAGTATGAGGCCGAGCCGGCGCACCTCTCACGTCGCTGCGACCGCTACGCCGCGTACAGTCTGTTCATCACCGGGCGTGACTTTCGCATTCTCGCGCACTCCGCGCAATTTTGGGCGGCACAAATGCTGACGCGCTATTGGCTTCAGTTTGGTGACCGCGAAAATGCCCTGTATCCGGTCACAACGGATCAACGTGCGCCCCTTCCCGAAGTCTCCGCTTACGCCGCAAAACGCCCGGACGGCACGTGGTCCGTCATGCTCGTCAACAAAGCCCGCACTGCGCGCGACGTTCGCATGACATCCGCAAACGCCACCACCGTGACCCCGCTGTGGCAAGGCCCCATCACGATGACCGTTTTCGGCAGAGCCCAGTACAACTGGGATGGACGTAGCCTACGCCGTCTTCCCTCACCAAACCGGCCACCGCGGAGCACCACGCTCGCCGGTGGAGACCACACATACCTGCTACCGCCTGAGTCGATCGTCGTACTTCGTGGCCGTCCTTGGCTCACTGAGCGTGGTCGAAGGGATGCTTTCCTTATCTGCTACCCCGGTCGTCGCGGAATAGGCTTCGCAAGGGACGGATGAATGAACGTTCGCGACGGCCGCGGCCGGTTTGCCGGCGAGACGCAGTCGGGGTTTGGCGGTGACGATTGGCTAACGCAGTTTTGGATGATCGGCGCAGAGATGGTGATGTCGGACTGTCCGCCCGGTCCCGTGATCGGTGGCGCCTGCGGCGGGTTCGCCTGTTCTAAGGAGCGAGCCATCTCGAAGCCCGCATAATCGAAGCCGATCAGTTGGACGCTGAAGGCGTCCGGCAAATTCGCAAAACCCGCAGCCTTATTTTGCGCGGCGGTGCAGAGCGATGGGCTCGGTTTGAGGTTCGATTTCCCCCCGTGGGGATTGGTGTTGGGACCGTGGTTTGAGGCCAGGGCATACGCGCCCGAGTGCGTCACTTCCATCGTGTAGTACACCGGTGCGAACTGCGTGCCGAGCGGGCCCTGACAGTTTGACGCAAGCACCGGCGGACATCCCGAGGAAGACGGTGAGCAGGCCGGTACACCTGGTGCGCGCGGCGGCACGGCGCCGGGTCCGAAATCGGTAATCTGGACCAGCGCTTCACGGACGTCTCCGGGCAGCGTAACACTAAACGTGGCACCACCGCTCGACGTTTGCGTCAGGATTGGGGCCGTCAACGTCGAGAGGGTGCGCGATGCTGACATGCCGGCCGAATTCGTCAGCGTCACGAACGTCGGCTTGCCGCTGTTGTCCAAAAATCCGATCTGAACCGTCAGCGTGTACGTGCCGCTGCCTGCGGCGACGTGCTCGAACGCGCTGAGCCCTTCGCCGATGCCGAGCGGATACGGCAGGTTGAAGCCATCGGTGTTCAGTTGGTAGGTACCATCGCGCAACCCCATACCGTTATTCGACGGGTCGATCGCCGGCGGTCCACCCCAGGGCACGAAGGGCGTATGCGTATCGCCGAAATTATAAAGCGGCTGGGCGTAGGGTGCGTAGCTGTAGGCTTGTCCCGTGCTCGGACTCGCATTCGCGGGCGCGAAACCCGTCGCAAAAACTCCGCCGCTTTGTCCAAACGACGTCGCATTCGGTTTGATTCCAGGCGGACATGCTGTGAAGCCGGGTGGCGGTGCGCCCAGCGCGTCGCAAAACGGCGTGCCGAGTTGAACGGTTTGTGGCGTGCCCGTCATTGCCGGCGGTGACGTCGTAATTTCCGGCAAGCTGGGCCCTCCATCCGGAATCGTCGTGTACGGATCTGCCAAGCCCGACGCGCCTGCCGCAGGCTCGGGCGCGCCGGTGTAGGTGAACGGGCCGCTGAGGCGCGGCGTGGACCCGCCCACCGCCGAGCGGCCGTCGGGTTGTCGCAGCGTCGAGACGACGTTGAGGCCGACCGACGTCCCGTAGAAATTCGCGGTTCCTACTGCAAGTTGGAGTTTGCTGTAGTGAGGGTCGCCGGGATTCACTTGCGCGATGTCGGGCGCAGTCGTGGCTCCGGGCGAGCACGCGCCCGCGGTCACACAAAACACGAGAGGCAAAAGACGCAGAAACGCGCGCATGAAACGTATCCGCCTTTACAGGTTGAGCCTAAAGGTTGAACTGCAGGTAGAATCGGTACTGCCGTCCCGGAACGTACAGCTCTTGATACGGCAGCCAGTATTGATCGTACACGCTGAGATTGCGTGCTCCCTCGAGGTAGAACGGGTTCGGTGTGCCGCTCTGCGTCGTCGGGTACGAGCCGGTAAACTGACCGCTCTGCAAGCCGCCGCGGCCGGTCGCAATGGGTTGCCAGTCGGTGTTGATCGTCGGCTCGGCGCGATAGTTGTCGAAGAGATTGCTCACATAAACGCCCATCGTGACCCGCCCACGGGTGTACTCGAGATCGAGATCACTGTAGAGCCGCGGCCGCGTGAAGCTCTGACCGGCAAGCGCCGGTTCGGAATAGCCCCGGCACGCATAGTAGTGCGGATGGAAGGCGCTCCCGACGAACGACGGGTCGACGTAGCACGTAGCGTTGTACGACTGATTGGGGAGACCGGGACCAGCATACGGCGTTGCGACCCCGATGTTACTGGTCGGCAAATGATACAGCACGCCGTTCACGAAGCCGATCGCATCGCGTCCGACGCCGAACGGAAAGCCATTGTCGAACGAAAGGATCGGATTGATGCGCAATCCGTCCTTGAACTTGTATTCGATGCCGGCCCGAGCCGAGAGCGGTGGCAGATAACTTTGATGGAACAGCGTGCCGGTCTGATACAGAAACTGCGGCACGATGGGAAGGCTATCGGAGCCGGCTACCGGCGGCGTGTTCGTCAGCTCGTTCACATAATTCGCCGTCAAGAAGCCGCTCAGCCCCGCGGGACGGTCGGGCGTCGTGAGCATGAACTCGAGCCCGAACGCCTTTTGAATGCCCGTTTCCCGGTACTGGAACGCTCCGGCGGTCTGCTGTCCCGTGACCGGATTCGGCGGCCCGCTATTGAGGAACGTCGCTTGGTACGTCCCGAAGCCGCGCCGCCAGTAAGCCGTCAGCTTGCTGCCCCAGCCGCTACGGAATTGGTGCTCCCAGGCTACGTCGTAGTTGTTATAGGTGGCAGGAAAGCCACCGCCGAGATCCGGTGCGGAGTACGCCTGGTCGAATGCCCAAAACAGCGACGACGCGTAGTTCGGACACTTGAAGTACCACCCGGCATTGCCGGATACGCCTGCGCCCGAGTAATACACCCAGGGATTCTGCAGGTACGTCCCGTTGCCGTTGGAGCCTGGACCGTGCCATCCGCTGCCGCATGCAGGGCCCAGGGTAATTGGACCATCCGACGGATTGGTATTGATGAAAGGCGAGTCTTTCGCGGGAACTTGATACAGGACCGGATTGATGAACGCCGCAGCCGCCGGTGTCCCGGCCGTCTGCCCGAAGAAGAAACTGATGGAACGTCCGTAGGCGGCGCGCACGCTGTCGCGCGGTGTCGCGACGTAATCTACGGACAGACGCGGCTGTACGAAGCGCGGGTACAAGAAGCCGTTCCCGATCGTCGCGATCCCGTAGCCGACGTCTGACGGATTGCCCAAATCCGCGCTAAAGGGATTGCGTCCCCAACGCAGGTTCTGGCCGTCGACCCGCAACCCATAGTCGACGTGCAAGCGCGCACTTGGGGACCACTGGTCGCGCGCACCTACGCCAAACTGCTGAAAGTCGCTCTGATGCAGGTCCCATCCCATCGTCGGCATCGAAGGCAGGGAGCCCGTCCATTTTCCGTGTGACAGCAGCCACGAATAAAGGTAACACCCCAAATGCGTCGGCATGGTCGGGTCGAAGCCGTTGTCGTACGAGGGCCCAATGCACGGATTCGACGCACTGATCGGCTGTCCGAGGTGTACGGGCAAGTACCAATCCTCGACGCGTGGACCATTGATCGGATATTGACCCGGCCCGAACGATCCGAAGTTCGTTTCATCTTGACCGCGATCGACGATGAAACTTTGGAACGTATTTCCGACATTCTGTTGCGTCCAGTACGGGAACCCGTTCTCGAACTTCCCGATGAACGTGAGCGTGTGTTTCTCGCCGGCGATCTTCGTGAGCTGCGCTTGAAACCCGACGCGTCTGCCGCCGGCCTCGTTGTAGCCCGGCACGGCCGAGCCGGTCGTCAAATCGGACGAGTTTCCGGTGATGTTGTTCGCGACCAGGCCGCCCCAGTTGTAGAAAAAGGTATTGAACGACGTGGTTTGGTTAAGGGCACGGGTGTAGCCGAGCTTGAGGAAATTCGTTGGACCGAAGATATATTGCTCAGGTTGGGTCACCGGCTGATACGTGCGCGGCACGCCAGGTAGGTACGGAATAACCGCTTGATACCAGGCCAATTGCTGATTGGCGACAACTTGATCGAAGGGGCTGTGTCCCACACATTTGCTCGGTTGCAAGCAGCCCCACAAATCCGCACCGTTTGAATCGGTCTGGAAGTTCCCATACGACAGCGGGTCGTACGGATAGTAATTGACGTTGGCGAGTCCGCCGTATTGCGCCCAGGCACGGTGATCGAGCCAATCGACCAAGACTTGAATCTGCTGATCGTTGTTCTTGCCGAAACGGTAGTAGAAATTGTTGAGCACGTCATCGTCGTAGGTCAACGATGTGCCGAGGTACTGGCCGGCGTCCGAGGCGTCGCGACCATACGGAGCGATCTGCGGCGCGAAGCGGTCGGAGCGCGCCGAAAAGAAGTCGGAAAAGCGGCCGTTCGGCGTCGCGATCCCGTACTGAAACGCGAAGGCGTGATCGTACCATGGCGCCGAGACGTCGAAGCTCGCAAAACCACTGCCGGGATAGGAACCGCGTCCCGGAATGACGTTGACGACGCCCGCGCCGATCCCGCCTTGCGTTGCATCGCCCGCGCCGCTGACGACTTGCAGCGCCCCGCGGCCGCCGCCGATACCGTTAAGAAATCCTTGACTCGGGTTCTCATCGAACCAGGAGCCGCGATAGTCGACGCCATCGAATTGATAGCCGATCTCGACGCTGGCAGATCCACGAATCGAAAATGCGTTGGCGCTTCCGGCCGCGGTTTGAATGACGCCGGGGGCCGCCAGGACGAGCTGATCGAAGTTCGTCGAACCTTTCTCGCCGAGGGCCTGATCGACGCGCGCGCCCACGAAGGTCGTTTCATCGACGGTTTGATTGGGTTGAAATGCCGACGAGGAGCGCGCCACGCTACGAACCGATCCGATGGTGCGTAGCGCCGGCGTCAAGCGAAGCGTCCCAACGCTTTGCGTCTGATCGCCCAGAACCGTCACGCCGGCGACCTCACGGGCGGTGTAGCCGTTTTTCTCGAGCGAAAGGAGGTACGTGTCTGTCGGAATTTGGGGGAACACGAAAAAACCGTGGGCATCGCTCGTCGTGCGATAGCGGCCCGACGGTGAGGCCACGGAGACCGCCACCCCCGCGATCGGCGCATTTGTCCGCTCGTCGACAACGGTGCCCCTCAGCGTCCCAGTGACGCCGCCTGCGGCCTGCGTCCTTTCTGCGCACACCACGATGAAGAGTGGTGTGAAGAACAGCGCGAGAGTAAAAGCGGAGCGCCGAAAATGCCGGACGGTCAGCATGGCGAGATACCCCCAAACCATTGGAGAGGGACGGAACGCTACGCCGTCTCTTTTCCGGCGTCCAAGGCGCTCCTCGTGGCGCCGGAGCGGAACGGCCAGTCGTGTGCCAGCCTGGCGCGGATCAGATACACGAACAAACCGACGAGCAATGTGGCGATTCCAAAGACGATCGCATGTGTTCCTGCGCTCAAGAAGACGTACGACCAGCCGGCAAGCGCCACGAGTGCAGGCACGGGGTACAGCGACATGCGGTACGGCGCTGCAATGCGCCGCGCTCGAACGACGGCGAGCGCGACGATTTGCGCAATCGATTGAATCAGCACGATCCCCGTCGTCAGCCAGTTGATAATGTCGCCTAAGTTCAGGAGGCAAAACGGCAAGGCGAGCAATCCCATCACGAGCAGCGAAACGTCCGGAAAGCGCGCGCTGGAATGAATGTGGGCGAACGACCGCAGGAAAACCCCGTCCCGCGCAGCGGCAAACGGAACGCGCGAGTAGCCCAGCAGGTTGCCGTACACGGACGCAAACGCCGTGATGAGGATGAGGAGCGTCACGACGAGGGCGGCCCCGACGCCGAAGGAGTGCTCGACGACCACCGAAGCGACGTGCTGTGCCAGCGGCGGCAATGAGCCATCCGCGGCCGGAAGAATCGACTGCCAGCGAATCGCTCCAAGGATCCCAAACTGCATCGAAACGTAGAGCACTGCCACCACCGCAATCGCGATGACGATCGAACGGGGAATCGTCCGCGCCGGCTCACGGACCTCTCCACCGATGCAGCTCGACTGATTGTAGCCCAGGTAGTCGTACATCGCGATGATGAGCGCTTGGCCCAGGCCGGCGCGCAAGCCGAGCCAAAACGAATCGCCCGGCTGCAACGAAAGCGCCTGTACGGTTGAAAAACGCGCGTAGGACGCGACGATGACGCACAGCAGCGTGACGACAGATGCTGCGCCCAGGATGATGCCGATGTTGGATACCATCGTGATGCGCCGGTACAACGCCAGCACTGTGACGATGCCCATCGCGATCGCAAGCAGTTGTATGCCGCTGATGGACCAATGCGTCCCCAGCACCGTACCGCCGAAAGACGACCGTGCAAGAGGCGGCGCAAGATAGCTTGCATAGTTTGCAAAGCCGACGTAACCCGTCGCTTGATTCAGCGGCGCGACGAAGACCGTCTGCCACACGAACAGGAACGCCAAAAGCCGGCCCACGCCATGCCGTCCAAAGACCTCGCGCAAGTAGCCGTACGTCCCACCGGAACCAGGAAACAACGAGCCCAGTTCGGCCCATACCAAACCGTCGCACAGCGCGAGGACCGCGCCTAGTAACCAGCCGGCCAGCGACAGAGGGCCGTGGAGATAGCCGACAACGAGCGGTATCGTGATGAGCGGACCGATCCCGATCATTGAAATGAGGTTGATCGAAACCGCGCCGCGTAAGCCGACCCCGCGAATGAGCCCTTCGTCGCGGGCGGCAGGCGCCGCCGTCACGGTGCGTTCGAGTCCGTCGGGCGTTTTAGTGGAATGCGATACGTGATCAGCTCCATGCGTGTCGCGATGCGTTCGTAGAGCCGCTGGGCCACGGCGTTGGACGAGCCGGTCACCCAGCGGACTTCCGTCCAGCCGTTCTCCGCTGCAACCTCGCAGACGCGCCGCACCAGCTCCGCCGCGATGCCGCGCCCGCGGTGGTCCGGCGCAACATAGAGGTCGTCGAGAAAGCACGCTTCATTGGCATGCAAGGTTCTTGGAAACGGACGGTAGTGCACAAAGCCGACAACACCGCCGTCCCGATCGACGGCAAGAATCGCGGCAACGCGGTGTGTTCCGCCAAGGAGCCACGACCACACGCTGAGAGCGATCACATCATCGACGGGGTCGCCCATATCATCGCCGTAAACGCCGTAGAGCGCACGCCATCCGTCGTAGAACCGTGGTTGCGGCTCGACGTACTCGAGGGTCGTCCTCATGAAGGCGCGACGCTGAGCGCGTGATCGTGCGCTGCGGCGACGATGTCGCGGTCGAAAGACATGTTCGCAAACGCTATGCGCGTCGGCTCATCGGGAATCTTTGCGAGCCGCTCTTCGACGGTCCTCAAGGCCTGCAAGAGACAACGGTCGGCCATTTCGGCTTCCTCCACCAGCCGAAGCGCCTGCGCGAGGATCCAGAGCACCAACTGCGGCTCGCCGATGCTCGATTCGTGCTGCCGGAAGAGCGGATACGCTGCGAGCCCGATGTGGCGCGCCTCGTTCATCTCGCCGGCGCGAGCCAAGGCGAGCGCGTAATGCACGACGTTCTGCAGATATCCGTCTGAGATCGATTCCTTGAATCCGTCGCAAGCACGACGAAAGCAATCGATCGCCGGCTGCAGCTCGCCTTCGTCGAGATGGATTCGTCCCTCGATACTCCGCGCTTCCCAAAGCGATTTCGACGGTTGCGGAGCCATTTCGATGACTCGGCTGATGAGCGTGCGCGCCGCCCGACGATCGCCCTTGCGACGGTGCGTCTCCGCCATCAAAATGTGCGCCTCTCGCGTTACCCTTGTCCCCGTCGTGGGAACCAGGACGCGACCGAGATGCGACAGCGCCTCATCGAAGAGTCCAAGGCGCACCGCCAATTCGCCCCGATTGCAGGTGACGACGGCACGCCAGGGACTCCCGAGCCAGTCGAACATCGTCTCGGCGCTCTCAAAGTGCGCTCTGGACTCCCGAATGTCAAAGCGATAGCCCGCCGTACTGCCGAGGCAACTCTGCGCCAGCGCTTCGTGGAACCGATCACCGAGCGTACGCGCCAATCGTAACATCTCGAGCGAGTTTGCTTCCATCGTTTCGTAGTCGTCGGACGAGTTCGCCACGTATGCCGCCTGACGTGCGACTTTCAATTGAAGAGCGGGATCGTCGACCTGCTCGGTCAACCGCCGAGCCTCCGCCAAACGGGCTGACGCCTCCCCGTAACGCCCCATTCCTTCCGACGTCAGCGTCAAGGCGAAGAGCGCGTCGAGCTGTCCCCGCGTGTCGTTGGCAAATGAATATGCCTCGAGGGAACGTTCGTATGCGGACAGCGCTTCGGCGTAGCGGGCGAGAGGCCGCAAAAGCTCGCCTTCAGAGAACGCCGCTGCGGCCAAGTGTCCTGGCTTACCGCTCGCTTCGGCCAAGCTCGATAAGCGCGCCACGGCAGCTGCTTGCCTCTCGCGGTCCCCGGAGGCGTCGCACAAAATCGCGCGCCGGCGCCCGAGCTCGAATGCCATTTCGGCGTCACCATCAGTGCTGAAGAGTTTTTCCAGCTCGTCGAGATCGCTGAGCGCAAGCGCGTGCTCACCGCGACGCCGCCTTGCTTCTTCGCGAATCAGCAGCAGCGCGGCACGGAGCGAGACGTCAGTGGTGCTTCCCAGAGCCCTCGTCGCATCCTCGACCGCGTCCCCATACGCGTACAACTCCAGTGCGCGCCGCGCAGCAGCCGCGTATTCCTGTGCGGCGAGTTCTTTTTCGCCGGCGAGAAGGTAGTGATGCGCCAGCTCGGATCGGTCACCCAAGGGATCGCTTCGCTCGCTCATGATGGCGGCTGCGCGCCGATGCAGGCGACGCCGGTCTGCTTCCGAGATGGAACGGTAGACGGCCTCGGCAAGCAATTGGTGCGAAAACGTGAAGTCGCGGGCCCGACCCGCCGCGTCGCGGAAGATATGCCGATCGACCAGCGCCGACGTCGAATCGAGAACCGCCGCTTCGCTCCAACCGCTGAGATCGCACAAGAGCTCGATGTCGAAAGCTCTTCCAAGAACGGAACCAAATTCCGCAACGCTTCGGGGCGCTGCGGGCAAGCGCCCGATGCGCTCACGAATGATGCTCTCCGCCGGAGCGCGGCCTGCAGGGGCTGAATCGTCCGCAATGGTCCAGCGTCCATCGGCGATGAGCACACGACCCGTCTCGAGATAGGCTCGAAGAATCTCGATGAGAAAGAGCGCATTGCCCTCGCTCTGATCATACAACCGGTGAGCCAGAGCTTCGCGCTCGGCTTCGAAGCGAAACAGCCGCGTTACCAATTCGTGCACGTCACGTGCCGACAAAGGATTGAGGGTAACATCGGTCAGCAACCCATCGCGTAGGAGTCGCCTTCGTGCTGCGCGCAAGGGATGGTGGCGCCCCACCTCTTCCTCGCGATACGTGCCGAGGACGAGGAGTGGCGAACGCGTGCCGCGGCGAGCGATCGACTCGAACATGGCGATGGTGCTATCGCCCGCCCAATGAATATCTTCGATAATCGCCAAAAGAGGCCGCGCTTCGGCGAGCGTCACGAGCGCTTCGAACACCGCTTCAAAGAGACGCTCACGTTCTCGCTCGCCATCCGCTGGCCTCGACGAGCGTCGCGGGGCAGCGTGAAGCGGCAACTCCGGGAACGCATGTGCAAGCGTCGTAAAAACGGCCTTTCCGAGCGCCGCAGCCTGCACGTTTTGCAACGCCGCCCCGAGCAAACTCCTGAAGCTTTCGTAGGGACGCGCTTCGGGCGCGCTCGTCGTTCCTTCGAAGACGAAACCTCCGCTTTCGCTAACCCGGTCCGCAAAAACACGCGCAAGCCGGGATTTTCCCACGCCGGCCTCGCCGCCGATAAGCGTAACGCGACGGCGGCCCGCGCGCGCTTGAGCGAGGGCATGCAGCAGACGCTGAAGTTCTGTCACTCGCCCGACGAAGGGAGTCCTGTTGAAATCGTAGAGCGGCTCAAAGACCGTTTCGGCGAGAAGCGGTTCGCGCCTCACGATGCGTTCGTAGAGCGCCGCAGTTTCCGCCATAGGTTCGACGCCCATCTCATCGCTGAGCCGGCGCGCGAACCGTTCGAAATCGGCGAGTGCTCCCGCGCGATCGTCGAGCAAATAGCGAACTTCCATCCCGTCGCGAACCGCATCTTCGCTCCATGGATCGAATGCGAGCAGATGCTCAAGGTGGAGCGCAGCGGCTTTCAAGTCGCCGCGAGCGCGCGCAGTTGCTGCAAGTGCACGCAAGTTTTCGCGTTGCAGCGTCCTCAGCCGCTCCCGTTCGTTCAGGAGCCATTCCTCGTCCATGCCTTCGAGCAGATCGCCGCGGTATAGGCGGCTCGCTGGCTCGTACTCCCGTCCGGCGGAAAGCGCTTCGAACTGCGCGACGTCGAGATCGAGCGGCACAGCCGGATTCCATTGTACTGACTTCTTGTCGCCGAGCACCCATGGGCGGTCTTCAGATACCGCCGGCAGCGCGCTGCGAAGGTAGTGCAGGTGACGGCGAAGGTTCGCGCGCGCGTCTTCTTCGTTTTCGTCGGGCCAGAGCGCGAAGGCGGCGCCTTCACGCGCTACGGGGGCCGCTCGATGGAGCAACAGGTACGCCAAGACCGGCGCAGTCTTTGGCGGCGCTGCGAAACGATGTGGCACGCCGTCGTACGCTAATGCCAGCCGCCCAAGAAGATGAACGTCGAGGACCGGATAGGTCGTCCTCGCCATGCCGGCCCATTCGACGGCGACTTCCCAGCGGCTTGTCTGCCGCCTTTCTGCGCCCCTCGTAGACGCGACCCGTCTAGACGCAAGCTAGACGATGCGACGACTAGACTGCATGCATTCCACAACGACGCCCTTGTATGGGGCAAGAAGAGGAGCTGCCAATGACGTTTCTTCGTCGCTTCGCCCAGCTCGCATCGATCGGCGCACTGCCGCTGGCCGTGGCCATCGCAAGCCAAAGCGCTGCGCCCGCCCTGGCCAACGTCGTGCAACCTGCGATTACCGTCTCCCAACTCGCCGGCCCGTGGGCCGTCAGCCTTACCGGCGACACCGGCTGCGGTATCACGACCGCATACTTCACCGTCACGCTAAACTCAAGCGGCAGCGGGACAGCAAACGAAGTGCAGCACACCTCTGCATGCGGCGACTTGACCGGCTCTGCGCCGTTTGCAATTGTCTCACTGAATGCCAACGGCAGCGGCACCGCACACCTGAGCTGCGGTTCAGGATGCGGATGGGACTTCAACATTCAGGTGTCGCGCAACCGGCAGGAGTTCAACCTCGTCGACGTCACCAACCCAGGCAACTACTTCGAGGGCATCGCGATCCGCCAGTAAGGGATGCATCGTCGAATCTGAGCCGGCGCTTCGGCGCCGGCTCTCTCCTTCGCATCCGTTGCCATCGGGTGCTACGATGCCCGCATGTTGGAACACTTCAGAACGATTCAACCGCTCCTCGCCCTTGGCGTCGTCGCGAGCACGGCGCTGACGGACGCGGTGTACGTCCTGTTTACGGCGGCTGTTTCGTCACGGCGACGCGTTGCGGCCGCGTCGTGGAGCGGTGTTTGGTACCTGCTGTCATCGTTCGCCGTCATCACCTATACCAGGGACTGGACGTACGTGTTATTTGCGGCTTTCGGCTCCTGGCTGGGTGCCTTTGCGTCGATGACACTGCTTCACCGCTCCGGCGCACAGCCGTATCGACCCGTTACTCCGCCCGCTCCCTAGCGGCGTTGGCGGATGGCCCGAGCGCGGTTACAGCCTCGTGTACCGATTTGAAAACGTGATCCTTACCGACCGCAGCGATGATTCCGGAGCGTTCGGCGGCCGCCTGTGCACGTTCGTTAGCAAGGCGCGCGATCGCCACGTCCTTGTGCCGCGTGCGGAACACTCCCGAAAGCACATCGCTGCTGAGCCACGACGGCCGAAAGCCGCGAAAGGATTGAAAGAAAAACGTGTTGACTATCGTGCGGCCGACGCGGCATGGTATCGGCGCCGCACGTCCGCGATATCGACCTTGGCCTTCGGGTAACCGAGACGAAGCGCTTTGAGGGTCTCCGCGATGATTTGCGAGACGGCCAAGTTCCTGAACCATTTATGGTCCGCTGGAACCACGTACCACGGTGCTTTCTTGGTGGTCGTCGCCGCGATGGCGCGTTCGTATGCCGAGCGGTAGTGATCCCAATAGGCGCGTTCGGTGTAGTCGGCTTCGCTGATCTTCCAGTTTCGGCTCGGATCATCGAGCCGCGCTCCGAACCGCGCGAGCTGCTCTTCCTTGCTGATGTGCAGGTACAGCTTGACGATATGCGTGCCGTTTCGTGCCAACAACTCTTCGAACGCACGAATTGCTTCGTACCGCCGTTCGCACGTTCGCCGATCGATCTGGGCGTGAACGACGGGCACCAAAACGTCTTCATAGTGTGACCGGTTGAAGATTCCGATCCAACCATGCGCCGGGGCGCGTGCATGGATCCGCCACAGAAAGTCGTGAGCTCGCTCTTCGGCGGTCGGGACGTTGAATGCCGTGACGGCCGTTCCCTGAGGATTGAACGCCTTCAGGACGTGCCGAATCGTGCCGTCCTTTCCCGACGTATCGAGGCCCTGCAGCACGATGAGAAGCGCCTGTCGCGCCGACGCATACAGCATGATCTGCTGGTGCGAAAGCATGTGCAGATAGTGCAGCGTTTCGGCGCGGGCCGACGCTTCGCTCGCATGTCCACCTCTATACGAAGGGTCGATTTTTTCGAGCTTGGGGTCGCGGCGGCTCGAAATGATACATCGCTTACGGTAGTCCTCGATACGTTCGCCCTCCGACATAGCGAGGGGTTGACGATGCCCTCTTGTGCTGCCGGAGGCCTTCCGTTGCACGCGTCGAAGCGGCGCGAGCGCCACTGCCGGGCCAGGCGTTCCATACATCCATGCGGAGGAAAACGGTGAACCATCGATCGGCACTCATTACGCTTGGCCTGCTCTTGACGCTGGGCGCGGGTTGTAGCTCGCGTACGGGAACGTCCGGTCCCTTGCCGGACACCAAGCAGTCGCTATCTCGCGTCGTGCGGCCGGCGAACGGAAGCCCAGCCGGCGTGCTAACCCACATCATCTTCATCATCCAGGAGAACCGTTCGACCGATAATCTCTTTAACGGTTTCTGCGCATCGACGAATCATAATTCCAACACGTGCGCGGCCACGGTGACCGTCGACCCGTACACCGGCAAGCACCTCAAGGTGGAATCGATGGCCGCGCCGTTCGGCGCCTTCCACGACCATTCAGTCTTCGTCAACCAGTACGACAATGGCAAGATGGATGGTTTTTCAAACTGGCCAGCGCTGTGTGAGAGCAATCCGACGCCGTGCCTCTACTCGATTATGGGATACGTGCCCTCATCGGAGACGCAAATTTACCAGCAGCTCGCCACGGTCGACGGTGAACTGGCCGACGAAAACTTCTCGCCGGCATCTGCACCAAGCGTCCCGAACCATCTGTACATGATCGCCGGCGAGTCTGGCGGTTACGACTCCGATCACTGGGCGATCGCGAGCGGCGTCGGCGGCAACTGCGGAGTCACGCAGAAGGTCGAAACGCAACTCCTGATGACAACGGCCTTTCCGGGACAGAACGGAAATCCATCGCCACCGTGCAAGGATTTTCCGACGATCTTCGATCTTCTCCACACTGCCGGTAAGAGCTGGACGTACTATTCGAACGACAATGCTGGATTTTGGTCGCCGACGCAAATGATCCAACACCTGTACAATTCGCCGAACTTCGTCGTCCCATCGACGCAGATTTTGACGGACATTTCAAAAGGGAAGCTGACCGACGTCGCCTTTGTTAGTCCCTACAGTCCCTCCGTCTCCGATCATCCGGGGAACACGACCGACCCCAAGGCGGGCCAGACGTGGGTCGCATCGATCGTCAATGCGATCGGTCAATCAGCGTACTGGAACAACACGGCGGTCATCGTGACGTGGGATGAGTGGGGCGGCCTGTACGACCATGTGAAGCCACCGTTGACGGGACACAACCCGTCGTGGATGGGCAACCCCGATCCGATGGAGTACAGTTTCCGCGTCCCGCTCGTCGTCGCGTCTGCCTATGCGCGCCTCCATCGCGTCGACCACCAAGTGCGTTCCTTCGTTTCGGTATTGAAGCTGATCGAAGAGACGTTCAGTCTGCCGTCCCTTGGAACGCTGGATCAATACGAGCCAGGTCTTGATAACATGTTCGACTTTACGGCGAAGCCGCGTCCCTACGTGCCACTGGGAGGCTCCGACGCGCAACCTTCGATCTACCTGCGCTCACACCACGCGACAGGTTCCCTGAAGAACGACGACTAGCGATAACCCCACGTTGCGGGGCGGAATAGGCGCGCGTCCAGCGAGATCGTTCCCGGACCCGTGAATAAGAACAACAGCATCGCGACGAAATACGTGAGCGGCTGCTCGAAGGATCCTGGTCCTCCAACGAACGCACCTCCCATGGGGATATGCACTTTGAGGATGGCGGTCGCCATGTCGATCAGGATCAAGAGCGCCGCGAGTGGTGTCAGGAAACCAAGGATCAGCGCGATGCCGCCGAAAAATTCGGCGATGGCTGCCATAGCCTGAAAGAACGGCGGGGCAAAGGCGTGTGGCCCCATCATCGCGGTCATCCAGCCCGTCGGATTGTGAATCTTCGGAAGGCCATGCAAGATGAACGCGAGGCCGACGACGAGCCTCAGCAGCAGGAGTCCGATGGCGGCGCGGCCGCCGATGAGCGGAGGGGCCAGCAGCGTTCGTATCATGCGGTCCCCAACCATCGGGATTCCCGCCTAGTTGCACGCGGTTGCCGGGCTCGCGAAGGCACTCGGCCAATCTTTGAGTAGCGATGAGCGACTTCGTCTATAGCATGTATCGCGTCGGGAAGACCGTCCCGCCGCGCCGTCAGATCCTGAGCGACATCTCGCTAAGTTTTCTGCCGGGCGCGAAAATCGGTGTGCTGGGACTCAACGGCGCAGGGAAATCTACGCTTCTGCGCATCATGGCCGGCGCCGATGAGGACTTCGACGGCCAAGCGATTCCGATGCCAAACATCACGATAGGGTATCTGGAGCAAGAGCCTCGTTTGAACGCCGACAGCACTGTGCGTGAAAGCGTCGAGGAAGGGCTTCGCGACGTCGTTGCGGCGCGGCGCCGGCTTGAAGAGGTGTACGCAGCGTACGGCGAGCCCGATGCCGATTTCGAGCGCCTCGCGGAGGAACAGGCACGGCTGGAGGCGCTTCTGTTTGCTTCGGGCGGTGATGAACTGGAGCAGCGCTTGGAAGTCGCGGCCGATGCGTTACGCTTACCGCCGTGGGAAGCGCACGTCGGAACGCTCTCCGGCGGCGAACGCCGACGCGTTGCGCTCTGCCGGCTCCTGATCTCGAATCCCGATATGCTTCTCTTGGACGAGCCGACGAACCACCTCGATGCGGAGAGCGTAGGATGGCTCGAGCAATACCTGCAGCGTTTCGCTGGGACGGTCGTCGCCGTGACGCATGACCGCTATTTCCTCGACAATGCCGCCGGCTGGATTCTGGAGCTCGACCGTGGCCGCGGAATTCCATGGCACGGAAACTACTCATCGTGGCTGGAGCAAAAAGAGGCAAGACTGGCGCAAGAGGAAGCGACGGAATCGGCGCGGCAAAAAGCGCTCAAGCGTGAACTGGAATGGGTTCGTGCGAATGCGAAGGCGCGTCAAGCAAAGAGTAAGAGCCGCATCGCGCGATTCGAGGAACTGTCCAGTTACGAATATCAGCGACGCAACGAAACGCGCCAGATCTTCATTCCCGTTGCGGAGCGGTTGGGCGACAAGGTCGTCGCGTTTCGTGGCGTCACGAAGGCCTTCGGCGAGCGCGTCTTGATGGAGGAGGCGACATTCACCGTGCCGCCAGGCGCGATCGTCGGCATCATTGGGCCGAACGGTGCTGGAAAGACGACGCTCTTTCGAATGATCGCCGGGACCGAGCAACCGGACGCGGGGGAAATCACCGTCGGGCCTACCGTGACGCTCGCGCTCGTCGATCAGAGCCGCGAATCGCTCGATGGCCAAAAGACGGTGTTCGAAGAGATCGCCGGCGGCAGCGACGTGATCGCGGTGGGTCGTTTCGAGATGCCGTCCCGCGCGTACCTGAGCCGCTTCAATTTCAAGGGAGCGGATCAACAGAAACTCGTCGGCACGCTTTCCGGCGGTGAACGGGGGCGCTTGCATCTTGCCAAGGCGCTGCTCTCCGGCGCGAACGTCCTGTTATTGGACGAGCCGTCGAACGACCTCGACGTGGAGACGCTTCGTGCGCTCGAAGATGCGCTACTCGAATTTGCCGGCACGGTCCTCGTGACGAGTCACGATCGCTGGTTCCTCGACCGCATCGCGACGCACATCCTCGCGTTCGAAGGTGACTCGCGCACCTTCTTCTTCGAAGGCAATTACACGGAATACGAAGCCAATAAAGTCGCGCGGCTCGGGGAAGTAGCCGCGCGTCCGCACCGGCTGCGCTTTCGCCCGCTTGCCGTGCGTTAACACTTCAACAGTTTGGCGCCGCGCGGCCAACGTGCGACGCGAAGGTCGACGCGACCGCGGCGAATCGGAACGCCTTCTTTCCGAAGGCGCGCGAGTTGTCGCCGCCCCTGCGTGACCGAGCCGTCGGAGCGCACGACCCGGTGCCATGGCACGTCTTGGGCCGTCGTCGCGAGAACTTTCCCAACCAGACGTGGGGCCGTCTCATCGATGTCGCCGTACGTCTGAACGAAGCCTTTCGGAATCGTCCGCACGAGGGTGAGGATGCGAGCAATACGGGCGTCAGGCCGCAGGGCGTGTTGCTGCTTTGACATCGAGCAACTTTCGTCGGCTCCCTTTAGAGCCGTCTCGAGAGAGGACAAGCATCTTCCAGCAATAGTGCGCCACGCTCGGGAGGGGCGGCCGAAAGCGGTCGCAGCAAGCGCTCAGCGCGTGACGACCGCTCGCTGCTTACGCCAGACTGAACCCTATTCGCGAATGAGCGTCAGAGGACTACCGAGCTTCAGGTGGCCCGGATGAGGACGCATGGATGCTGAACAGCCGCTCACAAAAACAACCTTGAGCGGCTCCACGACGTTGAAAAAGCTCAAGTTACTTGTCCATTGCGTCCAGCTTGCGATCGTTCCAAGCTTGTTGACTACGACCGAGACGTTCCCCTGGCTTGCACTGCCGGTTCCAAAGATATTCGTGTTTGACTTCGTGTTGAGCCAGTGTCCACCCAATCCCGAGAAGGTAAACGAATACCAGTTTAGGCTCGGGAGCAGACACAGTTCCTGAAACACCCCGTTCCTTACATTGAACTCGTACGCTCCCGGCGAGAGAGTAGCCGAGACTGAAATCGGCAATGATACCAAGAGCGCGAGGGACGACACAAGAAAGAGAGTCTTACGCATCAGATCCTCCACGGCGGCTAGAAGCTCGCTACCACCCCATGAGGCGGCCAAGCCCCTCGAGGTAGCCGCTCGCATCCTTCCTCTCCCGGAACGCGCGAACCTCGTCGCTTCATGCCTTCGATCGCGAACGTCTGAACGATTTGAAACGCTCGGCCAGGCGGGAATCGCAGAGGTCTAAACCCATTCGCGGAGCGGTCGTCGTCGGACCGCGCCGCATTCACATCTGGTGGAGCTGCCGGGGAACTGCCCCCCGGGTCCGAAAAGCCGGACTAGTACTTTCTCCAGGCTCAGTTTCGAATTTTTCTTACTCAAACGAGCTCCTCGAAACCGAGATATCGTTTGCAGCAGATTCTTAATTTCGGAGTCGGTTCGAATCAGTGCCTCATCCTAGCCGGAACTAATGACGGCTAGCGAGCTGATTCCGGCAACCTCTCGCGTACCGTAGCTAACCTAGATTAGGCAGCTAGAGCGTATTCGTTGTTCGCGTGTAAACGCTTGCGATCGTTTTAGGAGGGCTCGCAACTCCGCCTGCTTACACTAACCGCGGATCAATCCGTCGAACCTATCTCAGCCCCGCGATGTTCTCTTTCTACTATAACACAGTTTCCGAGCGCTTCGTTTCGTGCCTGCCTCGGCCTTAGGATTCGTCTTTTGACTCGGATTCGAGGTCTTTTAAGAACTGAGCGTCCAGCTCACGAAGGCGGAAACGGCCAAGCGTACGCCAGTCGGTGCGATCAATCGATAGCGGGGTTACGCTGACGTAGCCTTCTTGGATCGCC
>JAFAXE010000165.1 GCA_019241305.1 Vulcanimicrobiota bacterium
TCCGTGGCGGCGTTTGGCGCTCTAGCCGCACCCTTGCGCTGCCGTAGTTTTAGGAAGATTCTGCCCGTCGAGGTAGCGTAGGTATAAGAAGACGTCCTTCGTCCCTTTCGTGAGGTAAACGAAGCCGTGGATCGGATAGGTACCGTCGTCGCTAGCGTCGCGCGGATTCGGATCGACCGTTGTCGGAAGCTGGCTCGTATCCAGCGACCAGTTCGTCGCAAGGTTTTCGTCAACCGTCAGCATTGGGTGAATCAGTCCGAACGGAGAAAGGCCAGATGGTGGCTGGCAGATATTGTCGACGACTTTCCACGTTGGCAGAGCGAAGTACAAAAGGATGACGGGATGCGACGATGGGTCCGGACTCGACCAAATTACCGTTCCGGAACCAAAGCTGTAACCATCAGCGGTGAATGTCGGACTCGGTGTGGGACCACTCCAGGGACCTCGATACGCGTTCGCCGCCGATGGTGCACCGTGACCGATGCCGTCCGCATCGAAGAGAACTGTTTTACCACCGGAGGACGCATCGATCCGTGCCATTGGATGAATGAGTCCGTTTCCCGGTCCACCAAAGGGCCCCAGGTGCCGCACGTAAAGGAGGATGACGAGGACGAGGACGATAGCCGCGATGATCGCAGCAACGACGGTCCTCCGGCGCCGCCTCCCAGGCCACTGTCCGTCGGGTAAAGAACCAGCATCCCGTTCCACAGATTCAACCTCCTGACGCTACCAAAGCGCCTTCGTTGAGGATGAAGGATTGGTGTGACGTTATCGCGTCGCCGTGGTCGTCCCTTCCGTCTGAAGATTCCCTGATGAACCGATATCGTCATCGCACGCGCGCAACGCTCGATCGGTCGCCTCCGAGCTGGTCCACAGAGCACCTTCGTGGAGCAATTCGTTCAAACCACTGCCTAAGGTATCTCGCAAAAGCGGCATGAGTCTTTCGTACTCTTCCTGTTCGGTATAGCCACGAATATTGCCGGCTGCGACGAGAGCCGCATCGACGTAGCCGATGAAGCGTGCCGCCAGTCGACAGCGCATCGCATGGTATTCTCCGGTCGGACGCAGAGCGAGCACCGCTGCAATGTGCTGAACGGCGTACAAGGTGTCCACGCCGGTGTGAAAGGACCTGGCCAGCACCACGCTCCTGCGCGCTGAACTCAGCGCAGCTTCCCACTGTCCTAATACAACTAAATAGGCTGACTCATTGGCAAGTGACATCGTGGTAATCCGGGCCTTCGGGTCTAACGCGATAGCGCGGCGAACGAGCGCTACAGCTTCATCGGTGTGCCCCGCTTGAAACTCGCACTCCGCAAGGTTTCCTAGAGCCGTCAAGCTGCCATACTCGTTGCCCAGCTCCTCGCAGGCAGACAAAGCGCGTCGATACCATGTTGCAGCTTTTTCCAAGTCTCCGCGCCCTTGGCACGCAATTCCAAGCTCCGCCATGGTCGAGGCAAGCAACGGCTTTTCGCCAAGTCGCTGACACGAAGTGAGAACGTCCGCGAGGATAGCGACGTTGTCGACGCCACTGCTCGGAGATGTACTAGCGCCTACAAACTTACGCGCTTCGAGGTAGCAAAGCTGGTCGCCGAGATCGCGATAGAGTTCCTCGGCCCGACGGGCATGGCGTAGGGCTCCCTCGTGTTCCCAGAGCGCAACGCCTACGTGCGCCTGCGCCAACTCCAGTGCGGCGATCAGCTGCGGTTCGGTTGAGGCGCCGGCACGTGCCGCCGCGGTATTCAACCACGCCCGCCCTTCCGCCGGCGCTAGGCGACCCCAAATGTGCCGGGCCTGTGCTGCTAAGCGCTGACCTCTAGCAACGTCGCGTTCGTCGGCAAACGCCCAAACCAACGCAGCACGAAGGTTTGCGAGCTCGGGGCCAACCTTGAGTTCCCATTCTGAGGAGCGCATGGTCTCGTAATCCGCTGACGCACCCGCGACGAAATCGATGCACCACGAAAGGAACCGGCCGCCGACGTCCTCAGCTTCACCACTTTCCTTGAGGCGTTCGAGCGCATATTCGCGCAGCGTCTCCAGGTACCGGTAACGTGCTGCTTCCGAGAGCGGCGCGTACGGTACCAGCAGCGATTTCTCGACGAGTGCGCCTACGAGGTCCAGCAGAGTGATATCGTTGAGCTCCATGTCGTTCAGCAATGCCGCTGCAGCGTCGGCCGTAAAGCCACCGGCAAACACGGACAAACGGCGAAACGCCCGTTGTTCGCTGGTTCCAATGAGGTTGTAGCTCCAATCGATCAGGGCGCGAAGCGTTTGCTGTCGCGGCTCCGCACTTCGACTTCGCCTCGTGAGCACGCTGAAGCGCTGGTTGAGGAACAGCGCCAGATCACGTAGCCCGAACGTCCTAAGGCGTGCCGCCGCAAGTTCGAGCGCCAGCGGCATGCCGTCAACTTTTGTACAGACCTCCGTCACGAGGGAAACGTTCTCTGCAGAGAGCTCGAAAGCGGGATCCGCAGCCTGAGCGCGTTGCGCGAACAGCGCGATGGCCGCATATGAAGAGGCGCGCGCTACGCTCAGCCCTTCGGTTATTTCGGGAAGCGGCAGCGGTGACAGCCGAAGGATCGTTTCTCCCGCGAGCTCAAGCGGCTCACGGCTGGTAACGAGGGCGTGCAGCCCAGCACAGCGCCGCAACAGGATGTCGATCGTCTGCGCCACGCCATCGATGAGGTGTTCAGCATTATCGAGTAGCAGGAGATATCGTTGATCGCCGATATGCGCGCAGATTTTGTCGACAGGATCGTGCGCAGCGCCGGACGCCACGCCAAGCACCTCTGCTATGACGGTCGGCACGAGGCGTGACTCACCAACGGCGGCGAGAGTGACGAACCACACCCCGCCCTCAAATCGTTCGCTCGCATTAGCGGCAACGCGTAAGGCGAGACGCGTTTTCCCCATTCCGCCCGTCCCGATGACGGTCACCAGACGAGACCTCCCCAGGAGTTCTAGGAGTTCCCGCTGCTCGGCCTCGCGGCCGACGAACGTGGTGTAGTCGTAGGGAAGATTGTTCGGACGCGCGTCAAGCGAATTGAGCGTCGGAAATTGCGCCGGCAAACCTTCGGCGACCACCTGCCAAATGCGCTCCGGCCGACTCAAGTCTTTGAGCCGGTGCTCTCCGAGGTCGAGAAGCCGGAACGCGCCGGTTGAGACGTCGACCAGCGCAGCTGTGGCAGCCGAAACGAGTATCTGTCCACCGTTACCTACGGCGAGCAAACGCGCGACCCGGTTCACAGCCTGACCGAAGTAATCGCTATCGCGCTCCTCCTCAGGAACTCCGGTATGCAGCGCCATGCGAACCTGCAAGCCGTCGACTCGTGACCAATCCTCTTCAAGGACGGCGCGTTGGCCGTCGGTCGCTGCTTGCAAGGCGTTGTTGGCGTTCGTAAACGCAGCGCAGAATGCATCACCGACGGTCTTGAAAACGTAGCCTCCGTTCCGTTCGATGACGCTTCGAAGGAGTTCATCGTGGCGGCGCAACGCTACGGCCATGGCTTCACTGGCGCGTTCCCAGCGCCGCGTGCTGCCTTCGATATCAGAGAAAAGAAACGTGACGGTGCCCGAAGGACGCCCGGTCGAGCCGCCTGGCGCCGATGGGCTGCCGACGCGCGCTTCCATAGAGCAAGGTTTTCGACGCTCTGCGAGGTTCCCCGCAGAGCGGACCCGCTACGTCGCTAGGGTTCCCGCAAGGGATTGACTAGCTGTCGACGCCGGCTTCGTGGAGGCGGATGACGTCCGAAGCCGTGAGCTTGCCGTGCGTGGCGGCAGTGACGTGACGGATGTAGTCTCCATCCACCCCGGCTTCGTGCAGCGCAATGACGTCCGACACCGACAGGTTGCTCACGCCTTGCGAGGTGATGTCGGCGAGATCGTCGCCGCAGACGCCGCTGTTCTGCAGTCGGACAAGGTCGCTTGCGGAGACCGCCGCGCCGAAGGCGCGCGCCGCCGCGGCGATGAGGTCACCGTCAACGCCGGCGTCGGCCATTTCGATGATTTCTGTCTTCGACGGCCGTTCTATTCCGCTGCGATGGATAGCAACGATGAGATCGGAGTCAACGCCTGCGTTTGCGAGGGCGATAGCATCATCCGGCGTGATGCGATATCCCGCCGCAGCCAGTGCTCCGAGCAGCGTGTCGTCGTCGAGATTGTGAGCCGCGGCCGCAAACGCAGTTTCACGGTCCTGATGCGGCACCGCTCCACTTCCGAGGAGCGGCAGTTCGACGCGAATGAAGAACGCGGCGGTCACACAGACCGCAAGCGTGATGAGAATGGCGACGCGACCCATGGAACGGGATCCTTCCTTCCAGTTGACGAGGCGTTCCACGCGCGCGAAAACTTGCGTGCGACCCTGCAGGAACGCGGGAGCGAATGAGCGGCGGTGGAACAGCGCGCGCTCTAAAATGGTGGCAAGGCATTGCGCGTAGCGCAGGGCACTCGCGCGCGTGGTGATGACGTGATCGTCGCAAGCCAGCTCCCGATAGAAGTCGACGCGGCGGCTTGCGATGCGGAGGAACGGGTTGAAGAAGAACAGTGCCGCGCCGATCTGCTGCAGCAAGAGCACGACGTCGTCGCGGCGCCGCAGATGTGCGACTTCATGGGCGACGACAGCATAGGCGTCTTCCGCTTCTAATCGTTCGAACAGTGCGCGCGGCAGCAGCACCATTGGTCGGCGCAATCCAACGGCGCATGGCATGTCGATGAGATCGCTCAGGCCGACGCGGGTTTGGCGAACCGCAGAGGCCATCGCTTGGAGGGAAGTCGCAAACTCGCAGTCTTCGAGTGACGATGCGAGCCTCTTGAGTTGCAAGGTGGCGAGCGTCGCTCGTGCGACGCGCAGCAAGAAAAACGTCGTGAGGAAGCACCACACAATGAGCCCCGGGAGGGCGCAGCGCTGGGCGAGTCCGGACGCGACGGTCGCAGAATGATCTCGCGCGCCGTGGAGTGCGGGCAGCACGGCAGCAAACCGTTCGGCAGCGAGTAAATGGGTGTGCGCCGGTAACCGCGCGGCGGCGGTTGGCGCGGACGGTCCGTGGGAAACTGCCGGCGCAAAAAACAGATCGAGCGGCGTGAGCACTGCTGCAGTGAGAAAGACGACCGTCCACACTGCCGCCCGAGTGGCAGCGTTCGCACGGGCGAGGGCGAGTCCCACGGCCGCCAGGCCGCAGAGCAAGGCGCTTTGCCATATCGCATTGAGGGCCGCCATCAGGAGCCCGGCTGCGCTCATTGCCACCTCGTGCCGGTGCAGGGCGGCGGGCCGGATTGACGAGGCGCTGGCTCCGGTGCCATCGTCGCAAGGTACGGCCCAGAGCACGCGGAGTTTCAGGGACGTGCCAATCTGGCATTGTGTGCATCGCGCCTCGCGTGCTATGCTGGCGCGTCACCCGCGCCCGTGGAGCACCCCGCCGCGGTCGCAATTGGGGTTGGGGGAGACCGCCGGCGTTGCCGGCATCGCTAGGAGTTTTCAATGGCCAAGAGAGTGGTAGGCAAAATCGGCCTGCAGCTGCCGGCCGGCAAAGCGACACCCGCGCCGCCCGTAGGACCGGCGCTCGGACCGTACTCGCTGAACATCATGGCGTTCTGCAAAGAGTACAACGACCGCACGCAGGCGCAGGCTGGACAGATCATCCCAGTCGAGATCACGGTCTATGAAGACCGGACGTTTACGTTCATCACCAAGACCCCGCCGGCGTCGTTTCTCATCAAGCGCGCGCTCGGCGTCGAATCCGGCTCCGCCGTACCCAACCGTACGAAGATCGGGACGCTCTCGCAAGCTCAGGTTCGTGAGATCGCGCAGATCAAGTTGCCGGACCTCAATGCAAACGACATTGAGCAGGCGATGAAGATCATCGCCGGAACCGCCCGGTCGATGGGCGTGGAGGTCGCGTCCTAATGCAAAATCACGGCAAGCGCTACCGCGAAATCGCCGCATCGTACGACCGTGCGAAACTCTACGATCCGGCAGACGCTGCGGCTCTCGTGAAGAAAAATGCGCGCGCAAAGTTCGATGAAACGATCGAGATTCACATCCGCCTCGGCGTCGATCCGAAGAAGAGCGACCAGAACGTGCGCGGCACCGTGTTGTTGCCGCATGGCACGGGTCGCACGGTTCGCGTCATTGCCTTCGCAAAGGGTGACCGCGCGAAGGAAGCGGAGGCAGCCGGCGCCGATGTCGTCGGCGAGCAAGATCTCATCGATCGCGTGAAAGGCGGATTTGCCGATTTCGACGTCGCGGTAGCGACGCCGGATATGATGGGCGCCGTCGGCTCCAATCTGGGCCGCATCCTCGCGCAGAAGATGCCGAATCCTAAATCTGGGACGGTCACGATGAACATCGGTGCGGCGATTCGCGACATCAAAGCCGGTAAAGTGGAATATCGTCTCGACAAGACGGGGATCGTCCACACGATCGTCGGCAAGGCGAGTTTTCCAGCCGAACAGATCAGCGAAAACGTCACGACCTTACTCGACGCGATCCTACGGGCCAAGCCGGCGGCCGCGAAGGGCACCTACCTGCGCAGCATCACCCTCGCGACCTCGATGAGTCCGGGCGTGAAGGTCGATCCGAATCGCCTGCGGACGGCCGCTTCCGCAGCGGCGTAGCGAAGCGGCACCCCAACGGGCAACTTCCGCTTCGAGGTCGAGCGGTCGAGTCGGCGCGGCGTTTTCGAATTCGCCCCAAAACTCGCGCGGCACCATCCACATGATCTCGAATTCGTTGCCGTCCGGATCGGTGCCGTACACGGACTTCGTTGCGCCATGGTCGCTTGCGCCGGTTAACGCACCGAGACGCACCAATTGACGGTGGGCTTCCGCGACGTCTTCGATCCGGTTGACTTCCCACGCCGAATGGTAGAGTCCAACGGCGCCTTGCGGTGGCGATGGTGCATTCGTGCCCACCGCGGCAAGCCCAAGGTCGTGGTGGTTCTGTGAACCTGAGGCGCGCAGGAAGGCCATCGCACGCCCCGCGCGCGCGACCACGTTAAAGCCGAAGACTGCCTCGTAGAAGGCGACGGACCGCTCCAAGTCCCGGACGTACAACACGACGTGGTTGAGCGATCGCACCGTGGCCATACAGCCTATGACTGAACACCTCGAACCGCAGGTTTCAGGCTGCTCGACATTGACGGCGGGGGTTTACGCTACACGGTCGAAATGGGCATCATGCGCACCGCTTTGGTACCGCTGTTCTTTGTGTTGGTTGCTCCGTCGTGGGCGTTGGCCGGCGAAGCCCTTCCTACGAGCCAGCAGATTTTCGATCGAGTGCAAAAGGCTGACGGCGCGCCCTGGGAGAGCGAGCGCAAGGCCACGGTATGGGTGCGGAACGGTACAACGTTCCGCCGTACGGTTTGGCGCAGGGATAAGGACTACCGCGAGGACGATCAAAACGGTCCGTTCGAGACGCAATCGGGCAATTACCACGGCCAAAGATGGCGTCAAGACGAGAACGGGGTCACGCTCCTCGTGCAGCGCGATCCCGGCAATGAGCGTGCCAATCAGGAGACCTCTGTCGTGCGTCGCGTTCAGCAGCCTGTCGATGGTTACGTCATCGAAACACGCGATGCGCAGCGTCACACGAGGCGAGTCTTCGTCGACGGAGCAAGCTGGCGCATTGTTCGTGAAGAAGTCGCCACGCCGAACGCAACAGCCGTGACGACATACGACGATTTCCGCACGGTTGCCGGACGAACGGAGGCCTTTCACTGGAAAACCGCAGACGGCCATCCCGAGAACACCGTAGACGTCACGGTGACAAGCGACCTGCCGGCGAACATCTCCGACGCGGACCTCCGCATTCCAGGCTTCCGGCGCGAGTTGTTCACATTGCCGGACGGAATGGACCACGTTGACCTACCGGCTCGCATCCTCAACGGCCGCATCTACGTCCGTGCAACGGTTGGGCAGCGGGGCCTCGACTTTCTTCTCGACACGGGAGCCTCAACGCTGACACTGGATGGCGCAATCGCGTCTCAGCTCGGTTTGTCCGTTATCGATCAACGCTCCATGGTTACGGTACAGCGGCACAGCATTGGCGAGGCAATCGTGCCGCGCATCGATATTGGCGCCCTTCGCATGAAGGATGTCGTCGTGAGCGTCATTCCAAGCCTACCGAAGGAGCGTACCGACACGACCATTGTCGGCATTCTCGGCCTCGACTTTCTCGCTCAAGCGGTGTTCAAGATCGACTACGAGCACGGAAGAGTGACAGCCTTTCGGTCCGATGCGTTTACGCCACCGGGTGATCCTTTAACGAGTACATTGCCCGTCCGGCTCGGAACTGGAAGTCCCGAGACGACCGTCGTGATCAACGGCGTCAAGGCGGACCGTTTCACCATCGACACGGGAGCCGCCGGGACGTTTCTCCTTTTCAACTATTTCGTGAGCCGGTATCCCGACGTGCTGAAGAACGGAACGTACGGTGAAGGAGAGTCGACGTTTTGGGGCGTCGGCGGCTTCGGCACCGCCAAGCCGTATATGCTCCACGAGCTGCTTCTCGGTAAGACCAAATTCACTGACACGCCTGGCTACGTTGTTGCGTCGGACAGCGCCTTCGATTGGGCCCAGGACGGACTGATTGGTTCCGACTTTCTGCGGCTCTATGACGTATGGCTTGACTACGAATACTCGCGTATCTATCTCGTTCCGAACGCCCACGGGCTTCATCTTATGGGATACTGAAACGTCCTTTACATCCGAACCGAACCGATGAGTTCGAAAAACGTCTCCAATTCGATGTTACCGCCGGAGACGACCGCGACGATCGGCTCGGGACCCGCCTTTCCACTCAGTGCCGCGGCGACGCCCAGCGCACCCGCACCCTCCGCAATAACGCGGGCGCGTTCAGCTAACAACCGCATAGAACGCTTGAGTTCGTCGAGGCTCACAACGATTGAACCATCGACGACGCGATGCATCCGTTCCCACATGCGCGGAAAGACGCTCTTTCCACCCGCTCCGTCGACGAACGTCGGCTTCCATCCCTCGAACTCCGAAGCGCGTCCATTGGCAAAGGAGACCGCACCCGGCGCTGCCGTCTCGGGCTCGGCGCCCA
The DNA here is from genome assembly GCA_019241305.1 of Vulcanimicrobiota bacterium. Classification (GTDB taxonomy): domain Bacteria; phylum Vulcanimicrobiota; class Vulcanimicrobiia; order Vulcanimicrobiales; family Vulcanimicrobiaceae; genus JAFAXE01. Next base: position 9,059 of record JAFAXE010000165.1, read on the forward strand.
GCACGCGGACATCGGGCTTTCGCGCGCGCACGCCCGAGGCGATTCCCGTAACCAGGCCGCCGCCCCCGATCGCTGCTACGACGGTGCGGACAGCCGGCAAGTCTTCGACGATCTCGAGTCCCATCGAGGCGTTGCCCGCGATGAAATCGTCATCGTCGAACGGGTGGACGAAGGTCCCCGGGACTCCGGGAAAGGTGCGCCGTTCCATCGCCTCCCAGCACGCATCGAACGACGCTTTCACGAGGTTCGCACCAAGCGCACGCATTCGGTTCACTTTGGTTTCAGGCGCCGTTTCAATTGTCACGACGGTACAGGGAACGCCGGCTTGTCGTGCGGCGTACGCGACGCCTTGGCCGGCATTGCCCGCACTGATCGTCCACACACCGAGCGAACGGCGCTCGGGCGGCAACATGGCGACCGCATTGGCAGCCCCGCGCAATTTGAAGGAATTGATCGGCTGCAGGTTCTCGAGTTTGAGGTAGACTTCAGGACCGCTCCGTCCCAATTCCAGCTTGACGAGTGGCGTGCGCAGGATCGTTCCGGCGATCCGCTTGCGCGCGGCTTCGATCGCCTCGATGGAAATCGGAGCGACTCCGCCGAGCTGTCCCTTCATGGGGTCCACTACGGTCGGCGTCGCACGACGCCTTTTTTCCGTTGGCGTAGCCGCTGCGGGGTCTTGCCCGAATGGGGCACATCGCCCACAGCGGGGTGTCACGAATACCCACCGGGTTTCATTCTGGGTGAACAGAGCGTGAGGAACACTCGGCGAGTGGAATGGAGTCCGCCTTGCGCAGCGCGGGAAACAGGAGCGACCAGAGTACGACCACGATCAGCGTAACGACGCCGCCGATGAACACGCTCGGCACCGTACCGATAAACGCAGCGAGTGTCCCGGATTCGAATTCGCCAAGTTCGTTCGATGCGCCGATGAACACGTTCTCGAGCGCGTTCACGCGGCCACGCAGTTGGGCGGGTGTACCAAGTTGCACGAGGCCGTTGCGGATCATGACCGACACCATGTCGGTCCCTCCGACGATGAACAGCAGCGCGAGCGAAAGCCAGATGTTTCTGGAGAGTGCAAACAGAATCGTCGCTAAACCGAAACCGGTCACCGTAAGAAGCAGCATGCGTCCGATGTGGCGCTGCGGTGGATGATGTGCGAGCAACACCGCGACGGCAGCGGCACCGAGCGCGGGAGCGCTACGTAATGCGCCGAGGCCGATGGGACCGGCGCGCAAGATCTGATCGGCGAAAATCGGCAACAGCGCCGTGACGCCGCCAAAAAACACTGCAAAAAGATCGAGCGAGATGGCTCCCGCGATGACCGGACGCGCCAGGATGTATCGCACGCCATCGAGAGATCGGCGCACGGTCGCCGCCGCGAGCGCTACCTCGCGCCGCGTGCGCAAGAGGGCGAGCGCCACGCCGCCGACCGCGAAAAGCAACGCGCTTCCCGCAAACGCGACCGCAGTCGAGAGCGCGATGAGCAGCCCGCCGAGCGCCGGCCCTGCGATCACTGCCAATTCGCGCAAGGATGAATAGGCCGCTTGCGCCTTCAGATAACGCTGCGGCTCGATCAAGGAGGGCAGCAGCGCTCGCTCTGCCGGCGACGTAAACGCGCGAACGACGCCGACGATGAGAAGCACAGCGAGATAGAAACCAAGGCGCCGGTCGTGCGCGAGCACGAGGGCGGCGAACGCGAGGGAACACAACGCTTCGACAAACGCGCCGCTAGCCGCAATCCAGCGCCGGTCGTGGCGATCGACGAAAACGCCAGCCGCCACCCACAGCGTAAACGTCGGCAAGAACAAGACAAGACCAACGAGTCCCAGGTCGAGCGGGCGATGCCGCAACGAGAACACGTGCCAGCCAACCGCGACGCTTTGAATCTGCACCGCGAGTCCGGAGGACAGCATCCCGGCAAGAAAGGCGCGAAAGCGTCCGTCGCCGAGTAGCGGGCCCCTCACGGCGCGGCGCTTTCGCTTGACGGCGGGGGCTGCCTCCACGTATAATCGCCGACGGCTCCAGTGACTGTAGGTCCGCCAAGGGCGGTCAAAGCGCAAGCGCCTACCGAGGATGCGTACGCGATTTGGACAGGCTCTGCTGCGGCAGACCGTGCTGGTCGGCGCTTCCGAAATGGAGCGCCGTTTTGTTTTCTATCGAGGCGATCACGAAAAATGCCGACCGCAAAAAAAGAAGCGTCCATCGAAGAGCTGCGCCAGAAGGTGGCCGCCGCGAAGAACCTGTTCTTCACGAATTACGCGGGTCTCACGGTGCAGCAGATCACGAAGCTCCGCTCGGAGCTGCGGAAGGACGGGAATACGTATTCCGTCGTCAAGAATACGCTGTTTGCGCGCGCAGCCGGTGAAGAACTGGCGACTGCTCTCGCCGACATTCTCGTCGGCCCGACCGGCGTCGTCTTTGCCGGCGAGGATCCCGTCGCGCCGGCGAAGGCACTGCGCACCTTTGCCGACGACAACAAGACCCTCGACGTCAAAGCGGCGTACGTCGATGGAAAAGTCGTCGACAAGGCCGCCTTCACGGCGCTCGCTACGATGCCATCGAAGCAGCAGTTGCAAGCGCAAGTCCTCGGAATGCTCGCGAGTCCGATTCGGAACTTCGTCGGCATCCTCGCTGCAAATCCCGGCGGATTCGTCCGCGTTCTCAGCGCTCGCGAGAAGCAACTCGCCGAGTCAGCCACCTAACGAGAGGAAATCATCGACATGGCAGTTGCCGATCTCATCGAACAAGTCGAAAAACTCACCGTTCTCGAACTGAACGAACTCGTCAAAACCCTTGAAGACAAGTGGGGCGTAAGCGCTGCGGCACCGGTTGCCGTCGCAGCGGCGCCAGGCGCTGCAGGCGGCGCCGCAGCCGCGCCTGCAGCGGAGAAGACTGAGTTCGATGCCATTTTGACCGAAGTCGGACCGGAAAAGATCAAGGTCATCAAGGCGGTGCGCGAGCTCACGTCACTCGGCCTCACCGAAGCGAAAGCCTTCGTGGAGAGCGCACCCAAGCCAATCAAGGAAGGCGTTCCAAAAGACGAGGCGGAGTCGATCAAAAAGAAGCTTGAAGAAGTCGGCGCCAAAGTCGACATCAAGTAGACTGTTTGCGATAGCGGGAACAGCATAATGCGACGGGGCCTCGGCGCGTGCCGGGGCGCTCGTGCTTTTCGGCGCGGGAGCTTTCGCTGGCCCTACGGCGAATGAGTCCGGGCCTTGCCGAGGAGCACCGCATGATCGCTCGCGCCATCCCGTTCGTCGTTGTGCTCGCGCTGAGCACGGGCGTGGCCACCACCGCCGCTCCCGTACCGGGCATAGTGCATCGCGTTACGATCGACGCCAACCCGACTCGTGCGCTCAATACCTACGATCCGCTGCGCGCACTCGGGGCGGGACTCGATGCGCAAAACGCCGGCGCCGTGAAGCAGATTTACACGCCTGCCAACGTCAAGGAAATGACGTCGTCGGGGATGGGCGAGGTCACGTATCGCCTGTACACCGAGTTGAGCGTCCAGGATTGGCACTGGAATCCCAAAGGCAGCTGGAGCCAGTCAGGCAATGAGGGCTATTGGATCGGAGCCTCGGCGCCGAGCTCTCCACCGGTGACGGACTCGTACGGCTACCGGTTGCCGCATCGCGGCGACACGAATGACAATGGAAACAACGACGACTACGGGCGGCTGGATGATGGCGATCCGTCGACCTATTGGAAGAGCAATCCATACCTCGATACGAGGTTTACCGGCGAGCCCAATACGGTGCATCCGCAGTGGGTGATCGTCGACCTTGCCTCCAAAAAAGGCATCGATGCCGCGAGAATCACGTGGTCGAACCCGTACGCGACATCGTACCAGATACAATACTGGACCGGCCCGGATGCAATCTACAGTCCGGCCCAAGGAAAATGGGTAACGTTCCCAAGCGGAAGCGTCGCGAACGGCAAGGGCGGAATCGTGACGTTGCGTCTCGCCTCCTTGCCACGCAACGTTCGCTACGTTCGCGTTTTGCTCACGGCCTCTTCAAACACGTGCGACAGCCATGGCAGTGCCGATCCGCGTGACTGCGTGGGTTATGCGATCGCTGAACTCGGACTCGGCACGCTTTCTGGAAACACCTTTACCGACCGGATGCGTCACGTCGCCAACAATTCGCAAACGACGACCTACACCTCGTCGACGGACCCGTGGCACCAGGCCTCCAACCGGGTAACCGACGAGGAACAGGCCGGTCTCGACGTCGTTTACACCAGTGGCGTAACGCGGAAACTGCCGGCCATCGTACCCGTGAGTTTGCTGTATGGAACGCCAGACGACGCGGCAGCGGAACTTCGGTACCTCGAAGCGCGCGGCTACCCGATCACCTACGTCGAGATGGGGGAAGAACCAGATGGGCAGTTCATCGTTCCCGAAGATTACGGTACGCTGTACTTGCAGTGGGCCGCCGCGCTTCACGCCGTCGATCCAAACCTGAAGCTTGGCGGTCCCGTATTTCAGGGAACGACGTCCGACGTGCAGACATGGCGTGACGCTGGGGGCAACGCATCCTGGCTTCAGCGCTTCATCGCCTACCTTTCAGCACACGGACGCCTTTCCGACCTTGCCTTCATGTCGTTCGAGTGGTATCCGTTCAGCCCGTGCACGAATGGCTTTCCGGAGAACGCGTTGCTGCAGCAGCCGAGCTTGGCGAGCAGCATCATCAAGACGTGGCGCAAAGACGGCCTGCCCTCCGGCACACCCATGCTGATCACGGAAGCGAACTGGTCTGCGAATACGACCGAACACTTTCAGGACATCGCCGGAGCACTATGGTATGCGGACGCAGCGGCGGCATTCCTCACGAGCGGCGCCTCCGGGCTTTACCTCTACCAATACGAACCCGATCCGCTTTTCAACTATTCCGGCTGCAAGACGGGTTGGGGATCGTGGGGCATGTGGAATGCGACGAACCATTACACGATCAAGCAGCCGACCTCGGAATACTTCGCTGCTCAACTCGTCACTCAAGAATGGTCGCAAGCGGCTGACAGCGCTCATGTGCTTTACCCGGCCGCAAGCGATATCACGTTGAAAGGCAAAGCCATCGTTGCACCGTACGCGGTGCAGCGGCCAGATGGTCAGTGGTCGGTCCTACTCGTCAATAAGGACCCCTCGAACGCATACCGCGTCGGCGTCGTGTTTCAGAACGGAAGTAAGGCGGAGTACTTCACGTCGCCGGTCGCACAGTTCACGTTTGGACCGGCGCAGTACGTGTGGCACCCCAACGGCAAGAACGGGAGCGGCCATCCCGACGGACCGTACGCGACGTCGTCGCAGCCTGGTGGGGCCTCGGCGGTCTACGCGCTCCCAGCCGCCTCGGTGACGGTCCTCCGGGCTGCAATCTCGCCGTCGCAGCGTTCGGCGACCCGACGCGGCAAACTCGAGCGTCCTTAGGACTGCGAAGCGGGAGGTTCGGTTGAAGTGGGGCGGGGCGAGGGAGGCGGGCCGTATGGTCCTCCTGAGGCACCGCCCTGCGTTCCGTTGCGTGGCGCTGTCGGTCCGGGTTGCGGCTGTCCAGGGAGCCGGGGACCAGGAGGCCCCGATGGCTCGGACGGTAGCTTCAGCGGGGTGGCCTTCGCCATGTCGTCATTGTAGCGTCCGAACAGATCAGGATTCGTGCGGAAGTGATTTTGCAAGTCGGCGATGCGGTGCTCATCGCGGGGATGGTCGGAAAGCATCTCCATCGTGCCGCCGTTATTCGTCTTGCGGAACTTCTGAAAGAGCCACACCATTCCGTAAGGGTTGAAGCCGGCTTGCGCGCAGGTTTCCGAACCCTTCAGGTCGGCCGCGGTTTCGACGCTCCGAGAGAAGTGCTGTTCTTGCAGCCCCGTTCCCAGGCCGATCAACGACTGCCCCATGTAGCTACCGCGCGCCACGAAGATTTGCAAGAGCGTCCCGAGCAATTCGGCGTTGCGATCCTTGTTGATGAGGTGCACGACGTCGTGGTGGATCGCGTGCGACGTCTCGTGGCACAGCACCCCCGCCAACTCTTCCTTGTTATCGACGAAATGCATCAGAGAGTCAGTCACATAGACGTTTCCGCCGGGGACGGAAAACGCGTTGGGACTTTTTTCGTGGACGAGGATGAAATGAAACGGATACGGGTATTGCGGGTCAGCGACGGTCTTGATCCGCTGCGCAATCGGATTCAGAACGGTGTAGAGCGGGGAACTCGGAATGATTTCCCCTCTGCGCAGGAGCTGTTGATAGACTTGGGCGCCGATCTGCTGCTCTTCGTCAGCGGCTGCCGGCTTCGGCAACAACGCCAAAACCGCCGCTGCGGCAATGAACGCTACAAGCGCTCGCTTTCCTGGTACCACGGATCTCCTCACGCCCATACAACGCGGGCTGCCGGCCTTTCGGTTCGAACCGCCGAGGTTCGCCAGCCGAGACCCGAGCCCGCCGTGAGGCGCCTCCTTCTGTTCGAATCCTAATGAACGAGGAAGCCGACGAGCAGCAGCGCTACGATGTTAAAAACTTTGATCATCGGATTGATCGCCGGGCCCGCGGTATCTTTATAAGGATCTCCGACGGTGTCACCAGTCACCGCTGCAGCGTGCGCGGCTGAGCCTTTACCACCGAACTGGCCGTCTTCGATGTACTTTTTGGCGTTGTCCCAGGCGCCGCCGCCGCTCGTCATCGCGAGCGCCAAGAATAGGCCCGTAACGATCGTACCGACGAGTGCGCCTCCCATCATCTTCGCGCCGCCACTCTGCGGTAGCACGAAGGACAGGAGCACGATAAGGATCGGCACGCCGACCGGGATGAGCGCGGGTACGATCATCTCCTTGAGTGCCGCGCGGGTGACGATGTCGACCGTTGTGGCGTAGTTCGGCTTCTGCGTCCCTGCCATGATGCCGGGCATCTCACGGAATTGGCGGCGCACTTCCTCGACCACCGCACCTCCGGCGCGCCCTACCGATTGCATCGAGAGTGAAGCGAACAGATACGGACACAGACCGCCGACGAAGAGACCAGTGAGCACGTACGGGTCGCCGACGCCGAAGAGAATCGGCGTCTTGGCGCACGCTGCAGCGGCCGTTGCGGCGCATTTGTCCGAGAGTTCTTGCAGGAACGAGGCGAACAGCACCACCGCCGCAAGCCCGGCGGATCCAATCGCATAGCCTTTCGTTACGGCCTTCGTCGTGTTACCGACGGCATCGAGCGGGTCCGTTACACCGCGGACCGATTCCGGAAGATCCGCCATCTCGGCGATGCCGCCGGCATTGTCGGTGATAGGCCCAAAGGAATCGATGGCGACGATGATCCCGGCCATCGAAAGCATCGCCATCACGGCGATGCCGACGCCGTACAGTCCGGCTAGGCCGAACGAAACGAGGATTCCGACGACGATGGTCAGCGCCGGAAGCGCGGTCGCTTGCATCGAGACCGCGAGCCCACTGATGATGTTGGTTGCGTGTCCCGTCACGGAAGATTGCGCGATACCACGGACCGGCCGGAACTGCGTCCCGGTGTAGTACTCGGTGATGAACGTTATGAGCCCCGTCACGATGAGGCCCACGACTGCACAGAGGAAGACTCCAAGCGCGGTGAGACTGCTGCCGTTTGGCATCGTTACTCCGGTGCCGAACTCGCGCTGAGTCACGAAGTAAAAGAAGATCGCCGCGAGCACGGCCGCGACGATGAGTCCGCGGTAGAGCGCTCCCATGATGGAGCCTCGCGAGCTGGAGCCCATTCGGACGAAGAAGGTGCCGATGATGGACGCCACGATCGACCATGCCCCGAGCACCAGTGGAAAGGTCGTCGCCGTCCCAAGAATACTACCGAGGACGAGGTGCCCAAGAAGCATCGCTGCGACCGTCGTTACGACATACGTTTCAAAAAGGTCGGCTGCCATGCCGGCGCAGTCACCAACGTTGTCGCCGACGTTGTCGGCGATGACCGCCGGATTGCGCGGGTCGTCCTCCGGTATTCCCGCCTCCACCTTTCCAACGAGGTCCGCACCGACGTCTGCCGCCTTCGTAAAAATTCCGCCGCCGAGACGGGCGAAAACCGAGATGAGGGAACAGCCGAAGGCCAGGCCGACCAGCGCAGCGAGTGAATCGGCTTCCGGCGATGCGTTGCCGGCGTTGACGCGTAGCATGATCGCGTAGTAGCCGCTCACCGCAAGTAGTCCCAGACCCACGACCAACAAACCGGTGACTGCACCGCCGCGAAAGGCGAGCGCGAGGGCCGGCGGCAATCCGCCGCGTGCCGCTTCGGCAGTGCGTACGTTGGCGCGCACCGAGACGATCATTCCGATGAATCCGGTTCCGCCGGAGAGGCACGCGCCGATGATGAAGCCGATCGCCGCCTCCCAGCCGAGCGGTTTCGGCGCGATCGCAATCAGGATGGCGAGTACCACCGCGACGATCGCGACCGTCGTGTACTGGCGGCGGAGGAACGCCATCGCGCCTTCTTGGATCGCA
>JAFAXE010000058.1 GCA_019241305.1 Vulcanimicrobiota bacterium
TTCGCCGGCATCATGACGGGGGCATACAACACCGTCCATCGCGGCCGCGAAGTTGTGGTGCCGCTCAATACGCATTTGACGCTGGTGGTTGGAGACGATCTTGCGCTAGGCGCCTGCAGTGTGCCGCAACCCCAACCGGCACGCTAGTGGTGACGCAGGCAGCCGGAGGCCCTCAACTTCGTCGTCGAATGGCGATGCCGTATCGACGCAGCCAGGCATTTACATCGGGTGAGCAGGTGAACCGTCGGACCACCTGCTGACGGGCACCATAAGAATCGTCTGCGGCTCGGGCACGAGTTTGTGCCCATTGTCAAAGACAATCGGTGATCCGGGAAGGTCCGCACCCCAATTCGCACCATCGCCCGCACGGAACGACTTGGGCAAATGGAACATCAGGTGTGGATGCCAATGGCCGACGCCTTCGCCGAGATTCTGATCCTTCGAGAGCATGTACGACATCGATCCCGGCTCGGGGGTGGGAAGCGACATCGCCTCGACGCGAGAGAGCATCTGCGTGCGACTCAAACCGGCGAGGGCCAGCTGCGTTCGACGCAACGTGTACTGAAGAACGGTTCGTGACGCTGAAGCATTGTAGCAAATCGGCGCACGGAGCTGGGTGCTCCAAAAATCTTTCTGATCGAACGGCGGCATCCAACCCCGCTCAACGATACAGGTGAAACCGTTGCTTCCCCGCCTCGCCACAACGTAACCGTGCGACGTCAGTATGAGCACCGTCGCATGGTGCGAGATCCCGGCTGGGGCCGCTGTCTCCGCTAGGCGGATCTCTGTGCTCGGCTCCATCAAGTATTGCCGCAACGGCGCCATCTTCTGATACTCGAATTGCGACTCGGACCTCGTTACCAACGGCATCGACGCAGCGAACAGCGCCAAGCACAGGACGTATGCGCGAGCGTGTTTCATGCCTTCCGGCTGTGACGGGCGGCGGCGCGCCCCTGCCTCGTACCGACGATCCTCGCTACGGAGATATGACGAGCCCGTGCGCGAGAGCGGCACAGTGCGCATTTCCCTGAGGGTACACGACCGCGATCTCTCGGAGGTGGCCTTAGGCAGGCTGAGGGCGACGGAAGACGATGGCCAGTGCTTCACCGAGCGTCAAGTCGGTCAAGTCGACTTCGGTTGGGCTGATGTGTGGATGCGATAGCGCTTTCGGCAACCACACGACCCGCCCGTCGAAGGTCATCGTCACGAGGCCAACGTGATCGCCGCTCCCGATGGCCGCGGCGTGCGGATAGGTGCGTGCATCGTGAAGCACGCCGCGCATGCGCGCTGAGGTGACGAGCGCGGCGATGAGCCGGTAGGGTGAGGCCCACCGCCGGGAGAGGCTGGTGCGTCGGCTGGCTGCCATGGTTACGTCGGCACCGGCGCCGGTCGCGGTGTCGGCAATGATGCCGTCTCTTCCGCCGGGACTGCTCCGCGAGCCGGATCGGGCGGCGCAACCCAGGCGTAGACGACGGGAACGAGCAGCAGCGTCAAAATCAGAGAACTGACGACGCCGCCGATGACGACGATCCCCAAGCTCGAGCGCGCACCAGAGCCTGCGTCCAGCGCGAAAGCGAGCGGCACGTTCCCTGCCACGACTGAGAAACTGGTCATGACGATGGGGCGAAAGCGAGTAAACGCGCTTTCGCGAATCGCGTCAAGCTTTGCCCGTCCGCGGGAGCGCAGCGTGTTCGCATAGTCGACCAAAAGGATGCCGTTCTTCGTTGCAATTCCGACCAGCAAGATAATGCCGATAAGTGAGAAGAGGTTCAGCGTCTTGTGCGTTACCACCAGCGCTCCGATCGCGCCGATGGCCGCAACCGGAACGGAGAACAGAATGATGAACGGCGAGCGATAGCTGTTGTAGAGCGCGACCATCAACAAAAAGACCAGAATTACCGAGTAGACGAGCGATCCGCCCATCCCGGTCAGCGCTTGATGCATGAAGTCCTGTTGCCCGAGCGGTGCGGCGCGCACCGAAATGTTGGGCGGTAAATGCAATGACGGCAGTTTCTTCAAGAAGGCGCTCTGCACGGCCGAAAGGGATGAGCCAGCGGCAAAGTTTGCGTTGACGTGCACGACGTTGTTGCGGTCAACGCGGGTTACGAGCGGTGAAACAGGCGCCGAAGTGAACGTCGCGATGTCGCCCAGGTGAACGATCTGACCATTCTGCGCTCGAACGGGAAGGTCGCGGAGCGTCTCCAGCTCGTGTTGATACGCGAGCGGATAAATGACTTGCACTTGTTCGAGGCCTTGCGGCGTCTCGAATTGCGTGGCCACATCACCGCCAAAAGCGGCTCCGGCCGCTTGCGCCGCGGCGCCGAGATCGACGTCGAGCGCCTGCGCCTTGGCGCGGTCGAATTGCACGGAAATGGCAGGGGTCAGCGTCGTGCCTGAGCCGTTGACGCTGGTCGCGCCCGGAATCGTTTTGAGCAACGCGACGGCCTTTTGCGCGGCCGCGGTGGGGTCGCCGCCATGGAGATCTGAAACGATGAAGTCGATCGGTTGTTTGTTTCCGCCTCCCGTACCGGTCGACGGAACGATGACGGACTCGGCTTCGGGAATGGTGCGCTGCGTAATGCCGGTGAGACGCTTCACCCACCAGTCGGTGGACTGCTTGCGATTGTCTTTGAGAAAGAGGGTGATCTGCGCCACGTTGCCTTGGATAACGAACCCGCCGAAAGACGCGGAATAGGCGCCCGCGCTCGTCGCTTCAGCCGAGACGTCCCGTTGCTGATCGATGACGTGCTCGAGGCGGTACGCACCGTCCCTCACGGCGGTAACCGGGGTGCCAATGGGATACGTCAGTTGAATGTAGATCTGTCCACGGTCGGTTCTCGGAACGAACTCCTCACCAACGACGCCCAGGGGCACGAGACTGACGGCGAGCACGAACGTAAGTGCGCAGAACACCGCTACGAGGGCACCGTGTCGCATCGCCCACGGCAAAATGCGATACGCGTACGTTTCACGCAGGCCATCGAACGCGCTACCAAACCAATCGATGAAAGCCGGAGGACGCCAGCGTGAGCGCAGCGCCCACAATCCTGCGAGCGTGGGCGTAACCGTAAATGAGATGAAGAGTGAGGTCAGCGTCGAGATGACCACGACGATGGCGAATTCGGAAAGATTTCGGCCCACCTGGCCCTGGATGAACGCGATCGGTAAGAACACGACGACGTCCACGAGTGTGATGACGACCGCAGCCGCGCCGATCTCTTGCCGTCCCTCAATGGCGGCCTTCTCCGGAGGCTGCCGCAGCTCACGAAAGTGGCGCTCGATATTTTCCAGCACCACGGTGGAGTCGTCGACCAAAATGCCGATGACGAGCGACATCGCCAGCAACGAGATCGTGTCAAGCGTCAGGCCCATCACCTTCATCACGGTCATGGCGATCGCGAGCGAGGTGGGGATGGCGACGCACACCACAATCGCGCTGCGCCACGAGCGTAGGAAAAACAGCATCGCGATGCCGGTCAGCAAGATACTTTCCATCAAGGTCCGCGTCACGATCTGGATTTGCTGTTGCGTAAAGCGCGATTGCGTGTTGACGACGCGGAATTCGATCGCCGGATACTGCCGTTGAATCGCCGGGAGGGCTTGCAGCACGTTCTCCGCGGAGTCGATTTCGCTCGCGGACGAGGCTTTTTGAATCTGCACGAAGAGCCCCGGGCGTCCGCTGATCTGTGCGTATTGGCGGCGGGGCTCGTAGCCCGCGATCACGCTCGCGACATCCTCGATGCGTCGCACGGCGTTGCTGGCCGTCCAGGTATCGACGCTTCCGACCTGGCTCGAGAGGCCGCCGAGCGGATTGTCGACCGCACCGGCGGTCCCGCTCGGCTGCGCGCTGGCCCCGGATGCCACGACGACGGGCAACTGACGGACCGTTTGCAGGTTTTGGATGTCGCCGCGGATGTCGATGACCGTCTCGCGGTTCGGCTCGTACGCGATGCCGCCCGGCACGCGGATGTTTTGGTTCGAGACGGTGGCGATGACGTCGTTCAGCGTCAGGCCGAACGCGGCAAGCTTTGAAGGATCGACCTCGATTTCGTACGCAGGCGTTACGTCGCCGCCGACGCTGGCATACGAAACACCCTGAATTTGTTCGAACCGCGGAATGATGACGTTGTCCGCGAACAGGGAGAGCTGACCCGGCGTGTACTTGCGCGAGTACATTGCCAGCGTCAAAACCGTCGATTCACTCGGATCCCGAATCGCCACGGTGGGCGGCGTGATGTTGCTGGGAAGCAGCTTTTCCGCCGCCTGCACGGCCTTCTGCGTCAGTGCGAGATCCGTAGCGATGTCAGAAGACAAGTAATAAACGGCAGAAATGGTGGCCTGCCCCTGCTGCACGGTCGAGTTGATCGTCTGCAGGTTGGTGGTGCCCGAGAGCGTCTGCTCGATCGGTGCGACGACGTTGTCCCGCATGACCGTCACGGACGCACCGTTGTACTGCACCGAAATCGTCACCGTCGGCTGCTCGACATTCGGAAACAGTTGCTTCGCGATCGTCTTCGTTGACACGACGCCGGCAAACGACATCAGGGCGATCAGAACGAAGACGAGCGTGGGCCGCGAGACGAACAGCCGGGTCAGGCTCACCGCACCACGACCCTCTCGCCGTCCCCAACACTCGTCTGGCCGTTCGTGACGACGCGAGACTCCGGTGCAAGGCCCGCGACCACGGACGTCGCGCCATCGCTGGCAAGCTCGGTAACGTGCACCGTCTTGACCGTGTCGTCACTTCCGACGACGAGCAACGAGGTATGGTTGTCGTCGGTGAAGGCCGTTGTCGGGACACGGAGCCCGTTCACTTGCGGAGCGGCGATCGTTCCTTCCACGACCGCGCCCGGCCGTAGACGGCCGTCCGGATTTTGTAACAGGACCTTGACTTGAAAATCGGTTGAGCCAGGTGCGATTTCATTGAGCACGCCGGCCACGCGCCCGGCCGCGCGCTGGCGGCGCGCGTCTGAGGTAACGATCGTCGCCGGCGCGCCGGCGGAAATCTGCGCGACCTGCGCGGAGCTTCCCCGGAGCACCGCGTACACCGGATTCACTTGCTGCAGGGTAAAAATCTGACGCGTGCCGGGGTATTCTCCGGGATTGATGTTACGGTTCACGACCACGCCTTCAATGGGCGAAATGATCGTTGCCTTCGCAATTTGCACGCGCACCTGTTGCGCTTGCGCAAGCGCGACCTGTTCCGTGGCTCGGGATTGCTCGACGCTCGAGGACGCAAGCCCGCTTTGGGCGAGCGACGTGCCGTTGGCGTTCACGGCCGACGCCGCGCCGGCGAGTGAGGCCTGTGCCGAACGGACCGCCTGCTCATCGTTGCGGACGGTCGTTGCTTGAGCCGTCAGCTGTTGTTGCGAAACGTAGCCGTTCGCGTAGAGCTGTTGGTAGCGGCGCAGGTCCGTTTGATCCCGCTCCAGTGTCGCCTGAGCTTGGTGCACTGCGCTTTCCGCACTGCGTAACGTATCCTGGGCCTGCGCGATGTTGAGGTTGCCTTGGTAGACGTTGTGCGAAGTGCTGGCGCGATCGCTTGCCGCCGTCGCCAGGTCTTGCTGTAACTGTGCCTGCAGGTCGGCAATGTCGAGCTGTGCCAAAACCTGACCGCGATAAACTCTGTCGCCTTCCTGAACGTTTACCGAATCGGCGGGTTCGGTGAGCGATGATTGGATGGCAACGTTTTGGTACGGCGCGATGACGCCCGCGAGCGTGTTCGTGGGCCGAACGCTTCCGTAGCTGGCAAGCGTGGTTTGTACGTACGGAGCGGCCGCCGTCGGCTGCCGGCTTCGTCCGGCGCCGCAGCTCGCGATGCCTGAGAGTAGCAGGCCTGCAATAAACGCCTTCTTCAAAAACTGCGCGCCCGCGATGGTCCTGAGCATCGCCTTCAATGGTAAGCGAGGTGCGGGTGAAGGGTCCTTGACTGCGGCTGGGAAGCCGCCGCACTTCACGCCATGTGAACGCTCGATTAATCCTGGGAATCCTGTGAGAGTGCTCCCAGGCTACTGCGGTAGGATGTCGGCCGTGGAATCGCTTGGCGCTCGCGTTCTCGTGGTCGACGATGAGGCCGCCATGCGCGACCTTTTAGAATACGGTTTGGGTCAAGCTGGGTTCTCGGTCCGCAGCGTCGTCGATGGCCGCGCCGCCCTCGACGCCGTGAACAAGTGGTCTCCGGAGATCATCGTGCTCGACGTTATGCTCCCGGAGGTCGATGGGTTCACGCTGCTCCCTGCGCTTCGCCGCGTCACCGAAGCGCCGATCGTCATGTTGAGCGCTCGCAGCGAGACGGCGGAACGCGTCAGTGGGCTCTCGCGAGGCGCCGACGACTATATTGCAAAGCCCTTTGAATTCGAAGAACTGGTAGCACGGCTGCACAGCGCACTTCGCCGGCCGCGGCTCGAGCAGCGCCAGACGTACACGTTTGCCGATTTGACGGTGGACGTCGGCCGGCGCGTCGCCTTTCGCGGGACGCGCCGCATCGATTTGACGCGGCGTGAATTCGATTTGCTGCTGGCGTTCGTTCGTAATCCCGACCGGGTCTTTAGCCGGTCTGAGTTGTTGGACATGGTATGGGGTGTGGACCGCGATATCGTGCCCAACACGGTCGAAACGTACATTTCATACTTGCGCGCGAAAGTCGACAGCAACGAGCCGGTGAAATTGCTTCAAACGCTTCGCGGCGTGGGGTACGTGTTGCGCGCGACGCCGCGATGACCGCGTCCTTCACCCGCCGTTTGGTGTTGCTTTCGACGCTCGCCTTCGGCGGTGTCTTTGCTGTCTTGGTTGCAGCGACCGCGCTGTTGGCCTTCTCGTTGTACGTCAGCGCACTCGAGAGCGATATCCACAACGAAGTCGCGGATGTGCGCGCGTACGTAACGGCGCGCGGACTACCAATTGAAGCGCATGATCTCGCTCAGGTCATCGCCACCCGGCTCTACCACGCGCGACTCACAGTGATCGTGTTGGATCCCGACGTGCGTGCGACCGTCCGCGGGCGCAACTCGGTCGAGGAGGAGCCGCGCAACAAGCTCCTGCCACCCTCGCCGTCCAACGGTCCCATCGCGCGGGTCTCCCTCGCCCTCGCGACCCTTTTCGGCCTCAGTCCCGCGCGGGTTCAGTTTGCGGACGTCGCGCTCATCGTTCGGGCCTCCGAGGCCGCGATGAGCGACGCCGTCCAACGCTTCCTTCCCGTCTTTTTGTTCGCCGAGCTGCTGGCGTGCATCGTCGGATTCATGTTGGCGCGCTTGTTGACGCACGAGGCGCTGCGGCCGCTCGTTGCGGTGAACGCCGCACTCAACCGCTTCGCAGCCGGCGACCTCACGCCACAGCTGGTCTCCGAATCGGACGGCGGCGACCTCGCGGCATTGGCCCGGGCCTACAACGGCGCCGTTGCCGAGATGGCCCGGGCCCTGACGGAACGCGAGCGCGCGCAAGCGGCGATGCACCAATTCATTTCCGACGCGGGACATCAATTGAAGACGCCGCTAACCGTTATTCGCGGCTTCATTGGTTTGCTCCGTAAGGGCGATCTGCGCAGCGCGCAAGACTATCAACGCATCCTTGCGACGATGAACCGTCAAAGCATGCTGATGGCGGAGATGATCGAGAAGCTCATCCTCTTAGAACGGTGGGAGCGAACGGAACCGCAGCCGCAGTCGACCGTCATCGACGTTGCACAGCTCGTTGAGGATGTGGTTACCCCGCTCCTCGAAGCGCAGCCGGCGCGTACCATGTCGCTGGAAATCGCGGCGGGCGCGTCCGCCGCGATCGATCCAAGCGATTTTGCGCATGCGGTGACGAACTTAGTCGACAACGCGATCAAGTACACGGACGGCACGATCGGCGTTCGCGTCTCCAAACGGGGCGAGCGGGTGCTGGTGGATATCAGTGACGAAGGGCCGGGGATGACCCGGGACGAGTTGGGCCACGCCTTCGATCGCTTCTATCGCGGTGCCACGCGGCGCGACATCGACGGCGCGGGTTTGGGACTCGCCATTGCAAAGCGAGCCGTCGAGCGGGCGGGGGGATCGATCGAGGCGCGCAGCGAGCCGGATGGCGGCTCCTGCTTTACCATCGTTCTGCCGGCGTACAGGGCGGCGTAGTACCATGTTCGAGCGCGAGGCCGACCTTTGCGGCGCCGTGATTGCCGATTCGTTTCGCCGCTCGGTCATCGTGCTTGCGCCCGAATCGTGCTTCATCGAAAGAGCCGTCGACGAACGGCGTTCGTGCGGTTTGATCCGCGAGGTCATCGTTCCTGAGGAGACCCTTCCCCCCGTCGACCGGCTGGTTACCGGCGTGATGCTCGTGTGGGCGGTCTCGATCTTCGTCGGAATGAGTTACCTAGCAGCGATTATCTGATACCTTACACCGAAGAGCCAGGCGCTCTGGGAATTCACCGCGGCTGTTTCGCTATGCTCGTTCGTCGGGAGGGTGTCGCGGCCTAAAGTACGGGCTAAAGCTTGATCCGAAGGCTCAAGTATGCCGACATCGGCTGATGCGTCGAGTTCCCGTTATCGTTGTACGATCCGAATTCAGGCTGGTACGGATACCGGAGAAACGTTTGGACGTTGTCGCGGGGATTGTACACGTTTCCCACCGGGTTCACCAAGCCCGCGCCTACCACCGTCCAGTTGCACAGTGAGGATGACGAGTAATAGGTAAACCGCGTCTGCTGACCGCCGAAGCAGGTGTTGATGACGTTGGCAAGCGTTGCTACGAGTTCGATGCGAGGCGATGCCTGATACGAGATGCGGAGGTGGCCTAAAAGCTGCGCAGGGTTGCGGAAGGCTCCGATGGGATCGAATTGTCCGGTAAACGGATCTGGGATTGCCGTAAGTTGCCCCGCACAGCTATACGCGTCGTACGGAGAGCCGCCGGCGGCGCCGTACGGATACCGGGGGTCGTGCGCTGTGGAAGCGCCGACGAGCCTGGTGCATCCGGCGGCAGGGTCGATACCAGGGACGGTCTCCGGTGCACCGTAGCGATTGCCTGCGGCGAACTGAAACGACGGAGTAATGGCGAGCCTATCCTTCTTATAATTCAGGACGAGCGTCGCGACATACGGGACGATGAAGGTGTTGGCTCCCGAGCCGATACCGGCGGGAAAGGTCGAGTACGGCAAGTACGCCGCGTTCGGATCGAGCAATGGCTGAACCGGTGCGTTCCGATAGGGGTTGGCGTAACCGCCGGGTGTACCGCACGTAACGGGCGTGACTTGGCTGTACACCGGAAACGACGACGATGTGCCGCCACCCACCGCTAGGTAGCAGGGACTGGCGCGCAGACCGTTCGTCGGCGTCCCGCAGCGCGGATCGCCGGTGTGGCCTGCGCAAAACCGTGTATACGCATTATACTGCGCGATGTCCCCATTGATGCTCGAGACGATCGTGGTCCCGTTCGGAAGACGATCGAACTTCACCGAGGCATTGGTATACGCGAAAGACAGCTGGCCGGCAAACCCGTTGCGGCCAAAGTCGCCCTTGTTGATTTGCAATTCGAAACCTTGCGACGTTTGGCGGCCGACGTTCAGTCCTGAAATCAGCCCCGCCTTGACGTTGAGGTAGAAGTTTTCGATTTGATCCTGCGTTTGACGGTAGAACGGTGAAAGTTTGAACGACCAGTCGGTCCCCCGGATGTGCCGTTCCAGCGAGAAATCCGAGTTATATGAGACGGATGGGCGGACTTGGTGTCCCGGAGTCGTGAAGCCGTACGCATAGAACTCGGGACCGAGCAAGTCGGGCAGGTCTTGCTGTAGTGCATCGTATTGCTCGTACGCGGAACTGGGCTGCTCGTTGTACTTGCCGTAACTGGCGCGCAACACCGTATCGGCCGACAGTGTGTAGGTGGCTCCCAGGCGCGGTTGCCACACGTTATAGATGAACGCTTGCGAAGGCGTGTTGCTCAAAGTCGACGCGACGAACTGCTTGCCGGCGGTCGAACAGGGCGACGTAACCGGGATCGACACGCCGTTCGGTAATGCGGTCTTATCGTACAATTGAAGGTTTTGCACATCGAAGCACGTGTCGTGATTCCAGGCGTTGAACCAGAAGGCACGTGCACCGCCCGTCGTGTCGGTTCCCGTGAAGCCATACTGGTCGAGCCGTAATCCAGCATTGATCGACAAGCGGTCGTTCGGCTTGAACTGGTCGGTGAGCGACAAGCCGTAAAAGTTCGGTCGTACGAGGTTGTACTCACCGTACTGGCCATTTTCCGCGACGTAGTAGGCGCAGCGCACGCCGCCACACGTGTAGGACGAGGCATTGGGCGGAAGCGCGCCGCCGCCCAAGTGGTACACCGTATTGCCGATACCACTGAGCGAAGCGAACGTCGCCGGTTGCCCCACCGTCAGGGAGCTGCCGGGATTGCATGTGGTCGGCGTAGCCGGTCCGGAGGGAAGCGGACTACCAGAGCTGTTCGTCGGAACCGCGTAACAGATGCCACGCGATGTGTCGCTCGGGTCGACGAGCACGGCGAAGCTGTCCGCAGAACCAAACATTTGCGTGTTGTACATTCGTAAGGAGTGCGAAGTCGTGTACGAACCCTGCAGCTCCAGGAGATGGCGTGGTGAAAGCTGATCGGCAAACGTGGCGCTGATGCCACGGGTGTGGGCGTTCAGTTCGTAATCCCCGGAGTCATAGCCGGTGAATGGTTGCCACGACGAGGTCGCTCCCGTCCCGATATAGTCTGAGTAATAGCTGTAGCCGTACAGGCGCATGAAGGCTTGTGCGCTGAAGTTTCGCTGGTATTGTAGCTTGACGATCGCTTGCTGATTTTCTTGAGGATCGCGCTGGTTGAGCGGTATCGGTGCGTTCAGGGGGCGCCCTTGCGGCGACGACGGGAACAGGTAGGGAACGACGAGCGAGGCGTAGTTCTGCGGCAAGAAACCTCCGACGGCGCCCTTGTATTGCCAGCTGTCGACATACGTGGGTAACCCCAAGCCGGCCGCCTTGAGAAGGGTAGGGTTGGCGTCGTTTGGGGAACTGTCGAAGATCGTGAAGAGCTGGTCGAGATCGTAGAGCAACTGAACGTCGTCGCGCGTTCCGTTGCGGCGGGGAATGCCGAAGTGCAAGTTCACGACGGACGTTCGAATCGAGTCGTTCGAAACGAGCGTGCCGTACGCCGTAGGTCCCAGAACGTATCCGCCAGGCGCCCCCAGACCATTTGAGACAAAGGCGCCGACATTTGGTTTTCCGTTGGTGAAACAGGAGGGCAGCGTGTTGATGGAGGGCTTGGAGGGACACGTCGTGATGACGGGCCCGAACTCATTCGAATAGGCCGCGCCGTTGAATTGGTCGATGTAGCGAAAGTCTTGATTGAAGCCTTCTAGCCCGATGTAATAGGAAAACGTTCGCGAAGGCGTTGCGCCGCCGGCTTCAATCATGGCGCTGTGATAGAAAGCCGGTCCGCCAAGGTCCAGCTGGGCGTCACGGTACGCAGGGTACGTGCCGCTTCGAATGACTTGGTTAATGAACCCGGCGAGCCCCTGGGCTTCAGCGGTTGCCGGTGAGGCGCCGGTGTACACCTGCAGTTCCAACTGTCCGAGTGAGGAGAGCGAACCCGAGCCGTAGTTGTCGAACGCGCGGTTCACGGGGATACCGTCGAACTCATACCCCACCTGGTCCACGTCGCCGCCTCGGATGTGAACCGTTTGATAGTAGCCGGCTTGGTTCGGTGGTACATAAGCTCCCGGGACGGAAGCGACGGCCGAATAGGCGCTGTTGAGACTTCCCCCGCCGCCGAGGGCGGAAACGCGATCCCCTTCCTCGCGCCCGACCGAATAGACATCCGCCGTAGTACCGGGCTTGACCAAATCCGAAACGTTGCGGGCCGTCACGCGTCCGATCTCGCGCAGCGCGCGCC
>JAFAXE010000149.1 GCA_019241305.1 Vulcanimicrobiota bacterium
CGAGATCGGGAATCATCGCCAGGAGCAGGCTCAGTGAGTCGAGCGCGAAGCGCTCCGCCGGAGTCCAACGCGCGGCATCGCGGATATCGAGCGCCCGGACGACCCGCCGACGTGCCGCACGCTGCGCGCGTGCGCGGTCGCCCGAGAATTCGCGACCAATCCATCCCGAGACGGCGAGGCTGAGATGCGCCGGATCCGACCAGTCATTCCGTGCCCCTGATGATGGCGAGATGGGGAGTTCCATATCGGCGTGGCTCAACCGCCGCATCACATTGAGCGGCGAACGATACGAACGATCGCGCCCGATTCGCTCGAATTCTGCACGCGCAAGCTCTGCATGACGTTTCCCTAACGGCCTGAACCCGAGCCGATAATAAAACCAAAATGCGCCGGAGCGCACCCCTTCAGGATTTCCTTCGCCGATTTGGTACGGCTCGACGAGAAAGCGCTGGGCGGCGAAGCGTTGCTGGTAAACGCGCAGCACCTGTGCGAACAGCAGCGACGACTCTCCGCCGCGAAACGCTGGAAAGACGTTGACGCCGATCTTGCATGTTCCCAGAAACGGCCAGCCGCCGCCATACGCGGCCGGAACGCCGTTCTTGAAAACCATCATCCCGACATGCGTATCGAGCGGAAAACGGCGCTGCGGGGGCATGGAGTACAGCGCAATGCTGATGCCGCGCTCCAGGTCGAACGATTCCGTTGCTGCTTCGGCGGCGAGCGTGATGACGTCCGTTTCGCGACCCAGCATGGCGAGAACACCGCGTGCCGTGTCGATGAGGTGGCGCCTGTCGTGCAGTGAGAGCCGGCGCCGCGGCGGGAGCGGCATCGCGATGAGCTTTTGCAGGTCGAATGCGCGTTGCAAACCTTGACGATGAAAAAAGAGCGGCGCGGGAAGTCCGCGAGCAAAGGTGCGGGAGAGTGGAGCGTCTTTTGGCGTAAGCGTGATGTACGGCTCCGTGTCGTCAAAGAGCCGCTCTCTTACGGGTGCGTCGCACGCGAGGCGCTCAAGCTGTTGTACGAGCCACGACACGTTCGTTTGTGCACCGTCGCCTTTGGCGTCACTAAAGAGTTCGCCAATTGCGACAGCACGCTCGCCGACGAGTTCGTATTCCATCGCCGGCAAGCAGACGCGCAGCAGCCGCTTCAGTGGTTCTATTTCGGTTGAATCGGCGATTTCGGCCACGCTCGGATGGCGCTCTGCGAGCCAGCGGACAACCGGATAGCTGAAGGCGTAGGTCGTCTGCGACCACGCAATCCCCGAATCATCCAGCGTTCGCCGCGCGCGTTCGCTGCGTCCGTGAAGAACTTTTGCGGCCGCGGCGACTCGGTGCAGTTCGCGCTCGGCCTCTGCATGGAGTTGCGCATCTTCCGGATAGGCGAGTAGAAAAAGGAGCACGTCGTGATAGCGCACCAGTACTTTTGGATCGTCGAGCGCCATCGTCGCGCAGCGGCGCATGGTCGTCGCCTTTCGCGCTCTCCGCGAAGCGCCGAAGAGATTCGCCAGTGAGCGGAGTTCATCGACCGCGTCGATCGTGTGAACCTCGGCGGCGCCGAGCGCCGGCTAGCGAACGGTTGCGGTTTTCGGCGACGTGACGCCGGCGTCGCTGATGGCTTCCGGCGTGTC
Organism: Vulcanimicrobiota bacterium; assembly: GCA_019241305.1. Lineage (GTDB taxonomy): Bacteria > Vulcanimicrobiota > Vulcanimicrobiia > Vulcanimicrobiales > Vulcanimicrobiaceae > JAFAXE01. The sequence goes on from JAFAXE010000149.1 coordinate 1,628, forward strand.
GGGTGCGGGTCCCACGTGTTCGATGTAGATCAGTTCGCCACCGAACCAGCCTGAACCGATCAACAACGCGAGCCCGATGTAGGTGAGGATATATCCAAGCGCCGAGACCGGCGTCGCGAAGCGGACGAAAAATGCCGCGATGTAAAACGCGACGACGACGAGATTGAGAATCATGTGAATGGTCGCGGTTTGTTTCGTCTTCGGCAGCATCGGTGCAGTGAAGTAGTCGATGAAGCCAAAGAGGGCCGCACCAAGGGCGGATATGACGCCGAAGGCGATTAGCCAGAGGCTCATTCTCGGCCAAAACGTCCCGTCTCCCCAAATCGAGATGATGTCGCTGATGAGCACCCCGCCGAACGAGCCGATGGGAAGGGCGACCAGCATTGGGTGAATGGGATGCCGGGCGATCGTTGCTTTTCCTTGCATGATAGGCCTCCGCTCGCGTACCTCGTACCCGGGCGGCGCTATCGCGCTACGGATTCAGCCGATATGCCGCAGGCCGTGCACGGTTCATCGGAACGTCCGCGTAGCGGCCGACCGGCTGGGCGGCATAGCGCCCCGCCACGGCAACGAAGATGTTCAGGAGCAGCGCCAGGAGCACGACGTCGTCGCAAACGCCGAGGACCGGGATGTCGCCAAAGAGGTCGATCGGCGAGATGATGAGGAGGCCGAGGGCGACCGTCGCGGCTTTGAGCCAGAACGGGACGGCCTCGTGGCGGAAGAGCGGGACGAGGCGCGGCAACGCGCGACGCGCAGCGGCAAGGAACTTGAAGAGAGCCATGGCGCTTTACTCTACTCGGGTGGCGGCCTGGTGTTACACGAATCGACCTCAGTACGCCGGTGGAGCATACACGTTGAAGGTCAGCGCCACCGCTTGCCGCCGATCTCCGCACCCGGAGGTCAGCGCGCGAGCATTTTCACTTCAGTAGCCGATGGCCCCCAGGGGCCACATGGAACGAAATGAAAATGGCGTGCGGTCGTCCAGCGACGTCGGTTCACCTTGGTGCCAAGAGCCCGTACTTCAGTAGGACGCGGGAGCCTCGGGCACATCAAACTGTT
>JAFAXE010000107.1 GCA_019241305.1 Vulcanimicrobiota bacterium
ACGCATCCCTCGAGCCGCCCACGAGAACCGCAAAACGTTCGTTGAGACGCCGGCACAGATCGAAAACGGTCAGCGTACGTAACCGAGCCGCCGCTAACTCGATCGCAAGGGCTATACCATCGAGGCGTCTGCAGATCTCCGCTACAATCGGAGCATTGGCATCGGTGAGGGCAAAACCGGCGCCCGTTTCGTACGCCTTTCGCACGAACAGCGCGACAGCATCGTACTTGAGCGCTTCATCCGTGGAAAGGGCCCGCACGTTCGCGTCCGGTGGCACCGACAGCGGGGGAAGCAGATACGTCAATTCACGTGCTAGCGCCAACCGTTCCCGGCTGGTCGCGAGGATTTGGAGGCGACTCGAGTTCCGAAGGAGCGCCGTCAACACCGGCGCCAAAGCGTCGATTAGATGCTCACAATTGTCGAGCACCAAGAGTATGTGGCGCTCACAGAGTAACGAGAGGAGCGCACGAACTTCGTCTTCACCGGGCGGCAACGATGCGCCAAGTGTGGAGGCGATCACACCCGGCAATGAATCGTTCGACGAGCGCGATGCGAGATCGACGAACCATACACCATCCGGCATTGACGCGCGCAACCTACTGGCCACCGCCAGCGCCGTCCGAGACTTTCCGATACCGCCCGATCCCGTTACCGTCACAAAGGCGTTGCTTTGCAGCGCAACGACGATCTCGTGAATCTCACGCTGCCGACCCACCAATTCGGAAGGCGCCTCGGGAAGATAGCCTTTGATCCGCTCCTGGGAATCCCGGGGCTTGTCGGCTGCCGGAAACGATGGTTGCAGCAAGCGGCCCGCCGCCGCCGACAATTCGTCGCGCTGTGTTTTTGTCAGTTGGAGAGCATCGGCCAAAAGGGCGATCGTGTCCGCATGCGGCCGCTTCCGAAACCCGCGCTCCAAGCTACTTACCGCTTCCGCACTGATTCGTGCGCGTTCCGCCAGGGCCGATTGCGTCAGACCGGCGGCCATGCGAAGCCGCCGGAGCACACCTGCGAACTCCCGGGGTGGCGCGGAGATCGTACGACTCAACGTACGAGTCGCCTTTCCAATCGTACCTTGCACACGGCCATGAGGACTTGAGACGATGGAGGAAATCGTCGCGGACGGTTCGAGGGAGGCCCGCAGCGCGTCCCTTCGGTTGCGCCTTGCCCTTTCCTCGCCGCGCTGCATGTTCCAGGGGGTGCTCCATGCGCAAAGGATCATTGCTTCTCTCGGCTTTCATCGCCCTCGCGGCGTTTCTCAGCGTCGCTCTGGCTCCAACGAGGGTGAAAGGCGCGATCCATTCGACGCGCACAGGCTGCTCGTCCGTCTCTTATCCGACGTACCACTTCGACAAGGGGCGCACCGGCTGGAACGACGCCGAAACGACACTTACCACGTCGAATGTGCAAAATCTCAAACTTGTTGCAAAGCTCCCAGTCGACGGCATGGTGGAAGCCCAGCCGCTCGTCGCCGCGTGTCAGAACATCAGCGGACAGAGCGTCGACCTGCTCATCGTCGCGACCTTGAACAACTCGCTCTACGCCTTCAATGCAGATACTGGCGCAACCGTGTGGTACAAGCACTTCGAGACGCCGACGCCAAGCATGCCGGGCGTGAATTGCTTCGGGGGCCGCCCGAGTATCGGCATCCTCAGCACTCCGACGATCGACACGAATTCCGGACTTATCTATTTCGTCACTGCAACCGGAAAGCCCAGCCAGGCCGCCTTTATTCTGCACGCCGTTTCGTTGACGAGCGGCACGCTGGTCCGCACCACCACGATCAAACCAAACCTTTCATCACCGCCCTTCACGCCCGGTACGCTCTTCCAGCGGCCCGCCCTCGCTGAGAACGTCGAGATCGCCCTGAATCGCTCAGATATCTATGTCGCCTTCGGCAGTCAATGCGAAATCAGCTACGACGACCATGGTTGGTTGTTCGCCTACAACGAGAACGACTTTAGCGAGGACGGTGTCCTTCCGACGACCCAGGATACCGCTCCGCCGGAAGTGCCATGCACGCCGACGCCAAAGGCGACCGGGAACGATCACGTGCATGGTTTCGGTTCTATTTGGCAGTCCGACTTCGGCGTCGCCTCGGATGGCGACACGTATTTCGCGACGGGCAACGGCTCGTTCACGGCGGATACGAATCATAAAGATTTCAGCATGAGCATCGTGAACGCACACCTCGGCGTCAGTCAGCATCAACCCACCGGGCTCGAGGTTGCGGATTGGTTCACGCCGGCCGATTGGTGCGCTAACGATATCGCCGACAAGGACCTTGGCACGAGCGGTGTGGCGCTGCTGCCGACCGCGCCGGTCTCCCTGGCGGCGATCGAGGACCACTATGGCACGCTCTACCTCGTGAATCGGTCGGCGCTCGGACACACCGGCGGAAACGGCGTATATTCGATACAGCTTTCGAATCCGCCGGACCGTGGCTTATGGGGCGGCCCGGTGTATTGGGAAGGCGCATCAGGCAGCCCCCGGATTGCGGTGTCCCGCTACGTAGCAAGCCTTAAGAACCCATTCGGTTTTCAGACCTTTACGATCATCGATACGGCGAGCCGTGTCAGTGCGAGTGCCGGCTTCGTCATCGGCGGTCAGCCCGAGACCGGAAGCGACGAAGGAGGAAATAGTCCGATCGTCACCTCCAACGGACACACGAATGGCTCGTACTTGCTGTGGCTGCTCACGCGCCCGCCGATCGTGTCAGCCGGTCCCAGGACGGCATCAGGCCAGCCCGTCCGCCTCGAGGCCTTCAATCCGGAGGCCGGCACGAACGAAACGACGCCGCTCGTTTCCATACCGCTCACACCACGGCTAGCAGGTTTCGCGGGGGGACAGTATTGGTCGCCGACAGTCGTCAACGGCCACGTCTACGCTGGCAGTTACGGCAGCACGTTATCGACCGGACAGGTCTTCATCTTCGCGCTGAACGGCTCGCGAGCGCGCGTGAACGGTTCAACCATCCGGCGGCCACATCCGTGATTACCGCGTGAGATAGCGCTTCCGTAACTCGTCAAGAACGACGGCGAGCAGGATCACCGCGCCTAAGACGATTTCCTGCGTGTACGACTCGATGTTGATGAGATTCATCACGTTGTTGAGCACGCCGATCAGCAGCGCGCCCAAGAACGTACCGACGATCGTTCCGCGGCCACCCATGAGGCTCGTCCCGCCGACGACGACAGCGGCGATCGACTGCAACAGCTCATCGCCGCTTCCCGTCTGGGGGGAACCCGACGAGAAGCGCGCCATGAGTAACAACCCTGCGACCGCAGCGCAGCAACTGCAAATAACGTACACCAACGTCTTGACGCGCGCCACGTTGATACCGGCGAGCCGGGCCGCTTCTTCGTTCCCTCCGATCGCGTACACGTAGCGGCCGAAGCGCGTCCTCGCCAAAACGATCCCAAAACCAACTGCGATGACGACCATCCACATGACCGCAATCGGGATTCCCGGCAATCCAATTTTCGAGAGGATGCCCGAGAAGATGTAACCGGTGCCCATCCCTTCGAACGCGTTTGAATGGACCGGAACCGGCTGGCCGTGCGAGAGCTTGAACGCGAGCCCACGCGCGATCAGCATCATCGCGAGCGTGGTGATGAAGGGAGGCAATCCCAGGCGCACCACGGGCAAGGCGTTCACGAACCCCGCGACGGCGCCGACGCCCAGGCCCACACAAAGCGTCGCGACGATCAAGGGAAAACCATCGAGCGGGACGGCGTTGGCAAAGGTCGCCATCACCACGCCGCTGAGCTGAATCATCGAACCGACGGAGAGATCGATCCCAGCGGTGATGATGACGAACGTCTGTCCGACTCCGAGGATCGCGTTGTAGGTGATCTGACGCAAGACGTTCGTGATGTTGCCGGGCGTCAGGAAGTGACCGCTCGTCAAGACGTTGATGACGGCGATGACGACCGCCAACGCAACGACGATGATCGCCGTTCGCAGCACGGCGCCGCGACTGGCTTTCGCCCGTACTTCCTCGGAGCGCTGCTCGACGTGAGCCTTGACGTCGTTGGCGTGCTCCATCGTCCTTCCCTACGATTCCACGCCGGTTGCGACGGCCATCACGCCATCGGGAGTGGCGTCGGCGCGTGCGAATTCCCGGCGGATTGCGCCATCCCGCACCACCAGCACACGGTCCGCCATACCGAGCACCTCAGGTAACTCGCTCGAAACCATGACGATTGCTGCACCGCGCTTCAGCAACTCGACCATGAGCCCATAGATTTCCGCTTTTGCGCCAACGTCGATACCACGCGTCGGCTCATCGAACAGAAAGACCTGGGCGGAAGCAATCAACCATTTGGCCAGGACGACCTTCTGTTGGTTGCCGCCGGAAAGATTGCGCACGGGTTGTTCGCCGCTCGGCGTGCGGATGTGCAGTTCCGCGATCTCGTGACTGGTGACCCGTGTCTCGGCGCCGGCGTCGATGAAACCGTAATGCGCGAAACGATCTAAGTGCGCGAGCGTCGTGTTTTGGCGAACGTTCATGTCGAGGACGAGTCCCTGCCCTTTGCGGTCTTCCGTGATGAACGCAATGCCGGCGCCAATCGCCGAGTGCGGGTTACGCACGACGACGCGCTCTCCACGGATTCGGACCGTTCCCGCAAGAGGGACGTCGGCGCCGGCGATCGCGCGCACGATTTCGGTACGTCCCGCACCAACCAGGCCGGCGAGGCCCACGATCTCTCCGGCTCGCACGCTGAAGCTGATGATCGCATTGTGTGCCGCGGTACGAAGCCCTTCAACGTCGAGCACGACCGGTGCTGAGTCGCTTACTCGGGGCAGTTCGGGGAACTGCGCGTGAAGCGGGCGGCCTACCATGAAACGGATGATTTCATCCTGCGACAGTTCTTTGGCCGCCTCGGTGACGATCGCGCGCCCATCGCGCAATACCGTGATCCGATCGGCGATCGCGGGCAACTCTTCCAATCGGTGAGAGATGTAGACGAATGCCACCCCTTGCGACTTCAGCCGCCGAATCAGGGCGAACAGTGCGTCGATTTCCCGCTCGGTGAGCGAGGCCGTCGGTTCATCCATCACGACAAGCCGGGCCTTCTTGACCAGCGCCTTGCAGATTTCGACCATCTGCTGTTGTGCGACGGAAAGCAAACGTGCGGGAAGCCCGGGCGGCAACACGATGCCAAGTTCCTGCATCACCGTGGCGGCTCTGGCAGTCGCGGCTCGCTCATCGAGGAACACTCCGCGCGCCGGCTCGACGCCGAGCACGATGTTGCGCGTGGCGTCCAATTCCGGGACGAGGTTGAACTCCTGATAGATCATCCCAATGCCGAGTTCTTCCGCACGCTTGGGACTCTCGATCGTGACGCGGTTTCCGTCGATGACGATCGTTCCGCGGTCCGCCCGGTAGGCACCAGAGAGGATCTTCATCAGCGTCGACTTGCCGGCGCCGTTTTCACCGACGAGCGCGTGGACTTCGCCGGGTTCGACGGTAAACGAGACGCCGTCGAGTGCGCGCACGCCCGGAAACGACTTGGCGATGTCGCGCATTTCGAGCAAAGGGGCGACGCTCTGCAGCTTTGGCGCGCCTTCCGGCGCGGTCGCGTCAGCTACCGGCGTTCGCCTTCGTAAACGTGCCGACCACGACGCTGATCTTTGCGGGCGGCGTCTTGCCGGAAAAATAGGCGTTGATCGCGTCGATCGTCTTCTTACCGATCTCGTCGGGATGCTGGATTGCGTCGCCGTACATCGTTCCGTCTTTGATCGCGGCGCGTGCTTCCGGCGTTGCATCGTAGCCGATGACGGCAATCTTGCCCTTCATCCCAGCCGCGTTGACCGCGGTCGCCGCACCGAGCGCAGAATCGTCGTTGATACCAAACACGCCTTTGAGATCGCGGTGCGCCTGCAGAATATCTTCCATTGCGGCGCTCGCCTTCGCGCGTTCCCCGCCCCCATCGATGTCGGCGACGACTTTCACCGCGGGACATTTCGCAGCAATCGTCGCTTTGAAGCCTTTGACGCGGTCTTGGACGCTCGTCACTTCAGGCTCATCGATGATCGCAATGGCGCCGCCGCCGTGGCCGAGCGCCTGACACATCAACGTTCCAGCCTGCCCTCCGCCTTGAACGTTATCGGAGGCGATGTGCGCGATGACCTTGCCCTTTCCCGAGCGGTTCGCGATGTCGGCCGTAAAAACCGGAATCCCGGCGCGGTTCGCCTCGACGATCGCGCTGCCAATGGCCTGCGAGTCGTATGGCGTCAGAACGATCGCCGAGACGCGCTGCGAGATGAAGTCCTCGACTTGCGACTGTTGCTTGGAATTGTCGCGGCTAGCGTCGACGACGTTTACGGTATAGCCGTACTTCGCCGCCTCCGATTTCATGCCGGACTCCATGTCCTGATAGAACTGTGCTTCACGATTCTGAATCGAGACGCCGATGATTTTCGCGCCGGCACTCACGCCGGCGGCCGGGCTCGATTCGGCGGTGGAGGTTGCCGACGTGGTCGTTCCTTTGGTACAGGCCCCGAGTGACCCGACCACGGCGAATCCGAGCAGCGAGAAGGCGAGCGTTCGAGCGAGATTCATCGTGCTAGTCCTCCGCGAAGGTATCGGCAAAGCCCTGCGATCAGCGCGGCACGCGGAGAGTCGCTGCGGCGCTGAGCCCGCGGTGCAGGTCGGCAATGATGTCGTCGATGTGCTCGATCCCGACCGAAAGACGGAGCGTTCCGTCGCGCACGCCGAGCTGCTCCCGAACCTCGGCGCTCACCATGCGATGCGAGCCGGCGACGCTGTAGGAAACCGTCGTGCAGTACT
>JAFAXE010000086.1 GCA_019241305.1 Vulcanimicrobiota bacterium
ACGCGTTCACCCTGATACGTCAGTGCCAGCGTCGCACCGTGGGCAAAAAGCGCCTTGGCGATCCCAGTGGCGATCGACCAGCGGTTCGCCACTCCGGTGACGAGGGCCGTTTTTCCATCGAGCAATCGCACTTAGTGATAAAAGTACGGATCTAAGACCGAAACCTCCACGACCGAATCGACCGGCAAGCCGTTTTGTTGAGCGGTCTCGCGAATGGCTGTTTCATTCGGTGCATCGTAAATACAGTACGTCTTTTTCTTGTCGCCGGTGACGTATGAGTGCACCCACGTCACGCCGTCCGATGCATTCCGGGCGACCACGCCCGCACAGGCTTGCGCGCCGTCGTCATTGGTCGGTATGTTCAGTCCATTGGGAAAGGTGCGTTCCACCAGAAATCTTGGCATCGTATTTCCTTCACGCTGGCGGCGATGAGGGCGCGCTTTCGGTCGTACGTTACGTGGTCCCTGGGCGTCGTGGACTACAGCGGGATGTTGCCGTGTTTGCGTTTTGGCCGCTCGACGCGCTTCTCCGCCAGCATGTCCAGCGCACGCGATGCCACCGAGCGCGTGCGGCTGGCTTCGATCACGTCGTCGACGTAGCCGCGCTCGGCGGCGATGAACGGGTTGGCGAACCGCGCTTCGTACTGGGCAATGAGCTCCGCGGTGCGTGCTTCGGGATCCGCCGCTTCGGCGATCTCCCTGCGGAAGATCGTCCGTACCGCTCCCGGCGCGCCCATAACGGCGATCTCGGCGGTCGGCCAGGCCACATTATAGTCGGCACGGATATGCTTCGAGGCCATGACATCGTACGCACCACCGTAGGCCTTGCGCGTGATGACGGTGATTTTTGGCACCGTCGCCTCCGCGAAGGCGTAGAGCAACTTCGCACCGTGTTTGATGATACCGCCGTATTCCTGAGCGGTCCCCGGTAAGAATCCGGGGACGTCGACGAAGGTGAGAAGCGGGATGTTGAATGCGTCGCAGAAGCGCACGAACCGCGCACCCTTGATTGAAGAGTCGATATCGAGCACGCCGGCGAGCACTTTAGGCTGGTTTGCGACGATGCCGACGCTCCGCCCCCCAAGGCGTCCGAATCCGACGACGATGTTCTGCGCGTAGGTCTCGGAAATCTCAAAGAAATCGCCGTCGTCGACGGTGGCGACGATCGCCGCTTTGATGTCGTACGGCTTGTTGGCAGCATCGGGGATGAGATCGTCCAGTTCAGGCGCGAGCCGCTCCGGATCGTCGTCGCAAGCGTAGACTGGTGGATCGTCCACGTTGTTTTGCGGCAAAAAGGAAAGGAGACGGCGCGCCTGCTCGTTCATCGCATCTTCGTCGGCGGCGACGAGGTGGGCGACGCCGCTCTTCGTGGCGTGAGTACGGGCGCCCCCGAGTTCTTCGAACGTGACGTCCTCGCCGGTCACCGTCTTGATAATCTCCGGACCGGTGATGAACATTTGCGAGATGCGCTCCACCATGATGATGAAGTCCGTGATGGCGGGAGAGTACACCGCTCCACCCGCGCACGGTCCCGCAATCAGGCTGATTTGTGGAATGACGCCGCTCGCTTGCACGTTGCGCCAAAATATTTCGGCGTATCCCCCAAGACTCACGACGCCCTCTTGGATGCGCGCTCCGCCGGAGTCGTTGATGCCGATCATCGGTGAGCCGGTGCGGACCGCAAGCTCCATGACTTTGCAGATCTTCTCCGCGAAGACTTCACCGAGCGAGCCTCCGAGGACCGTAAAGTCTTGCGAGAACAAGAAGACTTGGCGCCCAGCGATCGTTGCCCGTCCCGTGACGACCCCGTCGCCTAAGAACTCGCGTTCATGGAGTCCGAACGCGGTGCTGCGGTGCACGGCAAACATATCGAGTTCGACGAACGACCCGGGATCGACGAGCGCGTCGATCCGTTCGCGCGCCGTCCGTTTTCCGCGCCCGTGCTGCCGCTCGTTCGCCTCCACACCTGCCGGTGCCAGAGCCTGCGCGCGTTTTTCGCGGAGTTCGCCGATTTTGGCCCGGTGGTCGCTCACCAAATGCCGAGCATCAGTTTGATATCGTCGCTCGCCATCTCACGTGGGTCCCACGGCGGATCGAACGTGATATCAACCTGCGCGGACTTGACCCCAGGTAAGGACTCGACTTTATCGAGCACCGACTGCTTGAACATCGGTCCCACCGGGCACATCGGCGACGTCAACGTCATGGTGACCGTGACGTTCTCGCTCTCGGGTCCCGCAACGTCGATGTCGTAAACGAGGCCAAGGTCGATGATGCCGAGATGCAGCTCCGGGTCTTGCACCTCTTTGAGCGCCTCGCGGACTTCCTCTTGGGTTGGCATGGCCCGAGCAGTTCCTGAAAGCCTTAGCGCGAACCCGCCGCCGGACACCGTTCCGGTCGGGCGCGCCGCGGTGCGCAAGGATAAAGCGCGATGAGAGGGACGCTGCGAAGCCGCCCTCCTGCGTTACTAAAGGAAGACAGCCGCGGCCAAGAGCGCACGTGGCAGCTTGAAAGGTTTGACCACGCATGAAAAACCGCACGCTGAGCAGCCTGACAGCGCTCACGATTCTCCTCCTCGGCGGCGGCTCCGCAGCGGCGCAGCATGCCCCTTCCATCATGGATTCGACCGAGGCTCCGCCATGCCGCTCCGCCTACAACATCGAGCGCTTCGGAGCGGTTGGTGACGACCGGAAGGATGACGCAGATGCGATTCAGGCCGCGGTCGACGCGGCGCGGCAGAACCATCAGGGCTGCATCTACATTCCGACCGGCAGGTTTCGCGTTGGACACGCCATCACGATCGCGGGCACCGGCCAGGGGCTCAAGCTGGAGGGCGACGGGCAGGCGAGCCGATTGATTGCAACGACTGACTCCGACGTCTTACGGTTTCCCAATGGCGGAAACAATTTAACGATTCGCGATCTGTTCATCGGTTACGCGGGCCAAGCGACTCCCTCGCAAGGCGCTGGGATCCACACGCTCCGCAACACCTCGAACTTTCTGTTCGATCACATTTATATCGACGGAACGGCCTATGGCGTCCGGATGGAACAGCCTGAGAAAGTCAGCGGCGGAACGAGCGTCATCACAAACTCGCGTATCCACGGCGTCCAAATCGGGATGTATACCAACGCGGGCGGAAACATCACGAACACGCACATCATTGGCGGAACCTATGGATATGTGGCAGACGGCGCCGGGACCAGAATGGTCGCGGTCGCGCTGTTTGGCGCCCTTTCGCTCGTCCTCGACAATACGATCGGACGCCGCGGCGGGATGGACAGCTTCTATGGCTACGACGTTGAGGCAAACTATGAACCGCCTCGCAACGCCCCGTTTCCCTCTCAGGGCGTCGGTTCGGCTCTCGTGATCGCGGACAATACGGAATTCCATTGTTCCGACTGCTGGATGCAAGACGGCACGTTGATCGGCACGGCACAGTACGTGCCGAAGCACGTCACCATCACCGGAGGAAGCTTTCTGTCGTATCCCCTCAGTCACTATGCCGGCGCCTCGCGGCAGATCACGCCGCACGCCCTGGAGATCGCGTACGCCGTCCGTACCGATATCACCGGCGGGGACTATGGTTCGACCGGCGGCGACGGGATTCACCTCGGCCCAGGGAGCGGCTCGAACGTCGTCACCGGGAACCACATCGGCGGCAGACCAGCCGTCGGAATCTTCGTGGGACCGACGCGCGGGCAAAACATCCAATATAACACGATCGAGAACTGGTCGCGGGCCGCGATCGCCACCAGCGGCAGGATGGAAGGCACGTCGAATCTGTCGGGCAACGTGATGGGAAGGGCCGGGCCTTAGCGACCGTCAACGACGCCGAAACTCTAGGCGAGCGGCGTGTCGTTATGACAACACACCGCCTCAGTTGGGCCTCAATGCGGGCAAGAACTCGAGCGGAGGTACCGCCACTTTCATGTGGCGGATGGGGGTCTTAGCGAGTATGTCCATGTGGGAACCGTTCACGGAGCGCGCGAGACGCAGCATCGTCCTCGCTCAGGAAGAGGCGCAGCGGCTCGGCAACAACTACATCGGGACGGAGCACATCCTCCTCGGCATCATCTCCGAGGGAGAGAGCCTCGCCGCGAAAGTCTTGGAGACGCTTGGCGTCAACCTGGCCAAGGTACGCCAGGAAGTCGAGGCCATTGTTGGCCGTGGCGGACAGACGGTCCAGCAAGAAATGGTGTTCACGCCGCGCGCGAAGCGCGTTATCGAACTGGCCTTCGAAGAAGCGCGGCAACTGAACCACAACTACATCGGGACAGAACATCTTCTGCTCGGCCTGATCAGGGAGGGGGAGGGTGTGGCAGCCCGTGTGCTCACCAACCTCGGCGTCGATCCGGCGAAGGTTCGCGTCCAAACGACCTCATTGCTGGGAGCGGAAGGGCAGCCGGCGGCGCCCAAAGGCAAGTCCAAGACGCCGACGCTGGATGCCTATGGGCGAGATCTCACCTCACTCGCGCGGGAAAACAAACTCGATCCCGTCATCGGACGGTCGAACGAGATCGAACGCGTCATTCAAATCCTCTCGCGGCGTACGAAGAACAATCCAGCGCTGATCGGTGAACCTGGCGTCGGCAAGACGGCGATCGCCGAAGGGCTGGCGCAACGCGTCATCAAGGGCGAGGTTCCGGAACCGCTTCGGGACCGCCGCGTCATTACGCTCGATCTTGCGGGGCTCGTCGCTGGAACGAAGTATCGCGGCGAGTTCGAAGAGCG
>JAFAXE010000015.1 GCA_019241305.1 Vulcanimicrobiota bacterium
CGCAGATCGCAGCATGCAAAGCACTCGAAGGCGACGACGATGCCTCGGCGGCGTTTGCGCTCGGCGGTGCGATCGCGCAGATGCGAGCACCCCGCTCCATCGCCTGCGCTCCCTCACGAATGCACAAGTGCGTCCCAATGATCGAGCGTGCATGTTCGCGGACGAAGGCGAGTACGTCGCCCGAGTTCGCTGCTACCTCGAGGCCGGGAGCGACGATCGCCATCGCGTCCAGCCTGCCGTCGAGCGCTTCACGCGCGCGTGTCACGAGCGCCACTACGGACTCCTGGTCTGCGACGTCGACCGGCAAGGCAACTCCGCCGCACGCATCCGCAACCGCGCGCGCACCGACCTCATCCCGGTCGGCAACGGCGACGAGATAACCGTTCTTCGAGAGCAGTTCGCACACGGCTTTTCCGATGCTACTGGCACCTCCGGTAACGAGTGCGCTCGGCGCGATCCGGTCGTCGATGACGGCCTCGGCTAACATTGCTCGCCTATTGCGGGAACTCGGCCGGCGCGCCTGCGAAGGGTTGCAGGTGGAACAGTTGCCGTTGTGGGCAGCAGACCGCGTCGAACCGATTTCGCTCGGCGCGGGGCTCGTTCGTGTCGGAACGTGCGGGTATTCCTACCGCGACTGGGTGGGCCGTTTTTATCCGCGCCAACTCCGTGCCGACGCGATGCTCGAGTACTATGCGCGCCACTTTTCAACGGTCGAAATCGACGCCTCGTACTATCGTGTTCCCAGTGAAGCGACGATCGCATCGCTCCACCGACGAACGCCTCCGGAATTTCGGTTTACGGCGAAACTCCCCGGTTCGCTCACGCATGTGCCGTCGGACGTGTTGCGGCCTTCGCTCGATGATGCGGAGGCGTTTCGCACGAACTTCGCACCGCTCGTGGATTCGAAGAAGCTGGGAGCGGTGCTCATGCAGTTCCCGAACAGTTTTCGTCCAAGCGCACGCGCAGAAGAGCATCTCGGCCGCTTGCGTGAAGCGCTTCCCGATCTGCAGCTCGTCGCAGAGTTTCGCCACCGCGAATGGCAAACGGCTGCGACGTTCTCCCTCCTCGCCCGTTTAGGGATCGCGTGGTGCAACGTCGACGAGCCGCACTTTCAGACGCTGCTCCACGCATCGAACGATGTGGTGGGCGATCTCGGATACGTGCGCCTGCATGGGCGCAATGCGAAGATGTGGTGGAAGGGCGATTCGGCAGAGCGTTATGAGTACGACTACACGCCCGAGGAGCTATCGCCGTGGATTGCCCGCGTCTCGGAGATGGCCGATGCGGCGCGCGAGACGTACGTCATGTTCAACAACCATCGCTTCGGCCACTCCGCCGCAAACGCGCAAACCTTCGCCGAAATGCTCCGCTGAACGGGCGCTAGTTCCTCAAGTCGTCGAGCGCTGAGAAGTACGCCTCGATCTCGTCGTCGGTCGTGTAGAAGTGCGGACCGACGCGGATGCCGCATCCCGGCCGGTAGTCGACGAAGATACGTCTCACGAGGAGCTCGCGCCAAACGCGGTCGGCACCCGGAAAGTCCATTCCGATCCAACCGGTGCGCCCCTCGGGCTCGAGCGGCGTCGGGACGGTAAAGCCGCGCTCCAGCGCCCCTTCCGCAAGACGTTTCGTGAGCCTCAGGTTGTGACGGCGTATTTCAGGGACGGTCGCTTCGCGAATGAGGTCGTGGCCCGCGCGCGCGGCGAGATAGCCCGGAATCGTCGGCGTGCCGGTGTTCCAGCGGTGCACGCCGCCATGGTAACGGATGGGCGCAGGTTCGAAGTTGAACGGAGCATCATGGGCCATCCAGCCGGTGATCGTCGGTTCGAACGTCGGCCAGAGCTCCGGTTTGATGTAGATATAGCCGCACCCCGGTCCGCCGCAGAGCCATTTGTGGCTTCCGCCCACCGCAATGTCGACATCGAGCGCCGCGATGTCGAACGGGTAGACGCCGGCGGTTTGATACACGTCCAGAACGAACAGCGCGCCGACTTGCCGGCAACGCTCGACGAGAGCCGGCACATCGATGACGGCGCCGGAGATGTAGGCGGCGTGGGAAACGACGACGACAGCGGTTCGCTCACTGATGGCATCGACCATGCGCTGCGTCGAAACGGTCCAGCCGTCGTCACTCGGAACACGGATCGTGCGTGCGCCGAACTTTTCCCACGCCTTCCATACATACGTCACGGATGGGAACTGCAGCGCTTCAAAAACGACCTCGTTCCGCTCAGCAGCGAAGGTCAGCGACGATGCGATGGCCGCTTGCAGCACCGAGACATTTGGCGCGAGCGAAATCGTACCGCGAGGTGCGCCGATGATCGTACCGATCCCATCGGCGATGTCGGCGAGCTGAGGGAGCCACTCTTCCCACGCCTCAGGGCCTTCATGGGACCACGCTTCCCAGTAGTCGACGAGCCCAGCGCGCGCCGTGACCGGCGCCGCTCCCATGGAATGGCTGACGAGGTATCTGGAACTGTCGAGATTCGCAAAGCGCTCGCGGAAGCGTGCCTGAGTCGTCGCTTGTAACACGAACGGCGTGTTCGACGCAAGGTTGCAAGCGCCTCGAACGCGCAATTCACGCAGCGCGTGGAAGCGGAACAGACGCCCCTGTGGGCCAAGATCATCGACCAGAGCCGCTGCATCGGCTGCCATGCGTGTACGACGGCATGCAAGTCGGAGAACGAAGTTCCCCTCTCCGTCACGCGCACGTACGTCAAGTCGGTCGACGTCGGGACATTTCCTCAGGCACGGCGTGCGTTTCAAGTCACGCGTTGCAACCAGTGCGAAAGCGCTCCCTGCGTGACGGCGTGTCCGACCAGCGCGATGTACCGCCGTCCGGACGGCATCGTCGACTTCGACAAATCGGTGTGCATCGGGTGCAAAGCATGCATGGCAGCGTGCCCGTACGATGCGATCTTCATCAATCCCGAAGATCACTCAGCCGAAAAGTGTAACTTTTGCGCGCACCGCCTCGACGTCGGCTTAGAACCCGCTTGCGTCGTCGTGTGTCCGGTCGAAGCGCTCCTCGTCGGCGACATGCGCGACCCTACGTCGAAGGTTGGCCGGATGATCGGGCGCGAGGCGTTGGCCGTACGGCGACCGGAGAAGGCGACGCGTCCAAAGGTTTTTTACAAAGGCGCACATCAGGCAACGCTCGACCCACTCGCCGCACGCCGTCCCGACGGTGGCTTGTACGCGTGGAACGAGCAGCCCAAGGGGCGCAACGAGATCGGCTCAGGGCAGCCGGCGCGGTGGAATTCTTCCGCGGCGGCGCTGCTTTCGTACGACGTTTCGCACACCGCTCCGTGGGATTGGCGCGTCAGCCTCTATACCTGGACGAAGAGCATCGCCGCCGGAAGTTGTCTGGTTGCGCTGCTTCTCGCCGCGCTTGGCGGGGGATCCTGGTCAGGCGCACTGTGGACGGTGGTCGCGCCGCTCGTGAGCCTGATCTTTCTCGGCTTCACCGGAGTGGTGCTCATTGTGGATCTCGAACATCCCGAGCGATTTTATCTGATTTTTGCACGGCCGCAGTGGCGGAGCTGGCTCGTCCGCGGCGCGTTCATCATCTCGGCGTACGGTGCGGTGCTGACCATACACCTGATCGCGTCGCTCAGCGGTCGCGGTGCGATTACGCCGTGGCTGGCTTTCGCGGGCGTTCCGCTTGCCGTTGGGACGGCTGCATACACGGGCTATCTCTTTGCGCAGGCGAAGGCGCGCGATCTTTGGCAAAATCCGCTCCTGCCGCCGCATCTGGTGGTGCAGGCGCTGATCGCGGGAGCCGCGGCGCTGTTGCCCTTCGTACCAGTTTTCGAAGCGCGCGCGTGGCAGGGGACCCTCATCGTCCTCGGCATTGCGACGCTTTCGCACCTGATGTTCGTTGCGGCTGAAGTCTCACTCGCGCACATGACCGCCCATGCGCAAGCAGCGATGCGCACGATGACGCATGGACGGTACGCCGGCATGTTTTGGGCGTCGCTCGTCTGCGCAGCGCTTGCGGCCATCGCGTGCATTTCGCCAGTGCCACGGCTTGCGTTCGTGGCCGTGCCGCTCGCCCTTGCCGCCCTCTTTCTCTACGAGCACGCGTACGTGCAAGCCGGTCAATCGGTCCCCTTAGCATGAGCGAGTACCCAGGACCGAGCGGGACGCCGCTCGCGGCGTATCCTCCAAAAGACCGCTGGGACGACTGGACGGAACTCGATTCTCGCGCGTGGCCGCAACGGCGCGAGCGCCACTATACGCTCGTACCGACGACCTGTTTCAACTGCGAATCGGCGTGTGGACTGCTCGCGTACGTCGAGAAAGAAACCGGAACGGTCCGCAAGTTCGAAGGGAATCCAGAGCATCCCGGATCGCGCGGACGCAATTGCGCCAAAGGGCCGGCGACACTCAATCAGGTGACCGATCCGGAACGGATTCTCGTTCCACTACGACGGGTTGGCGAGCGCGGCGCCGGGCGTTGGGAACCGACGACCTGGGATGCGGCGCTCGACGACATTGCTGCTCGCATTCGCGAAGCGATCGTTTCCGGTCGCGGCAACGAAGTGATGTATCACGTTGGACGCCCCGGCGAGGACGGCTACACGGAACGCGTGCTCGCCGCTTGGGGAATCGACGGGCACAACTCGCACACCAACGTGTGTTCATCGAGCGCGCGCTGCGGCTATGCGTTTTGGATGGGAGTGGATCGCCCGAGCCCGGACCACGCCAACGCCGACGTCATTTTGCTCATCAGCGCGCACCTCGAATCGGGACACTACTTCAATCCCCACGCCCAACGGATCGTCGACGGAAAGCACGCCGGAGCCAAGGTGATCGTGCTCGACGTGCGGCTGTCGAACACGGCAACGCACGCGGATTACTGGCTGTCGCCGCAGCCCGGAAGCGAGGCGGCGATCCTCCTCGCGATCGCGAACCATCTCATCTCGGAGCGCGCGTACAATCGCGATTTCGTTCGCCGTTGGTGGAACTGGGAGGAGTACCTCAGCTCACGACACCCGGGCGTCGAGCCACGCTTCGAGGCGTTCGAAGCGGAATTACGCGCACTCTACGGCGGCTATACCTTCGAGTTTGCAGCCAAAGAATCGGGAGTGGAAGCGAGCGTTCTCGAGGAGGTCGCGACGGTCGTAGCGCGCGCTGGGACGCGTTTTTCCTCGCACACGTGGCGCTCGGCGACGGCCGGAAACCTGGGCGGCTGGCAAGTCGCCCGCTGTTTGTTTTTCCTCAACGCCTTGCTGGGTGCGGTCGCTACCGAAGGTGGCGTCTATCCCAACACCTGGAACAAATTCGTCCCGCGTCCGATCTACACGCCGCCACATCCGCGTTCGTGGAACGAGTTGACGTGGCCGGACGAGTATCCGCTCGCGATGCATGAAATGTCGTATTTGTTGCCGCACTTTCTCGCCGGGGGTCGCGGGAAGCTCGCCGTGTATTTCACCCGCGTCTACAATCCGGTGTGGACAAATCCAAACGGCTTCGCTTGGATTGAAGCGTTGTCCGATCCGGAGAAAATTGGGCTACACGTGGCTTTGACGCCGACCTGGAGCGAGACGGCGTTCTTCGCGGACTACGTCCTCCCGATGGGGCTCGGTCCGGAGCGGCACGACTTGCACTCGTACGAAACGCACGACGCGCAGTGGCTCGGCTTTCGTCAGCCCGTGGTCCGCACGGCGCGAGAACGTTGGGGCGAGATGAGCGCCGGGACGCGCGACGTCAATCCCGGCGAGGTGTGGGAAGAAAACGAGTTTTGGATCGCGCTCTCATGGCGTATCGATCCGGATGGTACGCTCGGCATCAGGAAATATTTCGAGTCGCAGGAGTCGCCCGGGACGCCGCTTTCGGCCGATGAGTACTACCGCCACATTTTCGAACACTCCGTGCCGGGTCTACCGGAACGTGCGCGCAGCGAAGGCCTTGCACCGCTCGAGTACATGCGGCGGTACGGAGCGTTCGAGGTGCGGCGTTCCATCGGCCCGTTGCACGAAGAGCGGATTGCTGAAGAAGAACTCAGCGACGTTGAAGTCGATCGCTTCGGCCGCGTCTACAGCAACGCAACGCCGCCGCCGTCGTCCAACATCGTCCCGGAGCCAACCCCTCCGAGCGATGCACACGGGCGTCGTGCTGTCGGCGTACGCGTCGACGGCGAAATTCTGCGTGGCTTTCCGACGCTGAGCGGGCGACTCGAATTCTTTTCCCGCACGCTCTCGGCGTGGGGTTGGCCGGAGTACGCGTTGCCGACGTACATCAAGAGCCACGTCCATCCCGATCACCTCGAGCCCGGTCAAATGACGCTCATCCCGACGTTCCGTCTTCCCACACAGATTCACACGCGTGGGGGGAACGCGAAGTGGCTCGACGAGCTTGCCAACACGAATCCGCTTTGGATGCATCCTAGTGACGCGGCGCGGCTCGGCGACGTTCGTACCGGCGACCTCGTCCGCGTGAGCACCGAAACGGGCTACTTCGTCGTCAAGGCCTGGGTGACCGAAGGGATTCGGCCAGGCGTCGTCGCGTGCAGTCATCACATGGGCCGCTGGCGCTTGCACGATCACGGCCAGCGGCAAGTCATGGCGAGCGTCGCGCTCGAACGCTCTGCGAGCCGCTGGTCGATGCGTCGCAAGTCCGGGACGCAACCGTTTCGTTCGACGGACCCGGATACGAAGCGCATTTGGTGGAGCGACGTCGGCGTCCACCAAAACCTGACGTTTGCCGTGCATCCAGATCCCGTCTCAGGGATGCACTGCTGGCATCAAGCCGTTTTCGTGACTCGAGCGGACGCAAACGACGCCTACGGCGACGTCGTGGTCGACAGCGAGAAAGCGCGGCTGGTCTTCGAAAAGTGGCTAGCGCTTGCACGCGCGGCGAGCCGGCATTCACCCGATGGGACGCGGCGTCCGCGGTGGATGCTCCGTCCCCTCAAGCCGTCAGCGGAAGCGTACCAGTTGCCAACGTTGTCGGATCGCTAAAGCGCGCAGGAGATTTTTCGCGAGAGAAGGACAGACGCAACCTCCCTCACCTCACCCTCGGAGGTTTCTCGTATGATGTCGCGTCCAGTGCGCTACGTGGTTGTAGGCTCCGTAGCGCTTTTCGTCATTGCTGGTTCCTCGTACGCGTCGATGCACGCGCGCGCTGCGAACGCCGCGATTCCACGTGGCCACGTCCACGCGCAGTTGCGCGTTCCGCCGGGTTACCGGATCGCCCCGGGTCCCGCGATCGCCGGCCCACAACTCGTCCGCATCCAACCGCCCGGACCGGGATTCATGCTCCCAGGTGCGACGAGCCATCGCGTGCTGTTCGTCGTCGATGCCAATAACACAAAAGTGCTGCTCTATAATCCTGCGAAGAAAAATCCCTCACCCGAGGGGATGATCACCGCTGGCCTCAACTGCCCTGCCGGAGCGGCGGTCGATAAGGCCGGTACGCTCTACATCGTCAATTCGTGCAACAACACGGTGACGGAGTATCTCAAAGGGCAAACGACGGTGCACTTTACCATCAATACTGGGATGAACAGCCCCTACGGTATCGGCGTTGATTCACACAAGCGCGTCTTCGTCAGCAACCTGGGAAATAACACCGTTACCGGATACAAACCCAAGAGCACTTCGCCGTACGAAACGATCAGCGGCGTGGGACCAAACCCGGTCGGCGTTGCGGTCGATAGTAAAGACAACGTGTACGTCGCCGATGACTCCGATAACACCATCTACCTCATTCCCGCCGGCTCGAACACGGCGCAGAATTCTGGGATCACGCAACTGAACGGGCCGATCGGCGTCTCGTTCGACACCGGAGACACGTTGTACGTTGCGAATTTCGCACTCAATCAAGTGGCGATTTATCCGAGCGGCTCCAAGACGCCCACGAGCACGTTGACGAACGGGATCAACGAACCCACGCTCAACGGATTCGCCAAGCCGGGCATCTTTTTCCAATCGGATCAAACCGGACCTGTCGTCGGGTTCAAGCCCGGACAAACGACCCCGTTCTCGACGATTAGCGGAATCGGTCGTCCCTTGGGGATCGCCTCATATCCGCGCCTGAAACCGTAAGAGATTCACGCGCTCACGGCCGGGCAACCGTTGTGGTTGCTCGGCCGCGTTTCCGCGCAGAAAACGACCAGTCACGGCGAAGCGGCTTTCGTGGAGAGATGGCAAAGCGGTTTCATGAACCGTAGCGTTCCAAGAGGGGAACAGTAGTGCAAAATTTTGTACGAACTGCCGTTGTCGGCATTGCTATGGCAACGCTCTGCGCCTGTTCTATCGGCGGACCTTCGGAGCAGAATGCGGCGCCGCCGAGTTCATCGGTGCGAGGGAACGCGTCATCCGCAGTTCCCGGAGTTCTCTATGTCGCTGACCGTAAAGGCGCCGTCGACCTTCTCCAGAACGGGCGTTGGAACAAGGTCGGTAGCATCACGAACGGGATTGATAGCCCCGGTCAAGAATGGGTTGATGCGAGCGGGAATCTCTACGTCTCGAACAGTCAGAACGTCACCGAGTACGCGCCCGGCTCGAGTTCACCGTCATTCACATACAGCGGGATGCTGGTGGCCCCTCACGACGTGACGACTGATGTACGTGGGAACGTCTATGTGGCTGACGCCTTCGCGTTTTTCGTCGCTGAGTATCGGCAAAAGAGCAACACCATTTTGGCGTCGTGTATTCCCGGAGAGGTAGAAATTCAGTCCGTTGCAGTCGACGACAGAGGCGACGTTTTTCTTGCCTACTTCGGTCCGACGTCGGGCCACATCATCGAGTACCGCGGCGGTTTAACGGGATGCCAGGGGACGATCCTGGGCGTTACCCTGGATTACCCAGGCGGTATGGCATTCGATGAGAGCAACAATCTCCTCGTTTGTGCCGGTAGCAGCGTCGAGGTCGTCAAGCCGCCATACATCGCCGTTTCTCGCGTGTTCGGCCGTGGCTACCAAGCG
>JAFAXE010000062.1 GCA_019241305.1 Vulcanimicrobiota bacterium
CGGTCGCTCCCATCGCAACAGCGACGATTGCCAGCGCGCGCCGGTGTTCGAAGCGACAGACCAGATAATATGCCACCGCGGTGGTGCCGAGTAGCCCGATCGCACGTTTCAGCGTCACGGCCGGATCCGCTGACCACATGGCCGTGAGTCCCAACTCGGCGACGAGAAAGACCAGCGGCAACGAACGCCGCACCAGCATCGCCGCAGCGTACCGGCAACGCCAAAGCCCGACGATCGCATACGCGTAGACGGCGCCCCAGAGGACTTGAGCTGAGGCGGAACTGGATTGCGGATCTCCACCATCCGGATTGAGTAACAAGCCTGCGCTGCACAGGACGAGGATGGCGGCGGTGAGTGCCGCCTCCGCGACGCCGGGCCTCATTCGCGCCGATACGCTTGAGGATGGGCGCCCGCGAGTCCAGCAAGCATCCCGGCACCACGTACCGCCTGCAGCGAACCCCCGACGATGCCGTCGGGGCCCTGGAGCATCCCGAGCGTCACGGCTTTTGCGACGCCGATGACAAGGTGCGCGGCGCCTTTGGCCGCACGCAGGACGAGCGCGCCCGCCGTTCCCTTCAAGCGTCGATCACAGATTGACAGCGTCGTGCCGCGACGAAAACTCCGCGACAAGACGAACTGCAGCGACCGCCGCTCCGGCGGAACGTCCTCCCAGGCAATGGCGTCGCGCGCGTACACGATGACGCCGCCGCAGCTCGACAACGACCGAAAGAACATTTGATCTTCCCCGCCGCTAAAATTGAGCGCCGGATCGAAGCGCAATGCGAGGCGCTTCAGGGTTTGCATCCGCACGAGGCAATTGCCGCTCCACCCTTCGCTGATGCGCTGGCCGTCGCGCGCCCGCTCGAAATGGGCACCGCCAAGACCATGCAACCAGCGTGGCATGCCCAGCGAGAGCCGCGGAGGGACGGGACCCACGACGGCGTCGGCGCCCGTCGCACGCTGTACGCGCACGAGTTCAGCGAGCCAGCGCGGCTCCGGAACCTCGTCGTCGTCGATCATTGCGAGGAACTCGCTGCCGCTGGCGGCTTCGAGCGCGGCATTACGGACCGCTGACAGACCTGGGACCTTGACGCACCGATACGACAGCGGAAACGGAAACGCGCAAGCGCGATCCCGGACAACGTTGCGCGCGCTCCCCGCCGCGTCATTATCCAACACGAGCGCGGAGAGCGCGAGTCCATCGGGAAGACTTTGCTTCGCGAGACCATCGAGCAGGGCGCCAAGTAGATGCGGCCTGCGAAACGTCGGAATCGCGATGAGAACGCCGTTCACGCGGCTTCCACCGCGCTCGTTGCGGCACGGAATTCGGCGAACGCCGCCATCGGTGTAAAGCGCTGCGCACACGAGCGGGCACGATGCTCGAGCACGGCACGTTCGCTCGGCACACGAAGCAGGTATGCGGCGCGTGCCGCAAAGCGCGCCGGGTCATCTTCCACAATGAAGGGAGGAGGGCACAGATGCATGAGCCCCTGTGCACCCACCGATGTCGTCAGCGTCGGCAGGCCGTATGCCAGCGCCTCCACCGTCTTCACCTTCAAGCCGCTGCCGATGCGCAGCGGGATGATCGCCAGCGACGCCTCCCGGTAGACCGCATCAAGGTGTTCAATGTTACCGTGCACGCGCACGCCGGCCGGGATTCGCGCGATGCGCTGTGCGACGGTCCCGACCACGTCGAGCGTCGCGTGCGGATATGCGCCCCTCAATCGTGCCCACACCTCATCGAGAAACCAGTTGATGGCGTCCACGTTGTGGTATGAGCCGCTGCCGACGAACAGGCAGCGACCTTCAATCGGTGCGCGCCGGAACGAGGACGGTACGTCGGCCGGGACCGGTACGACCACCACGCGCGCCGCAGGTGCGAGCGCGCGCAACTTCTGCGCATCGTCCCATTGAATGGCGATGAGGTTGCGGGCCTTATTGAAGGTGGCACATTCTCGCTGGCGCGTCAGCTCGCGCGGTAACACCGCCGCCCCTTGAGCGGCAAACGACTCCGCGCGCAGATGCTTGATCTCGTGCGTGATGAGCCACGCCGGCGCGGCGGTCGTGGGCTGCACCCAGTTAAAGATGCCGTCATAAAGGACGATCGCGGGACGTTCCTGCGCGACGACGGCGTCGACGAAGCGCGCATCCTCCTGCGTCAGGAACGTTCCGAGCCGATGCACGTATCCACGGCAACGGCGCGCCTGCAGACGAACGGAGGCGGCGAAGGATTGCAACGCCCGCGGCATGCGGCAGTAACAGCGCCACGCCGCGACGGCGGCTCGAGCGCGAGCGGAACGCAGGACGAGCCGCTCGCCAACGGAGACCAGCCGCGGACTACGGAGTCGAAAAGGAAGCGCGTTATACGAGATGCTCGTAAAATCGACGTGAGGCCTCGGCACGGCGAGCACCACGTCGAGTCCACGGCCCGCAAAGTGCTCGATGAAAGCCGTGAGGTAGCGCGCATGGCCGGATTGCTGCAAGCCGATGTCGTGGCCGGGGACTTGATTCGTGACGATAACGGCCGTTTTGCCCGGGGTCACGTTACGCCGCCTCGGTGGCTCAAGATGTGGGCGAGCACGAACCACGGCTCGATGAGGTATCGGCGCCAGAAACGGCGCGGGTTTTCGCCGAGGCGAAAGAGCCACTCGCAGCCGTTTTGTCCCATCCAACGTGGCGGCGTCCTCACGGCGCCTGCCAAATACTCCATGCACGCGCCGACGAGACACACGCTCGCCGGAGCCAAGCCCTCGAGGTTTTGGGCGACCCATCGCTCTTGGGCGCCCATTCCCATGCCGACGATGACGAGATGCGGCGTGAAAGCGCGCACATCTTGGAGAACCTCATGCGTGCCGGCGGTGTCGAGGTAGCCATGATGCCCTCGAAAGTCGAGCGACGGAAGCCGTGCGCGAATCGCGTTTGCCCCGGCTTCCACGATCGCGGGCGTGCCGCCGACAAAGTACACGCGCCATCCCTGCGAGGCAGCGAGCATCAGGACCGGCCAAATCGAATCGACGAGCGTGATGCGGTGCCGGCGTTGCGCAGGAATCCCACAGAGCCGGCACAATGCGATGAGCGGCATTCCGTCAATATGAACGTACGTCAGCGGATGCCGATGCAACACATCAACGATCGGATCGCGCAGGCGGACGTAGAGGCCGTGCAGGTTCTGGTAAGCGACGATGCAGGGTTCGCGTGCCGAGACGTGCGCGCGTAACGCGGACAGAATTTCATCGAGCGTCAGCGGCGTCAGCTTTGCGCCGAAAACGTCGTACGACGCTGCACGCGGCGTCATCACGAGCGATGCAACCACGCGATGCGTGCGCCGAAACGAGGACGCAGATATGCGCGCATGACGTCCGGACGCAACCCTATCGCAAGGGCGGCATAGACGATGCTGCCCAGCGTCGCGATGGCGAGGAGGTTCAACGTGCCGGCGCGCTCGGGAACGAGACGGATCGCTATCGCCATTCCGGCTGCAGCAAGTCCTGTCTTCAGCCAACTGCGCATCGGTATCGGCATGTGAACCATCCGCATCCCCCAGGCAGCGCTGAGCACGACACCCACGCAACTGCCGACGAGCGATGAAAGTGCCGCGCCGACGGCCGCATAGCGCGGAATGAATACCATGCTCGAGACGATGATCGCAACGGTCGAGATCCCCGAGACCGTCGCTTGTGGTCGCGTCTGCATGGCCAGAAAGAACGCCTGATCGAAGTAGTAGATGCGCAAACCGGCGAGCAGCGTGGAGAGCGCGATCAGCGACATGACAACTTCCGCTCCCGCGCGAAACTTCGGGCCGAGAAATACGTGCGCGAGCGGACTCGCCAGCGCCGCGAGTCCCACCGCGGCAGGCAGCGCCACGGCAAAGATGATGCGGGCGTTGTCCTTCAGCTGCCGGGAGGTCTCTCGCGATCCCGCCGTGTCGTGCGCCCGAAAAGCGAGCGGAATACCGGCGAGGCTGCTCGATCCGATCAACACCAGCATCGTTTGCGACGCGAAATCTTGAGAAACGGCATAGACACCGACAGCGGCTGCGCCGGCGCTCAGCAGAAGCATATAGCGCTGGATTGCGGGTGAGGCCAGTCCCAGCAGGGCCGAGACGCTCGATGACCACCCGATGGCGAACAAACGCTGAAGCCGGGAGCGGTCGAAGCGCCCACCGAGGACTGGGCGCCACAGCGGAAGGACCATGATGGTCGCGAGGTTTCCAAGCACGAAACCACACAGCAGCGCATTCGTCTTGAAACCGGCGAGAATGAGGAGGACAGAAGCGGCGAGCGCCATGAGCGCCCGCACGAGGTTGAGCACACCCCACGATACGACGGCAAGCCGCGCTTGCAGCAGCGTAGCATTTAACTCGTACCAGGCGCTCGTGACGGCGGCGGCGGCGGCAAGCGCAAGCGTCCCGGCAGCGAGCGCCGGCCGATAGAGGGCGGCGAGGCCGGCAGCTTCGAGGGTCCCGACGGCGAGCGACATAACCGCAAAAGCTAACACGATCGTCGTCGCGAGATCGGGGTGCAGCTCCGACTCTTGCGACGCCAGACGAAGCGCCGCGACCCGCAACCACGAAAATGCTGCGCCGCTGGCCAGGAGCGAGGCGCTCAGCACCAACGCGTATGCTCCGACACTTGCGGGATCGAGCAGCCGTGAATACATCGCGACCGATCCGAGCCCGATGGCGGCCGGCAATCCGCGTCCCAAAAGATACGTGCATGATTGCCGGACCAGTCCCACTACGCCAGGCTCGCAAACCAGCGCTCGAGGAAGTCACACGTCTCGATGAATCCAGCGCGCACGAGCACTCCGCACTCGATCCCCGAGCTGACGACGTCGCTTCGCCGAAGCCGATCGGCGATCCGAAAATCGTCAGCCACTTCGAGCGCCGGATACTCGGCCGAGTGTCCATCGATGCGTACCACGGCGCGGATTGGGGCGCTGTCGCCCCACGCCGGCGTCCCTTCCACCAGGCCGGGATCGACCGCATAGTATTCAATCGTATTGGCGCCGGCGTACCACGGCGATGCCTCGATGGCGGTGCGGTATCGTCGCGGAAACGAGGGTCCGCAAAACGAGTTTGCGTGCATCAGCTTGCGAAACGCTTCGGCGACGAACGTTTGCGGATCCACGAGCACGTGATCGGTGCCCAGAATGCGCCAGCCCCGCGTGTGCAGGTGCGCAGCGATCACGACGATCGTCTCCCAATCTTCTCCAACGAGGGCGATACCGTTGTTTCCGCGCTCCAGCGCCGCGCCGCGCCAGGCGCTCAGCTTGCGATGGTACGCCAACTCTGCGACGAGAGACGAAACCACCGCGCCGGCGACGTGCGGGATGGCTTTGGTGTTTGCGAACGTCTTCTTGCTCTTCGTAGCGGAGCCCGCGATTTTCCACACGTCCGATGCAAAGCGGGCCCGCACGGCGATGCGAAGCGGCTCTCCGCGCCACGTTCGCGGGATGGGTCCAAGCATGCGAGCGACGACATCGATCACGGGTGCTGGAGCCTCGATCTCCGCGTCGGCTCCGGCGACGTTGAGCCGAAGCCGCAAGAGCTGAGCGTCTTTGAGCATTACGCGAACGCCATCCGTTCTTCGCGGAGCCAGCGGTACGTCGCGTACAGGTTTCGTTCCAGCGGCAGAGCAACGGCGCCACGCCGTACGCAGGCGGCGGCGTGGGCAATGTCGCGCAGCGTATACTTCGTCTCAACGTTGATCGGCCTGGAACCGGGGATGAGCTGCTCCATCGCGTGGCGCAGAGCAGCGACTGCGTCGCCGACGAACGTCAACGGCGCATGCGCGTCTTCGATGTTCTCGACGTCCACGTCGCTCGCGCTTTCGCAAAGGCGACTCACAAGCTCGCAGCGCAGGTCGTCCATCCCCGGGCCGAAACATTCCGGCAGTCGAACGATGCGAGCATCGACGCCACGCCGGCGCGACTGCTCGATGTGCGCGCACAGCGTGCGCTCGTCCTGCGCATCCCTTTCCGCGACGAAGAGCAATCGCGATGCACAGGCCGCGGCCAACTCAGTGAGCCCGAGCGTGGCTGTATTTCCCGGAGGCAGTGGGGCGAGATGAAAGATGCGGTGCACGCGATTGCATCCCGCCCGCGCCAAAAGGTTGGAGAGCACCTCATGGGGCGAGGCGATGTCGAGGTAGATGAACGTTGCCAGCCCCGACGAAACGGCGTGTTCGAGGTTCCGGATCGAACCCGTCGTGAGGTTGTCCACGATGAAAACCGGATTCGCATCGTCCACGAGCGCGTTGACCAGATGGCTGCCAATGAATCCGGCGCCCCCAGCGACAAGGTACACCATGCGGCGTTCAGCCGCGCTTATAGGAGAACGCGAGAGCTCGGCCTGCGTGAGCCTCCTCGAGCGGCTCACGCGTTACACCGACGCGGTGTTCGAACTCCGCGATCGCCTCTGCGGCGGCTGCGACGCTGCCGATGACGTTGGCGCGCACACCTCTGAGGGCTCGCATCATGATCTCATCCTCGCGCACAGGGACGCGTCCCAGACGTACGGAGAGCAGGACTGCATCGACGTGGCTCGCGAGCAAAATCGCGTTGCCGCTGTGCAACGCCGACGCTGCGTCGATGACCGCAAAGTCGAAGCGGCTCCGCAGGTCCTGTACGAATGTCCGAAGCGTCTCGGCGCCAGAAGCCCCCGCAGCTTCCAGCGTCACACTCTTCGTGCGATGACCCGCCGTCGCAAGACATTGCGCAAGACGGTACGCCGCTAGCCCAGCTCCGTCCGAGTCCAGCGCCGACGTCACCATCATGACGCAAGGACGGCTTACCCCAGCCTCGACGCATGCGCGCAGCACATGCATTCGCGCCGCTCCAGTCTCTTCCACGATGTTTCCTTTCATTTTTCAAGGACTGCGTAGAGCGGAGCACCGTACAGCCGCTCGATCTGCGTCGCATCTCGCAGTCTCTGGTCAATGCCGTCGACGAAGAACGCCCCGATAAGCGCTAACCCTGCTGCAACCAGCACGGCGACAAGCGCTGCCATGGAACGGCCCAGACCGATCGTGGCGGCCTCGGCGCGCACCGCGCGATCGACCACGACGATCGAACCGAGCGACAGCGCTTCAGCGCGGTTGGCAATCGCCGCGGCGCGCCGATTGGAAAGGGCCAGGAAGTCGGCTTGCGCAGCGTCGCGCTCCAAGCGCAAGGTGCTCACGGTTGCGGCTGCCTGCGGCAGCCGGTTCAAACGCTGCTGCTGCGTAGCAATCAGCGCGTCGAGCGCCCCGATCTTCGCCTCGTCACCTTTCACGAGCGCGCGCGCCTTAGCGGCATCGAGCGCCGACGCGGCGCGCGACGTGCTAAACGCGTCGGGCGACGAGAGAGCGCGACGCGCTGCCGCGCGCACGGAAACCCGCTCCGCGTCGACTTTTGCTTCGAGCCCACGCAGACCGGGATAACGGTCCGTAAACGAGGCGCGGTCGAAGGCGAGCTGCGCCTCGTCCCGGGCAGTCCCATCGGCGAGCCCGCGATACAGTGCATCGTTACTGAGAATTTCGTGACGCGCCAGCGCCGATGTTTCGGCAGCCCGTCCCTGCAGCGCGTCGGCAGAGGCAGAATCCGCCGCGAGCAACGCCCCGGCCATTTGCCGTTGCGACTGCAAATCGTCGAGGCGTCCCGTGATGGTCTCCAAGGACTTCTCGGAATCGACGAAGGGCGCCGCACCGGCCTGGCGCGCAAGCTGCGCATCCAGCGATCGCACCTGCGTGCGCGCGGCGTTCACTGCCGCGTTCAGTTTGGCGACGTTTCGGTCGGCTCGTTCCTTCGAGATCTCATCGTAGTATCGGCTCAGCTCGTCCGCGACCACGTTCGGAACAAACACCGCGCGCTCGGGTGATCTGTCGCGGTAGGCGATCTCCATGATGCTCGAACGCGCTGTAACCCTGGCCCTCAATCCGCGCTTGAGATCCATCAACGTGAGCGGCAACGCGAGCCGGTCGCGAACGCGGCGAAGGACGACCGTGCTGGTCGCCACGGACGGCAAGTCGACAGAACTCACCGACGGATCACGGCCTTCGCTCTCGTTGACGATGAGCACGTGGGCTGCGGCAGCGTACGTTCGTGGTACGAGCGATAGTGCCGCGCCGACGCCGCAGAGGGCGAGCGTGAAGACGACGAGCGCGACGGCCCATCGGCGGCGCACGACTTCGAGGAAGCGCACAATATCTTGCATAGGAAATCCTCTAAATGGCCGACACGGCGGTCAGCCGTTTTGGGCAGGGTGACGACTCGCGACCGACGCCGACGTACCGAAGGCCCGCGGCCGTGACGCGCTCGGGATCGAGAATGTTACGACCGTCGACAACGATGCGCCGCCGTATCGACGGTCCGTATTCTGTGGGATCGTAGGCCGCGAACTGCGGCCATTCCGTCAGCACGAGCAACGCGTCGGCATTTGCCGCTTCCAACGCCGACGTCGTCAATCGACTTGCGGCCGGGAGACGCGCGACGTGCACGTACGGGTCGTACACCACCGTGCGCGCTCCTCGCCGAGCGAGGCTATCGACAATGCGCAGCGCGAGCGAGTCCCGGACGTCGTCAGTCCCGGCCTTGAAGGCTAGTCCCCACACGCCGATCGTCGCAGCCGCGAGCGTTCCCATCTCGCGTTCCAGCGACTGCAGGACGCGCCGCGGCTGCGCATCGTTCACGCGCAGCGTTGCGGAGAACAGCTGGAGATCGAGTTGCCGCTGGGATGCGACGTATTCGATGCTTCGAACGTCTTTCTCGAAGCACGGCCCACCAAAACCAATGCCGGGACGCAGAAACTCGCCGCCGATTCGCCGGTCGTAGCCGATTCCACGCAACACGTCGTCGGATTCGCCGCCGAGAGAGTCACACAGCGCCGCGATCTCGTTCGCAAAACTGATCTTGAGGGCCAGGAACGCGTTGGAGCAGCTCTTGATGAGTTCGGCGTTGCGGCGCGAGGTGAAGATGAGCGGTCGCTCGAGGCCCTGCAGAAGGCGCGCGTAGGCAAGGCCGGCGTCCGGCGCCGTACAGCCTACCACGATGCGGTCGGGATGAAGAAAATCGTGCACGGCGCTGCCTTCGCGTAAGAATTCCGGCGCGTACACGAGGTCGCAGCGCTGCTCGACGAGCGCTGCAAACTGATCCGTCGTTCCGGGCGGCACCGTCGAGCGAATCGCGACGGTTGGCCGCACGGCAAATTCCACCTCGGACAACGCTTCGAGCGCCGCTCGCAGGCCGGCAATGTCGGCGGAGCCATCGTCGCGCGCCGGCGTTCCTACCGCGACGACGATGACCATTGCGTCGCGCGCCGCATCCTCAAGATCGTCGAAAAAGCGCACGCGCCCGGTCTCGGCGTGCTTGCGCAGAATCTCGTCGAGCCCCGGCTCGCGATACGGCGGAATCCCTCTGCGCAGCCGATCGATGCGATCGCGCACGATATCGTAGCCGTGCACGACCCAACCGAGCTCGGCGAGGCCGAGCATGCACGCCATCCCGACGTAGCCGGTTCCCACAATGCAGACCGGCCGCACGATTAGAACGCCCCTCGCTGCGATAGGACCGACGTGATGGTGCGCGCCAACAGCGCGACGTCGAAGAGCGGCGAAGCCCTTTCGATATATTCGAGATCGAGCGCCGTCGCCTCCGGACGGTGCAGCGGAACCGTCGAGCGGCATGTCGTTTGCCAGATGCACGTAATCCCCGGTGCGATGAGGTGCCGCAAATGTTGCCACGGTTCGTACCGCTGCACGAGCGACTGCATCTCCGGGCGTGGCCCGATCAGCGACATCTCTCCGCGCAGAACGTTGAACAATTGTGGTAATTCGTCGATTGACGTCCGTCGCAAGAGGCGCCCGACCGGCGTGATGCGCCGATCGTCGACGGTCGCCGGCGACATTTCGTCGCCACACGCCGCCCGCTTCATCGTGCGCAGTTTGTAAATCACGAAGGTACGCTCGAAGCGTCCGGCACGCCGCTGCCGGAAGAACACGGGTGGCCCGTCTTCCACGAGGATCGCTGCACAGGCGACGAGGATCACGGGCGCGACGGCGACCAACAGGAGCAGCGCGATTGTCACGTCGACCGCGCGCCGGATCCGACGCGCGAGGCGCTTCTCCCGATAGATCAGCGTCGCGGTGCGGAGCGCTCCCGTCATCTCGGAAATAGATAAAGCAGCGGCAGCAGACTTTGAAAGATCGGCAACACGTCGGCCTTGTGCCCTTCAGGGACGAAGACGAGATCGCCGTCGCGCAGCACAGGGTTTTGTGCTACGTCACCATGCGCGAGCCGCACGAGGTCGTACGTCGCCGGGGCGCTGCTGCGGATGACGGCGACGCGCCTGAGGTCCGCCCACTTCGTCGGGCCACCCGCCTGATAGAGCGCGTTCAGCAGCGTGAAGTTGGTCTTGAGCGCGATCGGCCCAGGGCGTTCTACGAGCCCCACGACGCTCACGCGCGGCGCAGTCGGCACGACGAGCACGTCGCCCCTGCGCGCCGGTTCACGAAGGACGGGATCACCCAGCGCTACGGTGCTCGTCGCATCGTCGCGCCGAAGCGTCAGATTCGCCGTTGCTGCGGTCGGCGCTGGACCGCCGACTTGGTCCAGCGCGTCGGCAATCGTTTCGTCCGCGTCGACGTACGCTGCACCCGGATGGACGACGTCGCCCAGAATGTGCACGGCGATCGGCTTGTCGACGAAGTCGATCGTATCGGACGGATGGAGCGTTGGGCCGCCCTCTCCGCGCGCCGCTAGAACGCGTACGTCGTACGTTGCGATTCGGATGCCGTTGCGCGTGATTCCGACGCGGCGAAGGTCGACACGTGAATGCTCGAGGCTCGTAAGCCCGTGCCCTTGCGATCCGTTTTCGCCGCCGGGGCCGAGATCGCCTAATGCCGCGACGAGCGTTTCGCCCGGTTCGTAGCGGACGACGCCTCCGGGACCACCGGAGACGAAGAGCGACGACGTCTGCGCTGCCAATTCCACGTTTACGGCGGGATACCGGAGGTACGGACGGAGCGCTGCTTCGATGCGCGCCGCGACTTGGGCCGTCTCAAGACCGTGCACCTTCACCGTCCCGGCGAGCGGTAAAGACAACGCCTCTTCAGCGCTGACGACGGCTTGGCCCGAAAGCTCGGGGTGGTTATAGACGGTGACGCGCAGGCGATCGCCCGCGTGTACTGCGGACCATCCCGGCGCGGTGCTGAGCGCAAAGACCACCGCAGTGCAACCGGCGCAGCGCTTGAGAAAATCTCGGTATAGCATCACGTTCATCATCTCGGTCGAGAGACGATAGCGCGAAGCGCAGGCACCTGACAATCTCCCAAACTAGGGGTATCAAGAAACCCCTCGTTTCGGGGCTATTGCGCGCCGGGCTTTTCGATAGTATGAAACATCGGCAATGATGCAGGAAACGTCGCATAGCCCATTTTGGACATGACGATCGCATGAATGGCCAGGCGTGCGCCGTCGCGATCGTCGGCATGTCGGGACGGTTCCCCGGCGCCGAGTCGGTCGCGCGATTCTGGAAGAATCTCTGCGAAGGCGTCGAGAGCATCTCTCAGATCGCGCCGGAGGCATTAGACCCCAGCGCCCGTGCGGCCGAACGCCGCTACGACGCCTACGTGCGCGCGCGTTCGATTCTGCCGGAAGCCGATCGCTTCGATGCCGCCTTCTTCGGCATGCAGCCGCGCGAAGCGGAACTGACGGACCCGCAGCACCGCGTCCTGCTCGAGTGTTCGTGGGAAGCGCTCGAGGACGCCGGCTACGATCCGGCACGGTATGCCGGCTCAATCGGCGTCGTTGCCGGCTGCAGCGTCAGTTCGTACTTTCTGCGGCACGTTTTACGGGATGCCGCATCGATCGAGCGCTTCACCCACGACTACCAGGCCGGAAGTTTTGCCGAACTGATCGGTTCAGGCCACGATTTTCTTGCGACCCGCATTTCGTATAAGCTCGGTCTGCGCGGCCCCGCGATGACCGTGCAGTCTGCCTGTTCGACGTCGCTCGTCGCGGTCGTTCAGGCGTGCCAGGCACTTACTCTGCGCCAAGCCGACATGATGCTGGCCGGCGCGGCTTCAATCTCGTTTCCGCAGCAGCGCGGATATCCGCATCTCGCCGGCGGAATTCTGTCATCGGATGGTCGCTGTCGCACGTTCGACGACGCTGCGAGCGGGACGGTCTTCGGCGCGGGCGCCGGCGTCGTCGTTCTCAAGCGCTTCGAGGACGCGGAGCGAGACGGCGACGCAATCGCCGCCGTCATCCGCGGATACGGGATCACGAACGACGGTTCAACGAAGGTGGGATACGCCGCGCCGAGTGCCGACGGGCAGCGCACCGCAATCGCGGCTGCGCATCATATGGCGGGCTTCGAGCCGCGTTCCATCGGCTTCGTGGAGTGTCACGGTACGGCCACGCCGCTGGGCGATCCGATCGAAGTGGCGGCGCTTGCGGATGCGTTCGGCGCGGTGGGCCAAGGCGAACGTTTTTGCACGCTTGGATCCGTCAAGCCGAACGTAGGGCATCTCGATGTCGCTGCTGGGATGGCGGGACTCATCAAGACGGCGCTCGTCGTTCGTACCGGGACGATTCCGCCCACGCTGCACTTCCGTCGGGCGAATCGCTACATCGATCTCGAGCAAACTCCGTTTTCAATCAACACGACGCTGGTCGCCTGGCCACCCGACCGCGAGCCACGCCGTGCAGGCGTGAGCGCGTTCGGGATTGGCGGGACCAACGTGCACCTCGCGTTGGAAGCGCCGACTGCGCGGGCTGCACGCGTGTCGCGTGAGCCACATGCAATCGTTGTCTCCGCGCGCACCGGTACGGCGCTGCGTGCCGCCTGTGCACGGCTTTCCAACCACGTGCGCCACGAGCAAGACGTGCCACTGGCCGACGTGGCGCTCACGTTGCAGTCGGGACGCCGGGAATTTTTGTACCGCCGCGCAATCGTCGCGACGAACGGCGAAGAGGCCGCACAAAAGCTGCTCGGCGCGACCACGCGGATCGAAGAGTGCGACGTGCCGCGCGAAGAGCGCATCGCTTTCCTCTTCCCTGGCCAAGGCGCGCAGTACGCGCGCATGGGGGCGGGTCTCTACGCCCGTTTCCGCGCGTACCGCGAAGCGTTCGACCACTGCGCGGACCTCGTGCGTGCGGACGGGCTGGATCTCCGCTCGCTGCTCTACACCTCCGCCGTCAGTCGCGAGGCGCTGACTCCAACAGCGATCGCGCAGCCCGCGCTGTTCTGCGTCGAATACGCGCTTGCGCATCTCTGCGAAGCGCTCGGGATCGCTCCAGTTGCGACGCTCGGTCACAGCGTCGGCGAATATGTGTGCGCGACGCTCGCAGGCGTGTTCGCACTCGAGGATGCGCTGCGCCTCGTCGTGCAGCGCGGCCGCATCATGCAATCCCTTCCCAGCGGCGCAATGCTCGCCGTTCGCTTACCGGAAGACGACGTCGTCCCATTGCTCGATGGCGAGCTCAGCTTGGCGGCGGTCAACGCCCCTTCCCTATGCGTCATCGCAGGCCCAGAGCGCGCCGTCGAGCGGTTCGCAATCGTCGCGAGCAAACAGGGCGCCGGCACGCGGCGGCTGGCGACCTCACACGCGTTCCACTCCTCGATGATGGAGCCGGCGATTGAGCCGCTGACGCGCATGATCGCCGGTATGCGGCTCCGTGCACCGGCGCAGCGCTACGTTTCCTGTGCGACCGGTACATGGATCACGCCCCAGCAGGCGACCTCCTCCGAGTATTGGGCACGTCACTGTCGCGCTACGATGCGTTTTGCCGACGGCATTGGGACGCTTACAGCGTCCGGTGCAACCGCGCTGTTGGAAGTTGGACCGGGAAGCGCACTTGCCGCGATGGCGCGAGCCGGTACGGCAAAACAGGAGCACTGCATCGCCCTGAGCCTGCTTTCCGAAGGCGCCGACGCGCACGGCGAAACGGCGTCGGTGCTCGACGCGGCGGGCCGCTTATGGACGCGCGGCGCGCCGATTGCGTGGCAGGAAACTCAAGAATCCGGTGCGCGCCGGACGTCGCTGCCGGCCTATCCATTCGAGCGTGTGCGGTATTGGGCCGGGGACGACGGGGACGCTCCGGAGGGCAAGGACGACGCGATTGGTCCGGATTCGGACGAGGCGGTCTGCGCGGGAAGCGGTGCAGCGGACACCGACGTTGTCGAGCGCGTCGTCGCGCTGCTCGCGGAACTCACGGGCAACTCGATGAGCGACGGCGACCATGACGCAAGCTTTACCGAACTCGGTTTCGATTCACTCTTGTTGGGCCGCTTTGCGCAGCAGATTCGCGCGCGGCTCGGCGTCGACGTCGCGTTTCGCCGCCTTCTCGACGATCTGGGCACGTTACGGTCGCTGTGCGCGCATATCACCGCAGCGCGAACGCCGCAGAGCCCTGCTCCAAAGGATGTGCCGTCTGCGAACGCCGTGCAGGAACCGCTCTCGTGGCGGTCACTGCGGGCACCATCTCGGCGTCAGCGACTGGAGCCGCCCACCGACGAGCAGCGGCGGCACATCGAACAACTCGTTGCGGCCACCGTCGCCAAGACGCCTCGCTCGAAAGAGACGACGCAGCGGTACCGGCAGGTGCTCGCAGACCCTCGCGTCGCGGCGGGCTTTCGTCTCGACTGGAAGGAGATGGTGTACCCGATTTACTGCGACGGCGCCGCCGGCTCGCGGATCTGGGACATCGACGGCAACGAGTACATCGATCTGCTCAACGGCTTCGGTTCCGTTTTCTTTGGGCACGCGCCGCCGTTTGTCACCGAAGCGGTCGACGAGCAACTGCGTCGCGGCTTCGCGATCGGCCCGCAGACGGCGCTCGCAAACGAGGCTGCGACGCGCTTCTGCCGCATCACGCGAAACGAACGTGTCAGCTTTTGCAACACCGGCTCGGAAGCGGTCATGGCGGCGCTGCGCGTCGCGCGGGCGGTCACCGGGCGCAGCGTGATCGTCGCATTCGAGGGCTCGTACCACGGTCAGTTCGACGAGGTGTTGGGGCGACGAGAGGGCGGGACGTCCCAGACCATGCCGGCGGTCGCCGGTATCCCGGCGGAATCCTTGCACAACGTGACGCTCCTCCGTTACGGAGAGACGGAAAGCCTGGAATGGATTCGGGAACACAAAACTGAGGTGGCTGCCGTTCTCGTCGAGCCGGTGCAGAGCCGTCATCCCGGTTTGCAGCCGCGCGCGTTTCTGCAGGAACTGCGCGCAATCACCGTGGCTTCGGGCAGCGCACTCATCTTCGACGAGGTCGTCACTGGTTTCCGCGTCCATCCCGCGGGCGTTCAGGGACTCTTTGACATCCGCGCCGACATGGCGACGTACGGCAAGGTGATCGGCGGCGGTTTACCGATCGGCGTGCTTGCAGGGAACGCGCGCTTCATGGACGCGCTCGATGGGGGCGCCTGGCAATTCGGCGACGCGTCGTTCCCCGGCGTTGCGCCGACGTTCGTTGCCGGAACGTTCGTGCGGCATCCGCTTACCATGGCGGCGGTCTGCGCCGTGCTTCGCACGATCGAAGAGCACGGAGTCGCCCTCCAGCAATCCGTCACCGACGCGACGTCGTCGCTCGTGACGCGGCTCAACGATACGCTTGCGAGCCGCGGGATCGAGCGGCGCATCGAGTCTTTCGGAAGCTTCTTCTTCCTCGACATGTCGCCGGCGGACCGCCTCGGCAACCTGCTGCACTACCACCTTCGATTGCGCGGCGTCTACGTCCAAGAAGGCTTCCCGTGCTTCTTGACCGTTGCGCACACGCCGGCCGATCTGGGTCGCATCGTCGCGGCGTTCGAAGAGAGCCTCGACGCGCTACAGAGTGCCGGCATCCTAACGGTCCGAGAGCAGCACTTGCGACTCACCGAGCAGCAAACGGAGATTTGGCTGGCGGCGCAACTCTCCGATGAGGCGTCGTGCGCCTTCAACGAGTCCGTATCGCTGCGTCTTCGGGGGACGCTCGATCGTGCGACGTTCGCGCGCGCGTGGGATTTGCTCGTCGCGCGACACGAGGCACTGCGCGCGTCGTTCGACGCGACAGGAGAGACGATGCGCATCGCGCCGCGCGTCACATTCACGTTGGCGACGACGGACGCTTCCGCGACGATGGATCCGCAGGCAGCCGTCGACGCCGCGATCGCAGCTGAGGCTCGCACGCCGTTCGATCTCGCGCGCGGACCGCTTGTGCGCGGTCATCTCCTACAGGCAGGCGCCGACGATCACGTCTTTGTGCTGACGGCTCACCACATTGTCTGCGACGGCTGGTCGATGAACGTGCTGCTCCGCGAATTTGCAGCCGCCTACGGCGCGCTCGTTGGGGGTGCGATGCCGACGCTTCCACCGCCGCGGCCTTTCCGAGACTACGCGCGGCACGAGTCGTTGCGAACGGACGAGGAGCGAGCGCGCATCGAGTCCTACTGGCAAGCGCAGTTTGCGGACCTCCCCGTGCCGCTCGCGCTGCCGACGGATCGCCCGCGGACCGAACTGCGATCGTTTTCGGGCGGGACACGTACAATCCGCATCGACGAGGCGACGCAGCGCGCGATCGTCGCCGCCGGTGCAGGCCATGGATGCACGCTGTTCGTCACGCTGCTGGCTGCCTTTACTGCACTCGTGGGTCGGCTTGCGGATCAGCGCGACATCGTCGTCGGAGTTCCCGTCGCGGGCCAAGCAGAACTCGACGATGCACCGATGGTGGGGCACTGCGTTCACATGCTGCCCATACGCAGCCGCTGGAACGACGAGGCACGCCTGCACGATCTGCTCGCGATTACCAAGCGCGCCGTCCTCGGCGCGCACGATCACCAGGGGACGACGCTCGGCGCACTGGTGCAACGGATCGCTCCGCAGCGCGAAGTCGGACGGCTACCTCTCGCCGAGGTTCAGTTCAACCTCGAGCGGCTCGCGGATTCTCTGCAGCTCCCGGCGCTGCACGGGAGCGTGACACCGAATCCGAAAGCGGCGGTGGCGTTCGACCTCTTTTTTAACGTCGTCGAAGGGGCCGACGGCCTACGGATCGACTGCGACTACAACGCCGCACTGTTCGATCAGACGACGATCGAGCGCTGGCTTTGCTGCTACCGCGGGATGCTCGACGCGATCGTACGCGACGCAGACGTGCCGGTGGCGAAGGCGAAGTTTTTGCCCGAGAACGAACGCGAGGTGCTGGTTGCGCTCCAAGCAAGCCCTGTGCCGTATCCGCGCGAGGCGACGGTGCACGGGCTCATCGAAGCGCGGGTTGACGAACAGCCCGATACCGTCGCGGCATCATGCGGCGATCAGGGGCTGACGTACCGCGAGCTGGACCGCCGCGCCAACCGGCTGGCACACCATCTCAAACGCGTCGTTTTGAAGCAAACCGGGATCGTCGCGATTTGCGTGGACCGCTCTCTCGACATGCTGGTCGCGCTCCTGGCGACGCTCAAGGCCGGATTTGCGTACCTTCCGCTCGATCCGACGCATCCCGTCGCCCGGCTCGGGTTCATGCTCGAAGACGCCGGCGCCGATGCTCTCGTCGTCCGCGACCGCCGTCTCACCTCCCAAATACCGTACGCCGGAACGATCGTGGCACTGAGCGATGACGCTGCAACCATCCAAGCGGCTCCGGCGCTCCGGCCGTCACACCAAACCTGCGCGCGCGACCGCGCCTACGTCATCTATACCTCGGGATCGACCGGTAAGCCCAAAGGTGTCGAAGTCGCGCACCAATCGCTCGTCAATCTGCTGTGCGCGATGGCACGCGAACCGGGAGTGACGCGCGACGACGCGCTGCTGGCGGTGACGACCATCGCGTTCGATATTGCGGCGCTCGAGCTGTTCTTGCCCCTGGTCGCCGGTGCGCGCGTCGCGATCGCGACGAGCGACGATGCACTCGATGGCTTTCGCTTGGCACAAACGCTCGAGCGGACCGGCGCAACGATGCTGCAGGCGACACCCTCGACGTGGCGCTTGCTACTCGAGGCGGATTTCCGGCCCGCGGCAGATTTCGTGATGCTGTGCGGCGGCGAGCCGCTCGATCGCGCCTTGGCGGATGCGCTGCTGGCGCGCGGCGGCACGCTCTGGAATATGTACGGCCCGACAGAAACGACGATTTGGTCATCGTGCGGACGCGTCGCGGCAACGGGGCCGATCACCGTCGGCCGCCCCATCGCAAACACGCAGTTCTTCGTGCTCGATTCGGCAGACGAGCTCGTGCCGATCGGAACGCCCGGACATCTCCATATCGGCGGTGACGGGGTTGCGATCGCCTACCTTGGCCGCACCGAACTCACGCGCGAACGATTCATCGACAATCCCTTCGGAGCGGGACGTCTGTATCGCACGGGCGATGTGGCGGTCGTTCTTCCCTCCGGCGAGATCCAACTGATTGGCCGTACCGATCGCCAGGTAAAGCTACGCGGTTTTCGCATCGAGCTCGGCGAGATCGAAGAGCTCCTGCGGCAGCAGCCAGGCTTGCGCGAGGCCGCAGTCGAGCTGCGCGGTGCGGCCGAGGGCGCACGCCTTGTAGCATACTACGCAGAGCGCGAGCCAGAGGCCGTGACGGTCGCAGAGTTGGAGCGCGCGCTCGGTTCCGGGCTTCCGGCGTACATGGTGCCGACGGCGTGGGTGCGCGTCGCGGCGCTTCCGAGATCTCCGAACGGAAAGCTCGATCGCGGTGCGCTTCCACAACCCGAAGAGACTTCAAGCGGCGCGCCCGGGTACCGTCCGCCCGAAAACCGTCTAGAAGAAGCGCTCGCCCAGATTTGCGCCGAGGTCTTGCAGCGAGAACGCGTCGGAACGATGGACGATCTCTTTGCGCTCGGCGCAGACTCGATTCAGCTCTTCAAAATCACGGCGCGCGCCAACCGACAAGGGATTGGGCTCCATGCCAAGCAGCTCTTCGCACACCGCACAATCGCTGAGTTGGCGACACACCTGTCGTGATCGAGCTCCGCGGCGCGCCCGGCGCACAGTGCTTTCCCTGCACGCAAGCGCAGCAGCGCTTCTGGTTCGAGGAACGTCTTCACCCGGGAAACCCTGGACTCAACGTCGCCGTGCGTTGGCGGCTCGAAGGCGACGTGTCGACGGCGATCCTCGAAGAGGCATGGCGGCGCGTCATCGAGCGCCACCAAACGCTGCGGACGTCATTCGAAACCGTTGACGGCGAGCCCATAGCGTTGGTGGCGGCGAGCGTTCCCTTTTCGATCGCCGTGATCGATCTGCGCGCACTTCCCGAGGAGGATGTTCCGGCGGAAGTGGACCGGCACAGCGACCGAGAGGCCCACCGGCCGTTCGACCTTTCGCGCGCGCCGCTCGTGCGCGTGACGCGCCTCGTCCTCCATCGCTCTGTTTCCGTCCTCCTCGTCACCGCACACCATACGGTCTGCGACGGCTGGTCGATTGGGATCCTCGCGCGCGAGATGGGCGAGATCTGCGAGTCGCTTGGGAACGGGCGTGAGCCCAATCTTCCCATCCTTCCAACGACATACGCCGACGTCGCGCGTTTCGAGCGCGAAGAACGCAACGCCGATTCGTACGCCGAGACGTCGGCACGGCGTTGCCTCGACGGTTACAAGCAGTTCGAACTGATGCCGGATCGTCCACGCCCGACAGTGCAGACGTCAAACGGCGCGATCGCGTCGATCCTCCTCGGGCGCGAGTTGACCGACGCGCTCGCCGACCTCTCCAGGCGCGAAGGCTGCACGCTGTTCATGACGGCGTACGCGGCGCTGCTCGTTGTGCTACACCGCCACTCCGGGGAAACCGACATCGCGCTCGGGACGCAAGTGCACGGGCGCGATGACGTTGCGCTCGAGGACCTCGTTGGATGCTTCATCAACACCATCGCACTGCGCTGCAACCTTTCGGGCAACCCGAGGTTCTCTGAACTCTTAGCGCGCGCGCGCGACGCGGTGCTCGAAAGCGTGGAGGCGCGCAGCCTTCCGCTGGAGCGGCTCATCGCACTTGCGAACCCGAAACGGGACCCCAGCCGCAACGCGCTGTTCTCCACGAATTTCATCTTCCAACGCTCGTTCATTCGCAACGCGACGTACGGAACGTTCCGGCTCGTCGATATGCCGTCGCGCTCCGCCGGCGCACTGTACGACCTGAACTTCTTTATGGTGGAACGGCCCGAAGGTTGGCGCGCCTCGTGCGAATACAACGTGGACCTCTTCGATCACCAAACTGTCACTGCGTTGTTGGAGCGTTTCGTGCTGGTCTTACGGTCGATCGCTCGAGATCCATCGCAGTGCATCGCGGCGATTCCTATCCTCACTGAAGAGGACGAGCGCGCGATCGCCGCGCCGAATCCGTCGCGCTCGCCGTATCCCGCTGACCAAACCGTGGTCGATCTGTTCGAAAGAGAGGCGATGCGCCACCCCGATGCAACGGCGGTCGTTTCCGCAGACGAATCGGTCACGTACGCGCAACTGCGAGATCGCTCCCGGCGATTGGCGCACGTGCTGCGGACGCGCCTCGGCACGGCTGGCTTGCGCATCGGCGTTCTGGTCGATCGCTCTGCGGAACTCGTGATCGCTTTGTTGGGCGTGCTCGGGAGCGGAAACACCTACGTGCCGCTCGATCCCGACCATCCTGCAGACCGCATTCGCTTCATTGCCGAGGATGCCGGGTTAGCTGCCATCGTCACGACGCGCGCCCTGCGAGGCCACGTGGCATATTTGCGCGTTCCGACAGTCACCGTCGATGCACGAGGCCCGCGACGAGCGCGCTTCGATGCGGTAGAGCGCGCACGCGCGGACGACGCCGCGTACGTCGTCTACACCTCCGGTTCGACCGGAACCCCGAAGGGCGTCGCAGTCCGCCACCGCTCGCTCGTCAATCTATTGTGGTCGATGCGCGCACGGCCTGGGATTACCGACCGCGACGTCCTCGTCGCCGTCACGACGGTCTCGTTCGATATCGCCGCGCTCGAACTGTTTGGGCCGCTCGTCTGCGGTGCTACGCTCGTCATCGCAAAGGAGTGCGAGACGAACGACGGCGAGACGCTTCTGCGCATCTTGCGCCGATACGGCGCAACGGTTCTGCAGGCGACGCCCGCCACGTGGCGTCTCCTCTTGGACGCCGGCTGGCAGGGGCGTCCGGCGCTCCGGATGCTTTGCGGCGGCGAACCGCTGGTGCGAGGCTTCGCCGACCGGCTTCTGCTGCACGGCACCGAACTGTGGAACTTGTACGGTCCGACCGAGACGACGATCTGGTCGTCGGTACAGCGCGTCGAGCGTGAGAGTACTCCTGTCTCCATCGGGCGTCCCATCGCCAATACGACGTTTCATGTGCTCGATACGCAAGGGCGGGTGGTACCGCCGGGTGTTCCGGGCGAGCTGCACATCGGCGGCGACGGCGTCGCACTGGGGTACATCGGCCAACCCGAGATGACGCAAGCGCGCTTCGTTGCCAATCCATTCGGCGATTCGGGAGATGCGCGTCTTTATCGGACGGGAGACCTCGTTCGCTTGCGAGCGGATGGCACGTTCGAATTTCTCGGCCGGCTCGACCGCCAGGTCAAAGTGCGCGGCTTTCGGATCGAACTGGAGGAGATCGAGTCCGTACTATTGCGTCAGCCGGACGTCGCCGAGGCCGCGGTGATCATCGCGAACGAGGGGCGCGACGACGCCGGGCTGTGCGCGTATGTCGTCCGACGCTTTTCGGCAGGAGACGACGTTCGGTGGATGAGGGGGTTGCGCGAACGGATTGCGGCGTTCTTGCCGGCGTACATGGTTCCGGCGCGGATCGTCGCGCTCGACGCGTTGCCCCGTACGCCGAACGGAAAGCTCGATCGGCCGCGCCTTCCCGCCGAAGTGCTGGCTGGCGAGGAACCTCGCCTGAGCGATGAGCCCCGCACGCCCACAGAACGCGCCGTCACTGGAGTCGTTCGGGACGTCCTGCACCGCAACGACGTGGGACGCCTTGATGACCTCTTCGCGCTCGGCTTCCACTCACTGCTCGCGGTACGATTGCAGGCGCGGATCGCTGCGGCGATCGGGACGATGCTTCCGCTGCGTACCCTTTTCGAAGAGCCGACGGTTGCTGCGCTGGCAGCCCGCATCGATGCGATCGCGGGACGTCCGATGCACGACGAGCACGGCACGATCGTGAGCTACAACACGAGCGGAACGAGGACGCCGTTCTTCTTCTTTCACAGCGA
The DNA here is from genome assembly GCA_019241305.1 of Vulcanimicrobiota bacterium. Classification (GTDB taxonomy): domain Bacteria; phylum Vulcanimicrobiota; class Vulcanimicrobiia; order Vulcanimicrobiales; family Vulcanimicrobiaceae; genus JAFAXE01. Next base: position 22,135 of record JAFAXE010000062.1, read on the forward strand.
TCTCTACGCCGGGGGCCGTTACTGCGCGACGCTCGCCGCGGCCGCCGGCGACGATCAGCCGCTGCACGCGGTGGCGCCACACGGTACTGCGGGTTTGGCGTCCCTGACAACGATTGAAGCGATGGCTCGTGATTATCTGCCACGGCTTCGCGCCGAGCGGCCCCGAGGACCCTATCTCCTCGGCGGCTTCTGCGTCGGAGGCCTCGTCGCGTTTGAAGTTGCTCGCCTGTTGCGCGCCGAGGGAGAAACTGTCGAGCAGCTGCTCCTGATCAACGCGTCGCCGCTGCCCCGGCGGCGGTACCCGTTCATCGACCAACTGGTATGCGCCGCGGCACGCTGCAAAGTGCTCCCCGCGCGCGTTCGGGAGAGCCTCGCTTACAACATTGCGCGACTCGGTGCGGCGCTTGCGCTTGGACCTGCCGTGACGGCGCGCTTTGGCATGGGACGTCTGCGCGCGCTGCTGCAGATGCAACCGGGCACGTGTTCCGCTCCTGAGGTCGGGCATCACGGTAAAGACGACGACAACGAAAACGGCTTCGTTCATTTAAGCGCCGCGCTGACGTACCATCCGGCCCGCTACGACGGCACCGTCACGCTGTTATGGAGCAGCGAACAGCGCGCCGCCGTCTGTGAGCCATCCGCAGGATGGGGCGCCGTCGCGAACGGCATCCGCCTTATCTCGCTCGCCGGAGGCCACGTCAACGGGTTGCGCGACCGCATCGGGGAACTCGCTGCAACGCTTTCTTCGGTGCTCGCGGAGCCTCCCGAGTGAGCGCGCCGCTCCTTTTTATGGATAGCGAACGCTTCCAACGGTTTTTCGACCGAAGAGCGTTTGACTTCGCGCACGCACTCGGAGGCCATCCGCTGTTCGAAGCGAGCCGTCTCTTAGCGCTCGCTCAAAGGCTGGCGCGGGATCCGCGCGACGTCTACTACGATGCGGGCCGGGCCGAGGTAGGACAGCGCTGGGACGACCTCCCGATCTGCGAGGTCCCGATCGACGAACTGCTTCGCCGTATCGAGACGGCCGATGCGTGGATCGTGTTGCGCAAGGCGGAAAAGGACCCTGCGTACGCCGCGATTCTCGATACCTGCATCGACGAGATCATCGCCCTCGCGGGCCGCAGCCTTCGGCGGCGCATGAAACTGACAAATGCCATCATCTTCATCAACTCGCCGCACCGCGTGAGCACCTATCACATCGACCGCGAGTGCAACTTTTTGCTGCAGATTCGCGGGACCAAGACCGTCAGCGTTTTCGACCGCTACGATCGCGAGGTGTTACCGGAGGAAGAGATCGAGCGGTTCTGGACGGTCGACAACAACGCCGCCGTCTACAAGCCTCAGTACCAGGATCGTGCGGCGGTGCACGAGCTGCTTCCTGGGCGCGGCGTGCATATGCCGATCAACGCGCCACACTGGGTGCAAAACGGTCCTGAGGTGTCGGTCTCGCTCAGCATCAATTTTCACGAGCACGACCGGGAGCTCGCCGACATCTACCGCGTTAACCATTGGCTGCGGAGGAGCGGACTGCGGCCGACCCCCCCGCGACAGTCGCGCTTCATCGACGGCATCAAGCGCGGCGTGTACGGCTCGACGAGATCCGTGCGCCGCGTCACGCGGCATCTGTGGGCACACCCGTGACCGGCGCGGTCAGGCTCGCCCGGCATGCCGGCCGGATTCCGCTGTTGCGGCACGTCGCGAGCCATGCGTACGGCCGATATTTCGATCGCGCGGGCGGACGCGTTCGAATGTTTCATGGCATCTATCCCGATTTCCCGAACGCCCGTGCGCACGTTCCCCCGAGGCGCCTCGTCGGCTACGATAATGAACCCTCCGCCAGCCGCGTCCTCGACGAATGGCTGCAGATTTGGCCCTACGACTATCCAGTGCTGTACTGGTTGACGCGGCTCTTGCCGGAGTGCCGTAGCGTCTTCGACTGGGGCGGCAACGTCGGACTGAAGTATTTCTCGTACCGCCGCTACCTCGAGATTCCCCCGACGACAACGTGGTGGGTGAGCGACGTGCCGGCCGTCGTCCGCTTGGGACGAGCGGTGGTGTCGCGTGAAGGCAACCCGCGCTCGCTACAGTTCACGACTGGGTTGGAGGCGCTCGAGACGGCTGACTTGTTGTTCGCGTCCGGGTCGATTCAGTTCATCGAAAACCCGTTCGCAGCATTAGCAGCGCACAGAGATCTCCCGCGGCACGCCATCTTCAGCAAGGTTCCCGTGACCGACCGACCTGCGGCCGTGACGTTGCACAACATGGGCTCCGCCGTCTGTCCCTATCATCTGTTCAATCGCGAGACTCTTCTTCGGAACCTCGAGGGATTGGGATACCGCCTCGTGGACGCGTGGACGTCGCCGGATTGCTCGTGCGAGATCCCGTTTCACGCGGACTACACGATCCCGGCATACTCGGGATTGTACTTCAGGCGGCAAGACGCATGCATCTAAGCGTCGATAGCGCCGTGCTCGAGCGATCGTTTGACCGCGTTCCGTTCGCGTTCGAGCACAAGCTAAGCGCGCTTGAACTGTTCGATGAGACGTCGCTGCACCGCCTCGCGCAGCGATACACGGACCGCGACGCCTTCGTCGCCGACGGTGCGCCAAGCGCCGATACGCCGTTCTACGACGTCGAGCACGATACGCAGAGGCCAAGCGAAGCGTTGCGCCTGCTGGACCACCAGAGGCGACGCATCCTGCTGAAGCGCCCCGAAGGCTACGATCCAGCGTTTCGGCGTTTGCTGAGCGAGATCTTTGCCGAACTGCTGCGCATGCATGCACCGCTGCGCGCGGAGCGGGTCGTTCGACTGGAGTCTTCCGTGCTGATCAGCTCCGGCGACACGATCACGCCCTTCCACTTCGATCCCGAGATCTCGTTCTTCTTCCAGATCGCCGGCGAAAAGCGATATCACGTCTACGCGCCGCGCGCAGTCCATGAAAACGAGTTGGAGCGGTTCTACGTCAAGGGCGTCGTCGACATCGGACAACTGGAGCTCGGCGAACGCGACTCCTCGTGTGAGTATGTGTTCGCGCTCGCCGGCGGGCGCGGGATGCATCAGCCGCAGAACGCGCCTCACTGGGTCGAGACGAGCGGCGGCCGTTCCGTTTCGTACGTCGTTTCCTTCGAGACGGCGCAAGGACGAATGCGCGGCCGCACGCGTTCCTTCAACCATTACCTTCGCAGGCTCGGAACCGAGCCGGCAGCGCTCGGAGAGCATCCTTCGCTAGACGCCGCCAAAGCCGCCACCATGCGCGTCGCCATCCCGATGCGGCGCATGGTTGGACGCACGCTGCGCCGCGGACGAGCACGATGACGGACCAACTCCTCGACGTCGACGACGCTGCACTGCGCGCCGCGTACAACCGCCGCAGCTTCGCATTCCAACACGCCCTTCACGAGAACAGTGCCTTCGATCTTGCAAATCTGGTCACGCTCGCCAGCCGAATTGGGAGCGCATATACCGCCACAGGTTCGGCGCAGGTCGGCGATGGATGGCGCTCGCAGGCGCCGCGCCAGAGCCTCGCGGAGACGGTCGCCGCAATGCCATCGTCGGACGCGCTCGTCCTCCTGAAGGGACTCGAGGACGACAGGGATTACGGGCAGATTTTTCGGCGCGTCCTCGCCGAGGTGGTGGAGGCGGTCGGCGATACGCTGCGCGCCGACATCGAAAAGGCGCGCGCGACGCTCATCATCAGTTCGCCGCGGCGCGTGACGCCGTACCACATCGATGCCGAAACGAACTTCCTTCTGCAGCTGCGCGGCGAGAAGATCGTCAACGTCTTCGATCCATTCGATCGTACCGTGTTGACCGAGACCGAACTGGAAGCGTTCTATAGCGGCGATCTCAGCGCGGCGAGATACCGCGAGGAGCGTCAGGTGGACGCCGCGACGTTCCATTTTGGACCGGGGATGGCTCTTCACATCCCGCTTCACGCACCGCACTGGGTGCGCAACGGCGACGCCGTCTCGGTCGCGATCAGCATCAACTGTTCGCTTCGCTCGAACGCCCGCCGGGCTCGCGTCTACAAGATCAACGCAATGCTGCGGCGCCGCGGCCTCTCGCCGGCACCTCCCGGGGTTTGCGGATGGCGCGACGGCTACAAGGTCGCGCTTGCAAGCGCTCACGAGGGCGCTCGCCGCTTGCGCTTGGTGACGTAACGTGTCTGCGATCTTATACGGTGCCGCCCGGCCCTACGAGCGCACGGCGACGATCCAGGAGGTCTTCTCGCGGCAGGTGCGGCGCCGTCCGTTCGCGACCGCAGCGCAAAGCGCGACTGGCATGCTGACGTACGCGACACTCGAGGCCCGTGCGAACCGGCTATGCAGTTACCTTTGCGCGCGCGGGGTTCGTCCCGGCCACGCGGTTGCGATCGCGCTGGAACGGTCGGCGCACGTTCCGGTCGCGATGCTGGCCGTTCTCAAAGCCGGCGCGGCGTACGTTCCGCTCGATGCTGGTTACCCCTCGGATCGGCTACGCTTCATGTTGGACGACGCCGCCGCCGTCCTCACCATCACACAGGGCGCGCTTCGCGATGCGCTCCCGTGCGAACCGCATCGGATGGTCTGCGTCGACGATGATGCGGACGCGATCGCCGCTGCACCGCTCGCAGTCGCAGACGCACTCGTCGATCCGATGTCGCCAGCGTACGTCATGTACACGTCCGGCTCGACGGGGCGTCCCAAGGGCGTTTGCGTGACGCATCGCGGCGTGCTGCGACTCGTGCGCGGCGCCGACTACGTCCATCTTGCTCAGGACGATGCCCTCTTCATGCACTCGCCGCCGGCGTTCGACGCATCGACCTTCGAGGTGTGGGGAGCGCTGCTCAACGGTGGACGCCTCGTGATTCCGCGGCACGGGCTTCTCTCCATCGGCGAGCTCATCGAGGCTATCGAGAAATTCGGCGCGACGACGCTGTTCCTCACGCCGTCGCTCTTCGTTCGTTTCATCGAGGACGCTGTACGCGTACCAGGCAGCTTGCGTCAACTCGTGCTGGGCGGAGACGTCGTTCCGCGCCAGCACGCACGCGAGTTCCTTCGGCGAGCACGCTCCTGCGCGCTCATCAACGGTTACGGCCCGACGGAGAATACCGTGTTCAGCACGGCGTACCGCATCACGGCCGACGTGGAAGATGCCGTTCCGATCGGGGTGCCGATCGCGAACTCCTCCGCGTACGTGCTCGACGATGCACTCCGACCTGTGAGGCTTGGCGAGTGCGGCGAGTTGTATGTCGGCGGCGACGGCGTTGCGCTCGGTTATCTGAATCTGGACGACGCGACGGCGACCCGCTTCGTTTCCGATCCGTTCGCGCGCGCCGCCGGAGCGCGCATGTATCGCACCGGTGATCGCGCACGCTTGCGCCCCGACGGACAACTGGAGTTTCTGGGACGCGCC
>JAFAXE010000110.1 GCA_019241305.1 Vulcanimicrobiota bacterium
GCGACGCGATAGTGCTTGCTGTCCGGCGCGAACAGATCGGCGGTCTGTTGACGTTGTGTATTCAGCTGGTTTGTGAGCGTGGTCGTGTTCACGACGGCGAACAGCGCCGCCGCAAGCGCGAGGCCGCTCACGAGATAGGGTAGCCAACGCGCGCGGGCGCTGGCCTTCGCCGGCGCGGCACCGGTTGGGCGAACCTGCCGCAAAATGCGGGCCTTCATGCGCGCACGTTGAAGGTCGTCCAGCGCGCCCGGCGGTGCTTCGGCCGCGTAACCCAAAAGGTCCGCGGTAGCGCGAAGTTCTTGATACGCGGCGAGCAGTTCGTTATCCAAGGCAACCCGCGCACGCAATTGCCGCGCAGCATCGAGCTCCGAGACGCCGAGTGCCAGCGATGCAATCTCGTCGAGTAGCTCTTCGCGGTCCATCATGTTGGAACGGTAGCCTCGAGCGCCGAGCGCAGCTTGCGTAGGCCAGAACGAATCCGCGTCTTGACGGTACCCAGTGGTGTGGCGGTGCGGCGTGCGAGCTCCTCATGGGTCACGCCGTCGAAGAATCCCATTTCGATGAGCGAACGCTGTTCGGCGGGAAGCGTTGAGAGGGCGCTGCGCACGCGCTCGCCATCGATGCGCGCAAAGACCGCGTCGTCGATCGAGCCTTCGAACGGGATATCGCACGGGATTTCTTCCTCGGCGCGCACGGCGCGGCGGCGAATGACGTCCAGTGCGCGGTTCCTCGTGACGCGTCCGAGCCAAGCGCCGAAATTTCCGGCGCTGAACGACTCCGGCGAACTCCAGACCTTCAAAAATACTGACTGCGTCAGGTCTTCCGCTGACGCAGCGTCGCCCAGCATCCGCACCGCTACGCCATACACGAGCCGATGATATGCGTCGTACAGCGCTTCGAAAGCCGCGACGTCGCGCTCGCGGACTCGCGCCATAAGCCGCCCGGCGTCGTCCACGGCGCCTCCGTTCGCTTCCCCAAAATCGGTGACCTCGGTTAGAAGAACGCCTGCACGACGCAGGCGGATTCTTTTCGAGCCGCGCTTCGCCGTCGTGACCATAACGGTTCCTCGGCAGCGTTCTTGGAGCCGTCGTGCTGGCACGTCGGGCGCAGGCGTACGGCTTGGAGCCGCTTCCTCGCTTCGTTGTGCGACCCATCACATGGCCATGCCATCGCCGTTGGCTTGCCCGCCGGCGTCCCGCAACGGACCAGACGACTCGCACTCGACTAAGAAACGCTGCAACCACGCCGAATCCCTGAGGGTATCGAACTTCCGTGGCAAAGACGATGAGCGATATCGAGTACCTCCAAGCCCAGATTCCGGACTTCAAAGGCTACCTCGACGAAATTTCTCGGCACCAGACCGATCAGCGGGTGCGTGCTTGGGTCGGCAGCACGCTCGCCGATGTGCAGCAGCGGCTTGCCGGAAAACTGGAACCCGACGCTGCGAAAGCGTTGGAAGCGACGATCTTTCGCTGCCAGTTTCCCGATCAGATCTTTACGACGCGACTCGATGTGGCAGACGTCGACGCCGATGTGGCACGCGGGCTGGCGCAAGCCGATCGTGCGCTCGTGGAGCTGGCCAACCGCGCGTCTTTAGCCGATGCGCCGGAACTGCCCGCAATCCTGAGCGAGTTTTCTGTTGCCTTCGATCGCCGCCGGCAGCGCGCGCCTCAGCCGCCGGAGGTCGAGCCGGAAGCCGTCCCGCCGATCTCGTAACTCGTTTCCTGTGACGCCGGCCGCGACGCCGTGATGATACTCGTGCGTAAAATGATGGCCAAACAGAACACCGCGAGGCCAAGGTAGGCAAGACCGGTAATGGGATCGCCTAAGACAAACTTGCCGATCCCAAACAGCGCGCCGTAAACGAGTCCGCATCCGGCGAACCAATCGACGATATCGACACCCAGCGGTTCCGTTGTTTCGCTGGTTCCTGCGAGGCGCGCGATACGCCGCCATCCTGCCGGGCTCGGGCGAACCCTACGATAGAACGCTGCTAGCCGTTCATCCGGCTCCGGTGCCGTCGAAAAGGTGACAATCAGCCACGCGATCGTCGCGATCGGAACGGTGACGAGCAGGGTCTTCGCCTGCGCGTTCGGATCGCTCGCTGCAAAGCCGTGCAGCGCTGTGTGCCAGGACCCGAGCCCGAAGGACAGCGTGCGTCCCGTCAAACTCAGCCACAGCAGCACGTTGGAGACGATTGCGGACGCCGCTAAGGCCGCAATTTCGCTCCAAGCGTTGACGCGCCACCAGTACCAGCGGAGGATCATCACGAGTCCCACACCCGCAGTGAGGTTGAAGAGGTATTTCCATGCGTCGCCGACGGACGTCATCATGAAGGCGGCGGCGAAGGCGAGCACCATGACGAGCAGCGTTGCCAACCGCGAGAAGCGCACGTAGTGACGCTCTGACGCCTGCTTCACGATGAAACGGCGATAGAGGTCGTTCGTGAAATAGGAAGCACCGAGATTCAGGTGCGTTCCGATCGTGGACATATACGCGGCAAGGAAACCGGCCAGCATGAGGCCGCGCATCCACGCTGGGAGATAGTCGATCATCGCCTGCACGTAGCCCAGTTCCGGATCCGGCTTCCCGGTGTCCGGGCTGGCGACGCCGTGCGGATACAGCACGAGAGCGGCCAATGCGACGAGAATCCACGGCCACGGGCGCAGCGCGTAATGCGCGACGTTGAAAAACAGCGTCGCCCAGAGCGCATCATTTTCGCTCTTGGCGCTGAAGATTCGTTGCGCGATGTATCCGCCGCCGCCTGGCTCCGCGCCGGGATAGGATGACGCCCACCACTGCACCGCGATATACGTCACGAACGTCAGGATTGGCAGCCAGGCGGCGTTGCTCGTGGGGAAAAACGCAAGCACGGATCCGCCGGCCGTCGAGATTGCATGCAGCGCGTCGAGCGCGCTCAGCTTCGTTTCGAGTGCGCCGATCCCACCCACCGCGGCCACCGCGAAGACGGCGAGCACGATGGCCATCGTCATCTTGACGATGAACTGAAGCACGTCAGTGACAAGTACGCCCCAGAAGCCGCCGACCGAGACGTAGATGCCGGTGAAGATCAGGCAGACAGCGAGCGCTTCCACTTTCGGAACGTGCAGCGTCAGCGAAAGCACCTTCATCATGGCAAGGTTCACCCAGCCCATGACGATCGTGTTGACGAGGACGCCCTGAAAGATGGCGCGCACGAAGCGCAGTGCAGCTGCTGGTTTGCCGCTGTAGCGCAGCTCGATGAACTCCACGTCGGTGAGGACGCGCGAACGGCGCCAAAGCTTCGCGAAAAAGAAGACCGTGAGAATGCCGGACATGACGGAGCTCCACCACACCCAGTTTCCGGCGATGCCGTGCTGCGTGACGAACCCCGTAACGGCGAGCGGCGTGTCGACGGCGAACGTCGTCGCGACCATTGACGTGCCTGCGAGCCACCACGGTACGCTTCTGCCGGAGAGAAAGAATTCACCGACGCTTGCGCCTCCGCGGCGTGCAAACGCGAGACCAATGCCGAGGTTGACCGCGAAGAATGCGACGATCACGGCGTAGTCCGCGGTCGACAAATGCATGCGCGGCTCTTCCACGGGCTGGCGGTGAATCCGTCCGCTGCAACGTCAAACGAGGTTCCGCATCGCGGCGCGCGAAGGCGCGCTCGTGAGACGGTCGGCGCTCTTCGCCTTCGCCGCCTTGTTTTGTCTGGACCTTACCGGCGGTCTTCGCGTCGAACGTACCTCGGGAGATGCGGCCACGCCGGAGTTGCATCTCCTTCCGCGGCCACAACACATCGACGTCGTCCCCTCTTGTGCGCTGGTCCGTACACGCGGACTCAGGGTTCCGCGCGACATCGATGCAGGAGCCCGTGCAATGGTCGACGAGCGTTGGCAAGCGTTGGGACTGCGCGCATTGCAGCCTGCGGCCCTTAACGACGATGTCGCGGTTCACTTCGTCGGCGGAGTCGCGCAATCGTACCGGCTCGCCGTCGACGCGCAGCACGTCGTGATCGACGCAGCGGATTCAGACGGCGCGTTTTACGCCTTTGCGACGCTGGCGCAACTCGCCAGACCGGCGCGCGGGACGCTGGACATTCCCTGCGTGCGCATCGCTGATGCACCGGCCCTCCGTTGGAGGATCCTCTCCGACGACGTATCGCGTGGGCCACTTCCGACGATGCGTTACTTTCGCGAGCGGATTCGCACGGTCGCGGCCTTCAAAATGAACGGCTACTCGCCCTACATGGAGAGCGTGTTCGCTGACCCGCGGCATCCTCTACCGGCGCCCCCCGACGGTATTACACCGGCACAGCTCCGCGAGCTCAACGCGTATGCCCACCAGTTTCACGTTGGGCTCATCCCCGAACAGCAAA
>JAFAXE010000169.1 GCA_019241305.1 Vulcanimicrobiota bacterium
CGCTGAACGAGGTCGGCGGTGATCCCCGTCGCTTCGGCGTTTCGGTTTCCGCGTTTCATCGGACGATGCGCGACCGTGCCGCAAAGACACCGTATGCCCTTTCGTCGACGGCGACCCACGATGCGAAACGAGGCGAAGACGCGCGCCTGCGCATCGACGCCCTTTCGGAGTTGACCGCGCGCGCACGGCGCGCGCTCGTGCGCCTGGAACGGATCAATCGTCGCCACAAGCGCGACGTCGATGGTAGTTCCGCGCCCGATCGACTCGACGAGTGGTTTCTGTACCAAACTCTCATCGGCGCATGGCCGCTCGAAGCACTCGACGCTGAGCCCTCCGAGCCGATCGCCTCACCGGCGTTCACCGAACGCATTCAAACGACGATGCGCAAGGCGATACGGGAAGCGAAGCGCCACACCAGCTGGGCGAATCCCCTGCTCGCGTACGAGGACGCGACCGCAGCGTTTGTCGCAGCCGTGCTTGGAGAGAGCCGCGATTCGCCGTTTTGGCTCGAGTTTCGCCGCATTGCGGAACCGGCCGCACGGATTGCAATGGTACACGGTCTCGCGCAGGTCGTCCTCAAGCTTACCGCGCCTGGCGCGCCTGACGTGTATCAGGGCGCAGAGCTGTGGGACTTTAGTCTCGTCGATCCCGATAACCGGCGTCCTGTGGACTGGATTCTGCGCGAGCGCATCGCCGCATCGCTTCCCGCGAGGGGTGAGGAATCATCAGCCGTCGCTGCGGCGCTGCTTGGGAATTGGCGCGACGGACGGGTAAAGATGTTCGTCACCAGAACCTTGCTGAGGCTTCGCGAGACGAGGCGTGAGATGTTTCTGAACGACGAGTACGCGGCACTCGAGACGGTCGGTCAATACGCCGGCCACGTTGTTGCGCTCGAGCGGCGTGGCGCGATCGCGATCGTCCCGCGGCTTGTCGGGGCGCTTGGCGGCGACGTCACGCCGCCTCTCGGTGCGACTTGGGGCGATACTGGGGTGCTGACGTCGCACCGCCGGACGGCGCAAAGCTATCGCGATCTCTTCACCCGCGAGATCGTCCGAACGAGCGGCGAACCGTTGCGCGTCGCCGAGGTCCTCTCGCACTTTCCTGTCGCCGTATTGCTTCCGGAGGACGAAGCGTGAAGGCCATCCTCATGGCCGGCGGCGAGGGCTCGCGCCTGCGCCCATTGACGTCGGCGCGACCGAAACCGCTGGCGCCCGTCGCCAATAAGCCGGTGATGCACCACATCGTCGACTTATTGCGCCGTCACGGCATAACCGAAATCATCGCGACGCTGCACTACATGGCCGATGAAATCGAAACGTACTTTGGTAACGGTTCTGATTTCGGCGTGAGCATGGAGTACGTCGTCGAGGACTCACCGCTGGGAACGGCCGGCGCGGTCAAACTCGCCGAGCACCTCATCGGACCCGAGCGGTTTGTCGTCATTTCCGGCGATGCGTTAACGGACATGGATATCAGCGCGCTCGTTGCTTCACATGCTGCGCGAGATGCCGCCGTCACGATCGCGCTACAGCGCGTTCCGAACCCACTAGAGTTCGGCGTCGTGGTAACGGACGAGTCCGGTCGCATCACGCGGTTCCTCGAAAAGCCGTCGTGGGGCGAGGTCTTCTCAGACACGATCAATACCGGCATTTACGTCCTCGATCCCAGCGTGTTTTCGTACATGGAAGCCGGGAAGTCGTACGACTTTTCGCGAGACCTCTTTCCGCAAATGCTGCGGGACGGCAGAAAGCTCTTCGGTTACGTGACGTCCGACTACTGGACCGACATCGGAAATCTGCAACAGTACCAACTCGCCAACTACGACGCGTTACGCGGCAACGTTCGCGTCGAAATCCCCGGGACGGAGGTAGCTCCGGGAATTTGGCAAGACGAACACTGCCACATCCATCCAAACGCGCGCCTTTTCGGTCCGCTGGTGCTCGGAAAGAACGTGTCGGTGGAAGCCGGAGCGACGGTCGAGGAGCTGTGCGTGCTCGGCGATTCGTCGATCGTCGCCGAAAACGCGCATCTTCACCGCACGATCGCGTGGGAGGACGTGTACATCGGGGAAGGGGCGTCGCTAAACGGCTGCACGGTCGCGGACCGCAACCTCATCAAGGAACGCGTCACCGTTCAAGAAGGCGCCGTCATCGGTCGTGGCTGTACGATCGGAAGCGGTGCGGTTATCAACGGCAACATCAAGGTCTGGCCCGACAAGACGGTCTCTTCCGGAGCGATCGTCTCGATGTCGCTCATTTACGGCATCAAATGGCCCGGCTCGCTCTTTGGCGCGGACGGCATCACCGGGCTGGCCAACATCGAGATTACGCCGGAGTTCGCCCTGAAACTGGGGCAGGCATATGGCTCAGCAATGAAGCCGGGGCAAACCGTCTTCACCAGTCGCGACACGCACCCAGCCTCGCGCATCATGAACCGCTGCATCATTTCCGGGTTGCTCAGCGTCGGCACGAACGTCGGCGATCTTCGCTCGTATCCGCTTCCGCCATCGCGGTATGCCGTCCGTAACGCGGGCGATGGCGGTATCCACACCCGCGTCTCGCCGAAGGACCCGAGCCAGTTTCTCATCGAGTTCTTGGATCAGAACGGCGTCAACATCGATAAGACGCTCGAACGCAAAATCGAAAACGTGTTCTTCCGGGAAGATTTTCGCCGCACGTCGATGGATAGCGTCGGGACGCTGGATTTTCCGACACGCCTCTTCGAAGGGTATACCGACGGCTTCCTCGCCGCGCTTGGACAACGCCAGATGTCGGCGGCGGGGTTTCGCGTCGTCATCGACTACGCGTTTGGAAACACCTCGCTCATCCTCCCGCGCCTCATGAGCAATCTCGGCGTCGAGATGATCGCGCTCAACGCGTACTTCGACGACAATCAGGCTCGCGTGTTCGCTCGTGACCGCCGCCGGCACCTCGAGCAGTTGAGTAATGTGACGCTCTCACTCCAGGCAAACCTCGGTATTTTGCTCGATCATGACGGCGAGACGCTCTCGCTGTGCGACGATCGCGGACGCGCCGTGCAGGATAGCAGGCTGTTCGCACTGTTGACGCTGCTGGTCGCGCGCGCTCGGCCGGGCTCCCGGATCGCCGTACCCGTGACCATGCCGCGCGCCATCGAAGAGATCGCTGCAGAGAATGGAGCGACGGTCATTCGAACCCGCAACGATCGCCGGGCGACCATGGCCCTCGCAGAACGCGAGGGCAAAGCGCTGCAGTTCGCCGGCGGCGGCAACTACGAGATAATCTTCCCGGAGTTTCAGCCCGCGTTCGACGGCCTGTACGCGGCCGCCAAAGTGATGGAATTGCTCGCCGCCGAGCATCGCAAGTTGAGCGAGCTCGTCGACCTGCTTCCCGAGTGGCACGTCGCCAACCGCATCGTCGCCTGTCCCTGGGATCGCAAAGGGCTCATCATGCGCCGGCTCTTGGACGAGACGAACGGCGCGAACGTGGAGCTGACGGACGGTCTTCGCGTTGACCGCGACGGCGGCTGGGTTTTAGTGTTACCGGACGCGTCGGACCCAACGTTCAACGTTTTCGCCGAGGGCCGCACCGCCTCGGACGCGCAAGGCTACGTCGACGACACCGCCACCAGAATAGAGCAGTTAGCCCGAGCGTAAGGCCGAATGAGTGCGCTCTGAGGCGTGACATTCTGGCTCAGGGACATGGACCAGTTCCCATCCATGGGAACTCTGGCCACTCGATCGTCGGCGCTCGTGACTCCACGGATGGAGGCCTGTCGCGCAGCACAGGATGTGCGTTCGCGCGATCGCCCCTCCGGGGCTCCGCTTCTCCTAGACGCCCCTCGCCAAAACGTCACGCCTCCGAGCGCATTTAACGCTAAAGTGTACGCTCACGCAACTGCAAGAGAGAAAGAAAACAGGATGTGATCTTACAGTGAAAGGGGGAATGTTGCGTTGCTGCAGTTTGTGCAGGTGACGCTTTGGTCTGAGGCGCCAACGGGCACGTCGAACGTGATGACGGCCCCGGCGCGCCCACTGACGCTGACATTGGAACCGGAGAGACCGAGCGTCGAGGGATCCGCCCACAAGGCGACCCCGTAATGCAGCGCGGTCGTCGACGTAAAGTGAAAGTACAGTTTGCCGCCGGAGGCAGCGACCATCGTCAGCTTCGGAAACTGCGACGACGAGAGCGGCGTAAGGGGTACGTTGAAGTACGAAACCGGATCTTGCGCGTACTCAAAGACCCGCGACGGCGTCGTGTGTCCACCGATGAACGTCATCCCCGCCACGTTGTCATGGTAGTCCATCGTCGAGGGATAGAGCGAGGAGCCGTTGCGCGGGAACGTGTAACCGCCGGCAACGAACGGAAACGCGATGGCGCGCGGCCGGTTCGAAAAGGTTTGCGCCAGCGGCAAAGCGGAGGCCAGCGTCATCGGCTTCATGCCAACCGCGACCGCCTCGTGGTACATCGCCGCCAGCACCGTTGCGTCGCCGGGAGCGCCATCGATCATCTCCGGTGCCTCTTGTTGCGCCATCATGACGAGCGGTTGCGAGGCACCCGCCGCGGCGTACGCGTCGACCAGGGACCGAACGTAGTTCGAACCACCCTGCACGCCAAACTGACCGCGAAGCAGCACGTCGTCAGGATCCGTCGAATAGTAATCGTCGAATCCGCTGAAATAGGCACGCGTGAGATCGCGCGCCGTCCATTCAAACGATACGAGCGTGCAGTTTCCCGTGGGACTCGGCCGCTTGTACGACGCGACGTCAGCGCAATAGGTACCCCACGGCGCGCCACGGTCCGATGTGCCGTCGATATTGAGCGAATCCCAGGTAATCCCCCAAAAACCGTGCTCGCCGAAAGACATGAGCCGGCCGATCATCCGTTCGTGCCCCGCTCCTTCCGCGGATACTTCGGGCACGTACCAGGGAAAGCGTATCGGGCCGACCGTGATGAATTCGAGGTTGTCTTCCATTTCGACGTCGTCGCCGAATTGGGCGTGGTACTGATTGAAGATCTCGTAGTTGCCGTTTTGCAGGTACGCGACGTTGCCGACGAGCCAGGTCACCGGAACGTGCGCCGCTGCCGCAACGCTGTGCAATGCGGCTACGCCGGGCGGAGAGAACGGGTTCTCCATCAGCGACGTGACGACGAAGATCGCTTGTGTCTGACCCGCTGGATGCGACCAGGCCGGCACGGAGGGCATGGGGTTCACGTGCAGGCTGCCGGAAGCGCGACAGCGAGCGAAGGCCGCGTCGGTCGGCGGAAATGCGCCCGACGGGACGGAGTACCAAATCAGGCCATCGTACGAAATGTCGCACGGGCCGCCGCTGAGGGCATCGTACGCCTGGAGGGTGACGTTGCTTTGCCCCCCGCCCGAGAGTTGCGCTGAGCTCGGCGCCGGGGGGACTGCCGATCCGCCACCGGAGCAAGCGCCAAGGCATCCTGCAAAGACAGCGCACGCGAGAGACAGCAACCCGCGTGCCGCTGAAAAGCGCGCACGGTCCATCCCGGGCTAACTGTTACGCGCATCACAATTGGCCCTGCCCCGCTTCGATGAACTCCAGCTTACGCTCCAGTGTTTGCAACACGGCATCCCAGGTAAAGCGTGCAGCCGTCTGCTTTGCCGTGACGCGCATCCCGCTGCTCAACGTCGGATCCGCTATGAGGTCCCGCAGATACGCCGCCAGTTCCGTCGGAGAGTCGGTGTCGACGACGATCGCATTGATAAACGGCTCGGCGTACTCTTCTCCGGTTGCGCCACAAACCGGTAGCCCCCCGGCGGCCATGACCTCCAAACCAACGAGGCCGAACGGCTCGCGGCCGCTGTTGGCGAGCACGGCGCTTGCGGCGGCGTAGAGCGCATAGAGCGATTCGTTTGGCAAAAACGCGCGCAGAACGATGACGTCGGCTCGGCACGCGGCCACATTGGCGAACAGCCGCTCCTCGTCGTTTCCGGGCGCGCTCACCTCTTCGACATTTAAACCGTGATGCCGAGCCCGTGCGAGAACGTCCTCCCCATACGGCTCGCGTCCGCCGCGGACAACGAGACGCGGCGGGGGAGGGACGTCTTGCAGCAACGCGAGCGCGTCGATGGCCTGCATCCAGCGCTTGTCCGGATCGAAGCGGCCCACTTTGAGAAATGCCGGGCGCGCACCTAACGCCGCACGCCACCGCGCGACAAGCGCCGCGTCGGCTCCGTCGAGCAGCCGCGCGGGAATCCCATTCGGAACGATCAACGGCTGCTGGCCACGCATTGCGAGTTCGAACTTCATGTACTTACTGATCGTGGTGATCGCGGCGGCACGTCGCAGCGAAGCCCAGTCGACGCTCTCGAATCCATACGTGTTGTTGGCGTTCCACAACAGCGTCGCCGCATCGCGCAGACCGCGGCGGCGCAAGAGCGCGTCGAGCGCGATGACGGCACCGCTCGTCTGCCATTCCTCCGCGATCACGAGCGTCCGTTCTCCACGCTCTGCTGCGGGAACCACGATTTCGTCAACGATGACGGGCGGAATGCTTTTCGCGAAATCGTCGACCTTGCCAGGTTCGCCATCGTAGACGTTCGCCGGATGATACGCCGAAATCCATTGGCACCAACGCCGATACCGGACCCGCGGCGCAGCCTCTTCGATCGGCGCAAGCTGCGGGTCTCCAATGAAAAAGAGGTCGATCTGCGAGCCGGCTTCCGCAAAGGCGTGCGCGAGTTCGGTCACGCGCGTTCCCAGACCACCGACCATCGAATAGCGATCGGGGCCTTCAAACGACAGCAACGCGACAGGACGCTTCATGGAGCTCCTGCCAAAAAACGCTTACCTGGTACGACGATAGTCCCGCTCGCCCGTTTTGGGATTGAAGTACACGTCCGTCCGTTCCCCGGATTCTGGATCGAGGAACCGTTCGTTCGTCCGTTGCCAGCCGTTGCGGGCGCTGATTTTCGGACGGTAGTGCTGCACTTCGAACAGCATCAAGACGATCACAATGGCAGCGGTAATGCCGGCCATACGGAAATTGCGGCCCCCGGACAAGAGGTTCACGAACGCGATCACGAGCACGATCGCGGCGACGATGGTAAGCGCGTGCGGCAGATGCCGGTGCCTCACGACCCTGCCTCGACGACGACTGCGGTGCCGTACGCAACGATCTCGGTCATCGTGCTACCCATCTCGGAAGAGTCGAACATCATGCGCACGACGGCGTTAGCGCCCATCAGCGTCGCGTTCTGAACCATTCGGTCGATCGCTTGGCGGCGAGCGTCTTCGACGAGCGCGGTAAATTCATGGATCTCACCGCCGAACAACGATCGTAGCCCAGCGACGATGTTGCCTCCGAGCCCCCGGCTGCGCACCACCACGCCGAAGACCTGGCCCTTCGCCTCGACGATGCGATGACCAACCACCTCTTCCGTCGTCACCACGATCACTCGTGCGCCCTCACATCGATCCTCTCTCGTTTGACCGAGAGCGGGTTCAGAATTTTTTCATGCTTGCAGCATACCTTCGGGCGGGTCCCGTCCCCATACTCCTTTGTCCGATTCACGAGGTACTCGTATGCGTCTCCATCTTGCCGGTGCCATCGCGCTTTTCATGGCCCTTCCGGCGCTTCCATCAATCGCGGCCTTGGCGCCCTCGCACGTCGCCAGGACCCAAGAAATGCCAGCGCGGTCCGCACATGCCGTCGGACTCGCGAAAGTCCTTACCACTGCGGACGGCGGCCAGGTGTTCGGTTTCGACATAAACCATAACGGGAACGATGGCGCCTTAGCGAGCGCGCAGACCGTGGACTCGCAGGGCAATGTGCGCGTTTCCGTGGAGACGTTCGATCAGAACACCGGAAAGATCACGAGCTCGTTTGCAAAGTCTACGGGAAAGCGTAATGACTACGCCCTCGACGGCATCTTCGCCAATGACGTGGCGCTCGTCACGCACTTCGTCACGCCCAAAGGCAGCATTTTTGCAAAGCGCTTTTACGACGTGATGAACCCCGTCACCGCCGAAAAATTTACCGGCAGCTGGACGCCCCCGATCAAGGATATCGACGTTCAGCAAACGGGACGCAACCAGGTCACCGTTACAAGCCTCCTGTTCGCGATCGAATTGAAGAATCAGGACAGCCCACTCTTGGTCGTCAGCGATATCGGCAAGAACTCCGTCTCGAAGGTCATCCATCTCGATCCCAACGTGTTTTGCGGCTGCAACAGCCCCCAAGTCGATCAGGATTACGTCGCGAACCAAGCCGTCATTGCGATGTCGCCCGACGGCGGGCGCGTCGGAGGCTCCGCTCCCGTCAACGTGCTGGTCGACTTGAACACCGGCAAGCAGACACAGTTCAATGGGCTGAACGGCGGCATGTTCGGTTCCGGATTCGTCGACGGCCTCGCGGTCGACTCAACGACGCACGTAGCCGCAACGACCACCGAGCTCAACGCCCAAGTCGAGTTTTACGATCTCAAGAAGCAGACCGGCATCGGCGTGCAGCTTCCTTGCACCGGCTCCACGAGCCAGTTCAACCACGGCGGCGGTATAACGGCCGATCCGGTCAACAAGCTGTTCCTCGTCACCGAACAGAACTATTGCAGCGGCTCTCAGGGTAGCGCGATCATCGTCTACGACGAGAAGGGAAAGGAAATCGAAGCGATCACGGGCTTCGCGTTTCCGGTGATCGCTCCGGGCCCTGCGATCAATCCCAGCAAGCGGATGGGCTGGGCACTCGGACCAAAAACCGACCAACTGCAGCAGTTCTTCTACTAAAGTCGCTCGGGAAAGCAGACGCATGAGACATGGCCCGGCATCTTGCCGGGCCTTTTCACATTCCCAGGCTGCACGCAGAATTCGCGGGCGCGAAAATGGGAGTTTCTTCGTGGTCTTGTGATCGCCCGAGCTTTAGGCTAGAGCGCATGGAGACCGCACCGCACGACTCCGACGGCCCCCTGGAAGAAGCCGACCGGCTCGTTCGCGCCGACGACGAGCCGGCATCACGCGAGGATTCCTCCGCCGGTATCGACTGCGAGGTACGCGGTTTCATCGACGATCTCAAACTGCGGCGCACAGACGCGCCGCGCACTGATGAAAGGCCACGCCCATGAGACACCATCTCCTTTCCTCTACCGATCTGCGCGCTTCGGCGGCACGGATCGCAACCGTCGCGTTTATCGCCGCAAGCATCGCACCGGCGTCTGCCGGCAGCATCCTTCGCGTCCCGGCCCTCTCCGCTCCACGCGCGGTGACGCAGGCTGCGCAGCGCCTCTCGCCTGGCACGATCACCTTCACCTTCATCACGCTGGACGACCAAGCCGACCCGACCTTCAATCAGCTTCTTGGCATCAACGACCACGGCAAGATCGCGGGCTACTTCGGAAGCGGTATGCCGGGCCATCCCAATAAGGGATACGTGCTCCTCCCGCCGTACGGCCAGAACAACTACGTCAACGAGAATTTCCCCGGCTCAGCGCAGACGCAAGTGACGGCGATCAACAATCGCCAAGATACTGCGGGCTTCTGGGTCAACGCCAAAAACCAAAACTTCGGGTTCATCCGCTGGCATGGCGTCTACACCAGCTACCGCGATCCGCACACCGGTAAGGGAACCGTCAACCAGTTGCTCGGCCTGAACAACGCCGGGATCGCCGTCGGTTTTTATACGGACGCAAACAACGTCAACCATGCCTACGAACTGGATCAGTCGACCGGTCACTTCACCGCCATCGTACCGCCAGGCGGCACCAACGCCACGGCGTCGGGCCTCAACCAGGCGGGCGACGTGACGGGCTTCTTCACCAACGGAAGTGGTGCCGTCGTTGGATGGCTGCTCAAGGGCAACACGTTCATCGACTTCTCGTTCCCCGGTGCAACGTCGACGATGCCCTTCGGCATCAACAACAAGGACCAGATCGTCGGCGAGTATATGGATAGCGCAGGGACGCACGGTTTCTTGCTCTCGAACCCCTTGGGTCCTCGCGTGAGATGGCAGTCGATCGACGATCCGAACGGCATTGGTACGACTGTGGTCAACGGCATTAACGACAAGACGCAGCTCGTCGGCTTCTACGTCGACGCCTCCGGCAACACCAACGGAATGCTGGCGAATCCAAGCATCTAGTCAATATCTCCGGCAGACGGCCCGGGATTGCATGAGCAATCCCGGGCTTTTGCCGTCGCTGGGCGCACCGTGCCTCGGCGAAACACACGACACCGTGCCCGTGTTTTATCACGCGTGGCGCTCGCGCAACTCCTGAAATCGCTTCGCTCGGAGGTACGCCTGTCCCAGGAAGCGCTCGCCGAACGTGCAGGCGTGAGCACGAGAACCGTCAGCGACATCGAATGCGGAGTCGCTCTTTCACCACGCGCCATTACGCTCTCGCTCCTGGCGGAAGCCCTAGAGCTGGGTCCCGAGGAGCGCGAACGTCTTCGGTCCGCGGCACGGCCGGCATCGACGAATGCACCAGTTGGGACGCAGCTCCCGCCCACAGCCCACGAACTCGTCGGCCGCGAGCGGGAATCGGAGTATGCGCGACGGCTCTTGCTCGAAGAAAAGGTACGTCTCCTCACTCTCGTCGGTGGACCGGGTTTCGGCAAAACCGCTCTGGCACTGGAGATCGCGCGAAACGTGGAGAGCGCGTTCGATACCGTCGTGCTCGCCGAGCTCGCTGCGCTTCCGTCTACGGAACTCGTTCCTTCGAAGGTGGCCCTCGCCGCCGGTCTGCGAAGTGCTCGCGCTGAGTCGGTGGTCGAAGATCTCGCGGAACGCCTATCCCGCGCGCGGACTTTGCTCGTGCTCGATAACATGGAACACCTCGGAGGTGCGTCGGCCTTCGTCGGAGCGCTCCTCACTGCAACCCCTAGCTTGACAGTCCTTGCAACGAGCCGAGGGGTGCTGCGGCTGCGCGGTGAGCGTCAATTAGCGGTGCAGCCACTCGCGATACCCTCGCCAGATGGCGCCGCTGAGGAGGCGGCGCGTGCGCCGGCTGTCAAGCTGCTTTTGGAACGCGTACGCGCGACCGGTTCCTCGTTAGTGCGCGAAGACGATCTCGCAAGCTACGTGGAGCTCGCACGCGCGCTGGAAGGTGTTCCCCTCGCCATCGAGCTCGCGGTCCCGCTTTTAGGAGTGCTATCGCCGAAAGACCTCGCCGCGCAACTGCAGCGCGATATTTCCGTTCTTTCGATGCAGCGCGGTGACGCACCAACGCGTCAGCGAACGATGCGCAACGCGATCGCATGGAGCTACGATCTTATGGGAGAACGCGATCAGCGCGCGTTCCGGCGGCTCGCAGTCTT
>JAFAXE010000077.1 GCA_019241305.1 Vulcanimicrobiota bacterium
GTCTTTGGAAGCGCGGTATTCGGGCCGGTGACGACGGCTCCGTTCCTCGACCGGTTTGAATCGGTCGTCGCCGGGTCGCTCGCAGACCGCAGCGGGATACGCGCCGGCGACGCCATCGATCTGCATCGCATGACACCCGCAGAGAGATACTGGGAACGCAACGAGTTGCTCGCGGGGAAACCCCTCCGGCTGCCGATTGTGCGAAACGGATCGGTTCGCTGGCTGGTGGTCACGCCCGAGCCGTACACGCAGATCCCCTTCTGGGCGACGTCGCAGTGGTGGCTGAACTGGGCGTTTTGGACCGGCTCCGCATTCAGCCTCTTCGTCGCCGCCCTTTTGATGTGGCGGCGACCCGAAAACACCGAAGTGCGCTTGCTCTCCCTTACGCTCATCTTGATCGTGCTCGGGGAAAACCTGTTCCCGATCAACGGTTGGCTCACGCCCTGGGTGCGCGTCGACGTCGCTGTCAACGTTGTCGCACAGTTCGTCTTTAGCGCCGGCGTCGCTCTGCTCGCTGCGTACGCACTGCTCTTCGGGCATCCCGTTTCGCCGGCTCGGCGCGTGCTCACCGCGTTGGCCTTCGGCGTCGCCGCCCTTTCGGCGCTCATCTGGACCGGCGCGGCGCAAGGCGGACCTGGACCGGGCGGCGCGCTCGGCATCGCCGGTTTATGGTTCGGCACGCTCGACATCCACGCGTGGCTTGCGACGAGGCCCGTGCCGCTGTTCGCGGCCGTCGTCGGACCGTCGGCGATCGCGCTCCTCTGCGCTGTCCTCGCTGTGCGGGCATCGAAAGGCGCCGAGCGACCCCGCGTCGCGTGGGCAACGGGCTCGCTAGCGATCCTCTATCTTTTCGGCATTGCCACCGTCCAATCGTATTTCACGACGAACCTCGTCCTCTATTACTGGATCCTCAATCTCAGTTGGTTCACCGCTTCAGTGGGTTTGCTGTATGCGCTGCTGAGCCGGCGGCTGCTGGACATTGGATTCGTCCTGAATCGCGCGGCCGTTTTCACGGGCGTTTCACTTCTCGTCGTCGGCCTCTTCACGCTTGCGGAGTGGGCGCTGGGTGGTTGGCTGCATACCGCGGGCCGCGTCGCGAACGTCGCGGTGAGCGCGGCGATCGCTCTCGCGCTGGGACTCTCGCTGCGCCCGATCCATGCTCGCGTCGATCGCTTCGTCGATAACGTGTTCTTTCGTAAACGCCACGAGGACGAACGCGCCCTGCAGCGCTTCGCGCGGGAAGTAGCCTTCATTACGAACGCCGACATCGTCAAGAATCGCGCCGCGGAAACGCTCAAACAGCACGCGGGCTCATCATTTGTCGAATTTGTGTTCTCTGACGGCACCGGAGGTTACGCGAGCGTCGACGAGAACGATGCCGCTCTGGTCGCAGCGAGGGCATCGCACGAGGTGATCGATCTTCATCTGATTGACACTGCCCTGGTGGGAGAGTTCGCCTACCCGATGCTGGCTCGCGGACACCTCGTTGGGACGCTGGTTCTCGGTCCGAAAGTCAGCGGTGAACCCTATGCGCCCGATGAGTCGCTCGCCATCGCGCAGCTCGCGCACGGCGTTGGCGTCGCCCTCGACCTGCTCAGCATAAAGCCACCCGGCGGTAATGGAGAGATCGTTGGCGCCCTCCGTACGCTGGAAGCATCGAATCGTGCTGTTAACGACACACTACGAGACCTGCGTGATGTCATAACTGAGAAGCTGCGCAAGTAGCGCGGATGACCTCGGAAAAGCATGATAATATATTATAGATGGAAAGCAGCAGACTCTCACTGCACGCCAATGACATGACGATGCAATTCATAGACTTCGACGCTCTGCGGGACGGCGCGAACCGGCTAGCAGTGTCTTTCTCGGCTCGCGAGGCGACGGAATCGATGGAGCACCTTCCAAGCGCGCTGCCCGAAGCACCGCGGCAACTCCAGGCGACGATTGACGCACTTGCGCCGATCGTTCTTGGTGGAGCCCGTCGACTCGATCATCCAGGCTTCTTTGCTCACATGGATCCTCCGACGCCGAGTATCGCCTGGGTCATGACCTTGTGGAACGCGGCGGTCAATCAAAATCTCCTTCATCCAGATACCGCGCCCACCGCGCGAGAGCTGGAGGAGCGGCTCATGATGTGGCTCTGTCCGTTCTTCGGGATGGCGGGCGGTCATATGGTGCCGAGTTCGACCGTTGCGAATCTCGAGGCGCTGTGGGCTGCGCGCGAGTTAGCCGGCATTGAGGAGATCGTCGCCTCGAGCGCCGCCCATTTGAGCGTACGTAAAGCTGCCGCCATTCTTCGCGTTCCGTTTCGGACCATCGACGTCGATGAGCGGCAACGACTTCGGCCCGAGGAGCTTGGCGACGTGCGGCGTTCGGCGGTGGTGCTCACGGCCGGAACGACATCCTCCGGCGCAATCGATCCGCTCGATGCGGCCGAAGATGCTGCGTGGCGCCATGTTGACGCGGCGTGGGCTGGTCCCCTCAGGCTTTCAGAAAGGTATGCCGACCGGCTTGCGGGGATCGAGCACGCTGACTCCATCGCCGTTTCCGGGCACAAGCTGCTCTTCCAACCAAAGGACAGCGGACTGCTTTTCTTCAGGGAAGCAGCACGCGCACACGCCGCGATCTCGTTCGAAGGCGCATACCTCTCAGCACCCAATGTTGGGCTTATGGGCTCGCGAGGAGCCAACGCCATTCCGCTGCTCGCAACGCTCATGTCGTTTGGCCGCTCCAGCATGGCAGAACTGATAGAGCGGTGCATGTCGTTGGCGGAACGCTTTGCTTTGCTTGTACAAGCGTCCGAAGAATTTCAGCTCTTCGCCGCACCCGAAAGCGGTTGCGTTCTCTGGCGACCGCGCGCTACCGAGCCGCACGTTGTCATCGAGCGCCTGAGAGACGCCGTCGTCTCGACGACGGCCATAAACGGAATCACTTGGCTGCGTTCGGTGGCATCAAATCCCTTCGCCGATCCGGAAAAAGTCTTTCGCGCGGCGCTCGCAAGCGTGCAACCACATGCGCTAACCGGCGCTTAGCCGCCAAGCTCGAATCCTGCGTCGACGTCCGAGCGAGTTTTACGGTACCGGGGCGGGGAGGAGAGCCGTGCCTGCGGTTGGGCGCGGTCACGGAAATCGTCGAGGACGGGGACGTGTGGCCTGGCGGATAGATGTTGATTTGGCTGTTGCCGAAATCCGATACCACGCCTCAGCGCGTATTAGCAAGCTGACCCGGCGTGCCGCGAGGCTCGGGAAGGGGCGTTGGCCCCGGCACGCTCTGTGGATGCTGCCAGATCGCGCGCGCCGCGGACGTCAGATCGGCCGGTTTATGCGCGAGGAAATAGGTTACGTCCCACAACGACTTCTCGTCCAATCTACCACCGAACGCCGGCATGCCGGTGAAGCGAATGCCGTGGGAAACCTTCCAGTACGTGACGCCCGGCGGATCGTCGTCGACGCCGCGTTTGTTGAATTGCGGCGGCCGCACGCTGAGACCTAGCGCAATGGCGTTCGGTGTCGTATGGGCCGTGCCGTGGCAGACTGCGCAGTTCTGCACGTAGAGCGTCGCTCCACGCTGCTCCGCCGCGGGCGTGTCTGCAAAAGGATAGGGCGGCTTCGGCGCTTCTCGAGCAATCGTGGCAGCCAGGGACGCCCGTGCTGCCCAGCGCTCGAACGGTAGCGGGCGACCGTCGGCGCGTGCCGGAACTAGACCCGTCTTGACTGCGACGAAGGCGAAGAGCAAGAGCACGATGATTGCGACGAGCAGGCCACCAACGAACGCGCGCATGGCGGCATTCTTACCCGACGCGCCTCAGATAGCCCTGAGAAGTTGCACCTCGTGGGCGCAGGCCAGTTCAGAGATCAGTAGTCGCTTTTAAACGCGAAGTAGGAACCGCGAATCGTACCGGCTAGCTTCGACTTCTGGCTGGCGAACTTGAAGCGTGAAAGTTCCATGGGGACTTGCATTCCTTCTGAAAGCTTGAACCCTACTGCCCGCCTGTTCCGGTCGTTGAGGGTGTACATCACATTGATTGACAAACCGCTCTGATAAAAGAGGTAAGCTATTCGTATGTCCCCGACTTGGAATTCCGTGGCCTCGAGGCAAGCCCCGGTGAGCGGGCTCGCCCTTGGCCCCGGATAGCCGCGCGCTCGGACGAGTCTAGTTTGATCCCGGGGCTGGCAGCCCGGAGGAGGAACGTCTCCTACGGGTCTGCCGCTGTTTCAGCTGGGCCGCGATACGAGAAGAGAAGTGCCTATTTGGGCGTCAACAGCACCGCATGCGGCACATCGCTGCCGTTCTTGGCATCGGCGACAATTTGGCCGGCGTCGCTGATCGCAATTGCTTCGGTGAGCGTAAAGCCGCTGCTGGGCGGAATCAGCGTATTGAGATCGACGGGGCCGCCGCTCGTAAAAATGAGAGCGCGATTGTCGTCCGGAGGTGGACACGACGGACAGTGGTGGTTCCTGGACCGGATGAACGCGAAGCCGACAACTTGGCCCTTGTTGTTGATTTCATTTGCTGCAGTGGCGTTTCCCTGGAACGCGCCCAGATCAGTCCAGACGCCGTTGCTATAAAGCGTGGCGTGCTGAGCGCTATTCTGGCCCACGATCTGCCCATTGTTGTTGATGAAAGTCCCACTGTTTGTCTGCGAAAGGTTGGTGAACTTTCCGTTTGCATATAACCACGTTTTCGCAAGCGGTGAGCAGCAGGACGAACCGATGATCTCGCCCGCGTCGTTGATCGATGTTGCTATGGACTGAAAACCGTTGAAAGGATTGAGGTCCACCATCTTGCCGCCAGTATATAAGAACGCGTGGAAATTGCCGGGTGTAATAAAGCCAATGCCGACGACTTGGCCGGTTTTGTTGATTCCATACGCTTCGCTTCCGTTCGGAAAGAGGGATGCGTTTTCGATGTTCATCATCCTTCCATTCGTGTACAAGAAGGCGTGATGCGGCGTTTCGCTGGGCATGGACTCCCACCCAGCGACTTGCCCCGAGGCGTTGATGGCATCGCCATACGAGATCGCGGCCCCAAGACTGTTCAGATCTCTCGTCTGACCGTGGTTGAATAACGTTGCAAAGTTTAGGGCGCTATTGTTCGACGAGATGCCGGAAGCTTGGCCTAGGCTGTTGAGCGATCCGCCCAAGGCGAAGAATAGGCCGCTACCCCTGCCAACTCCGCAGACATCGCCCGGCAGCGGGCAGAGATCGGTGACCGAATAGTGAGCGGTCGACGCGGTCGTCAGACTCCGAACGGACACCAGACCGCCTGGTAGCATTGGCGACGCGTTGACCTCTGCCGCCACGGCTGAAAAGCAGACGAGCGCTACGAAAAAAGAAACGAGTGGGGACTTGCGTGTAGGACTGAACATTGGACAACCTCCTTCATGTCTCCACGATGCCACGAAGAACATGAAGGAATTTTGAGTATCGATTTATTTTGTCATAAATTGCGCGACGCTACGACGAAACACTACGAGGGGAACCGCCTAGCGACGCTTCGCGACGAACACTTCGCGCTTCCACCGGTCGACGACCGTGTACGCTGCGAAGCCGGCGTCGCGCAATAGGCGGTTCCAAACTTCGCGTCTGAACAGTCCGAACGTATGAGCGTCGTGCACGACCTGTAGTCTACCGTCCCCGTCTCGCAGGAGGAGCGCAAAATCGACTTGATACGTGGTGTCATCCGGGTCGAGGTCGTACGTCCACTCGAGATACCGCGCGGCGCGGTCATCGCCGGGGACCTCACTATCGTGGCCGCCATGATCCGTAGATGGCGCAAACGTTTCACGCACGTAGTCGGGGACGAACATGGCGGCGCCCCCTGCGCGGCAGTGTATCGCGGCCGTCTCGATGGCGGAGCGCAGGTCGTTTTCAGTCGTCATGTACTCAATGGCGTCGTGCAGGAAGATGGCGTCGAATGTGCGCCCGAGCCGCAGGTTACGCATGTCGCCAACAATGTGCTCGCACTCCGGATTGATCACGCGGCTGACGTCGAGCATTTCGGGCGAGATATCGGTGAGCGTCAATGTGCAATGCGCCTTGAGGTGCAGCGCGTTGTTCCCGCCACCTGCGCCAAGTTCCAACACCCTGCGTGGCGGCGCGTCGCACGCCGAGGCAAGATGCTCCCAAAAAAAGGTTGCCTCTTCTGCGTAGTCCGCTGGCGACGAGACCAGCGGCCACCACGCGGCGAGATCACGGTAGAGACGCAACGCCGCCGTTACAACCTCGCGCGCCCGGCAAGTCGATCATGCGAAACGATAGTACGGTGCACACTGGCCGTCGTGTGGTCGACAATGTACCTGTCAGCATCCCGAAAAGAACATTTCTCGGGCTTCTGCCAAATGCATGGGAAGTCATGCGTTCAGCCGGATAGCGCTCCGCCACCCCTTCCCAGGCGCCGGCCCGGCAGACTAATTCATGAGGAATCTATGAAGTCTCGGCGTTTGACGCCTTACATATTTTTCATCGGTTTAGGAAACAATCGGCGCATTAAAATCATTCTTTGAATCCCGCAAGGAGAAAACATTTTGCGAAGCTTAAAACCGAGTCTGATTGCGATTGCCGCCACGATGGTCGTCGCCGTCTCGGCTAACGCTACCATGGCGAGCGGGTTCAGCCGCAACGTGCCGCTGGCCCTCAACACCGTCGCGACGAACAGCTTCAGCGGCAAATTTCCGTTGACCGTGAGCGGTTCGCGCGGCTCAAACGGCACGTTTTGCCTGACGCTGGTCGACAACGGCAGCCTCGGGCGGCCGCATAGCGGCCAAGCCTCGATTGCCAACGTAGGTAATGGCGGCACATTCGAAGTCATCAACAATGACATCGTGGTGACGATCCAATCAGAAGGGCTTGCGCAGGCCGAAGGCTTGGTGTACGTCGCTCACGCCGTCAACGGCACTCTCGGCAGCGGCGTTTTCGACGGCGTCTTAACCGGGGAGACCGTGGACTCCGGTGTCGTAACGTTCGGCAAGAAGGGCGGCTGCTAGGAATCCGTCACGCGTTCCGATGTGCCGGTGAGCACGCATGCTGCGGCAAACCGAACCACAATCGTGAAATCGAAACCGGCTCGTACGATAGTACGAGCCGGTTTCGTCTTTTGCTACGCCGGAACGTGGAGTTTCCCGGTGGGGGCTGCTCGTCAGCGGACCTCGTAGCGTCAGCGGACCTCGTAGCGTCAGCGGGCATTGGTAACCGTGCGATCGCCGCTGCGCAGCAAGCCTTTCAATCGTTTCTCCCGAATCCCCGTCATGCAAGCCGTCGTGCGCGGTAGCGCGCCAGGAAGCAGGTTTACGCTTTCAATGAAATCGGTATCGTGGTTTGTCGCTTTTATCTGCGCTGTAGCGGCGCTCGGCGTAGCGCCGCTGGCTGCCACCAGAATGGCTGCGCGCGCGTCGACATTCGTCTGGGGACCCTGTCCCACTCCACCGCACCCGATAGCAGAACTCAAGCATGCACGCTGCGGGCGGCTGACTGTCCCCGAGAACCGGCGGCGCCGCGGTGGCCCCACGATCAGCCTGTCGGTTGCGATCGTCGCCGCGAAATCACCGAAAGCCAAGAGCGACCCTATCGTGTGGCTTGCCGGCGGCCCCGGCGACGATGCGATCACCGAGATCCCCATGGCGCTGGCCGGAAAGCTGAACGAAAATCGCGACGTGATTTTCATGTCACAGCGTGGCACCTATACTGCCCAGCCGAAGCTCACGTGCGAAGCGGTTGATCGCTGGGCTGCGGAGACCCTCGACATGCCGTATGACGCTGCGGCGACCGGAAAGGCGTATTCCGTTGCAACGCTCAAGTGCCGCCGTGAACTCTCGGCGCAGACGTCCGACCTGGGCGCGTACAACACGTTGGAGAGTGCCGACGACCTCGACGATCTTCGCGTTGCCCTGCACATCGCGAAATGGAACGTCTACGGCATCTCGTACGGAACCGATTTCGCGCTCACGTACATGCGGCAGCATCCCAGCGGCATTCGGTCTGTTGGCATCGACGGTATCTTTCCGCCACCTCTCGGCGGCGGTGTCGCCGCATGGATCAGCGCCGGTGAAGGAATCAATGCGCTCTTCAAAGCGTGTCGCGACCAAGCTCGGTGTCGTCAGCGCTACGGCGACATCGGGGCGACGTTTCGACGACTGGTGACCCGCTACGAACGGTCGCCGCAGACCGTCAAGGTCCAAGTGCGGGGGCGTCCTGGAAAAGTGAACGTCAAAATCAGCGGTGGCATGCTCGTACAGTGGACGATATCGCCTGGGACGCACGTGGCGGCGGACGTTCCGGCGTCCATCGACGCGCTCGCCCACGGTGATCCAGCGCCGATCGCATCAACCTGGGCCGCGCCAAAGCTGGATCCCGCCGGCATTGGCGTGCTTGGAAACGGGCTATTCTACGGCGTCGCCTGCGGTGAGTGGGTTCCCTACGAGACGGAGAAGAGCGTCGTGGCGACCGGCCGCCGCACGTTTCCGATGTTTCCGCTTTCCATCTTGAAAAACGCCCCCAACTTGCCGTTCATGCGGGAAAACTGTCGCGACTGGAACATCCCGAGAGTTTCTCCCGCGGTGCGAGCAGTGACTCGAAGCAGCATACCGACGCTCGTCATTTCCGCCCAGTATGACGCCCAAACGGCAGCATCGTTCGGCGCCTATGTGGCGCGCACGCTCTCGAATGCTACGGTCGTAACTATCCCCAACGTCGCCCACGTAGCGTTCGGTAGCCCCTCGCCGGCTGCAAATGCTTGCGCGTACGCGATCGTCAGGTCGTTCTTTGATTCACTGAATCGAGCGGACACCAGCTGCATCAAAAAGGTTCCTGCAACCAACTTCAAGATCAAGCCACGGCGCTGAGCTATCGCTTCGTACACAAGTGCAGGATGTTGAGGCGAGCGGGTCAGCGGCTCGCCCGGCGTGCCGTCGCTTAGGGCATGGAGGCGACCGCGGGCGATGCGTCGCCGCTTGTCGGTACCGGAACCGCCATCAGATGCCGGGTCCGCGTCGCTTCCAGTGCAAAGGAAATCGCTCGCTGCGGCACCATCCGCTTGCCTCGAGCCCACGCCTTATTCCAGGCGGTTTGCCTCATGGCCGCACGCGTTGCATCGAGCAGCTTACGGTCGCGCTCGATGTCATCCGGGAACGCGCGCAGGGATGCAGCTTCAAGCACGCTCTCCGCGGCGCCCATGAGCGCGACGCTGCGTTCCGTGTGACCACCCGCATGGGCGACCTCGGCGAGCCGTTTCATGCACCACGCAATCCTCGCGGCGTCTGCAAGATCGGCGAACGCCGTGAGGCTTTCGCTCAGCAGTATGGCCGCTTTTCCCAGCTCGCCTTCGTGCAGCGAGACATCGCCAAGGTGCGAGAGGTCAATTGCGAGCTGTTGGCGATCGCCGTTTTTTTCTGCAAGTGTTCGGCTTTCCGCAAGAAGATGCTTTGCGCGAATGGGGTCACCCTGCTTCAGCGCGGCCATGGCGAGATTACCGAGGCAGGCAGCTGCGTTCTTTTCCTCTCCCGACTCGCGAAGCACCGCAAGTGTCTGTTCCCAAGCAGAAATCGCCGACAGCCAATCGCCTCCCTGTCGGGCGACTAATCCCAGATTGTTCAGCGCGGCCGCGATGCCCCAATGATACCGCACCCTCCTACAGAGGTTGAGGCTTTCCGTGTGATAGCGCCATGCTGCATCGAGGTTCCCGAGTTCTTGTTCGACGACACCAAGGTTCCCGAGGGCGCGTGCCTGCCCGATGTCGTCGCCACCTTCCGCGAACATGTCGATGCTCTGCCGCAACAAAGCGCGCGCCTTCTCGAACTCGCCGCGGCAGTCTGACAGCGTCCCTGCCTCCTTGAAGGCGCGAGCCAGTGCAGTGCGATCTCCCAGTGCCTGCCATTCCGCGATGCTTTCTTCGACGAGGCTTGCGGCGGAATCGTACTCGCAGCGGCAGCGCGCAATCGTTGCGGCGCCCAACAGCAGTTCGGCGCGCAGTCTTTCTTCGAACTCATTGCGCCGCTCCAGCGGCCGGGCAAAGTATCCCCAAGCTTCGTCAAAGCGCGCCCGCCGCCACCAGAACGGCCATAAGGCGGCTCCGAACTGGCCGAGAAGGACAGCGTCGTCGCGGCTCACCGCCCAATCGAGCGCTGAACCGATGTTGTGATACTCGCGCTCCAGCCGATCAAACGACAACTCCTCATCGGATAGAGAGCGGCCTCGCGCATCGCGCGCAAGGGAAAGAAAGTAGTCGGCATGCCGGCGCGAGACGACATCGTCATCCGCGCCGCCGAGCTGTTCCCTGGCAAACTCGCGGATGATACGAAGCATGACATATCGTGGCTCGTCGGCGTCGTCACTGGAACGTTTGAGAAGCGCCTTCTCGATAAGGTTTCCAAGATGCTCGGCAATCTGGGGCCTCGTCGTCGTTGAGTCGCCTGCAACGTGGAGCGCTGCGCTTAGCGAGAAGTCGCCTGTGAATGCGGCGAGCCGCGCAAACGTCTTCCGTTCTCCCAAACTGAGACGACGGTAGCTTTCATCGATCGCTGTACGAAGGACCCGCTGACGCGGTGGAAGATCGACAGGTCCGCGGTTGAGCAGCGCGAGCGTCGATCCGCCGCTTCCAGCGTTGAGTTGCATCGCAAGTTCCTGCACCGACAACGCTCTCATGTGTCCCGCGAGCAGCTCAATGGCAAGCGGTAGCCCTTCGACCGCGATGCAAACCATGGCAGCATCACGCGCATTGCGCTCGTTGAGCACAAAGGATGGAGCGACGGCACGCGCGGCGTCGGCAAAGAGCGCTACGGCATCGTTTGCCTCGAGTGCCTCCAGCGAACACGCCTCATTGAGGTTGGGTAGCTGTAGCGGCGGCACGGCAAATGTTAGCTCACCGCGTACATGCAACGCCTCTCTACTCGTCACCAGTGCAGCGACGCCTGGGCACATCGTGAGCAACTCCGCCACGACGGACGCGGCGTCGGCGACGTGCTCGAAATTGTCTAACACGAGCAGCACCCGCCGTTGCCCAAGCGCCTGTCGCAGGCGCTCGAGAGGCGCCGTGGAGGCCGTCGTCTCAATCCCCAACACCCGCGCGATATGCGCAGGAACCGCCTCGTAGTCCGACAGCACGTCGAGAGGGATGAACCAAACGCCGTCCGGATAGCGTTTGAGCAGCTTCCGTCCAACGGCAATCGCGAGACGCGTTTTGCCGATTCCCGCCGGCCCGATCAGGGAGACAACGCGCGCTTCGGCGTGTCCAAAAAAGTCGACGATGCCGGCGACGACCGCCTCTCTTCCGATGAGGCGGCTGAGCGGAGTCGGCAAGTTCGTCCGCAGAGCGTCATCGCGCGACGCCGGCGTTGCTTCTTCGACCGGGTGTTCGCTGGTGCCGAGATCCTCATGGGCGTCGCTCGGTTTCTCGCGCGCAAGCGTCAAGAAGGCAGAGCGATCTAATTCAGGAACGCGCAGACGGTCTGCGAGCAGCGCGGCGATTTGCAGTGACGGCCGACGCCTTCCGCCTTCGATCTTGCGGACCGTTGCCTCCGCGCAGGACACCAGTTCTGCTAATTGCTCCTGCGTTAAGCCGAGCGCTCTGCGTCGCTCTCGCAGCGCCGAACCAAAGGGCGTTCGCGCTCTCATTGGACCAGGAGGGACCTCCGTGTGGCGAGACGGCCCCCTCTTCTATGCGGCTTTTTGTATCGCTTTTTGTCCTGCGCCGGACGTGCAGCGGCCCTTTTGCTTCGAGACAAAAAAGAGACAGGCGGAGCCGCCTGCCTAATTAGGGGGCATGCCCGCTGGGTCAGATGACCAGCCGAAAGCGACCGCCATGCAAGTGGACCGCAACGTCACATTTGCGTTCACGGATATCGAAGGCAGCACGGCGCGATGGGAGCGCGACCGGGTCGCAATGCAGGATGCAGTCCGACGGCACGATGCGATCGTGCAAGCCGCGATCATTCAGCACGGAGGTGAAGTCTTCAAAACCGTGGGCGATGCCTTTTGCAGTGCATTTGCAGCACCTCAGGATGCCGTCGCCGCGATGCTGGCGGCACAACAGGCGCTCAACGCTGAAGATTTCTCGGCGGTCGATGGATTGTGTGTGCGCGCGGCGGTTCATACGGGCACCGCCGAGCGGCGCGAGAACGACTACTTCGGTCCAGCGCTGAACAAGGTGTCGCGGCTGCTCGCTATCGGTCACGGCGGTCAGGTTCTGCTGACCGCGGAGACGGCTGCACTCGTCGACGGTACCTTGCCACCCAATGTGACGCTGCGCGAGCTCGGCGCGTATCATCTCAAAGATTTTGCGGAGCCGCAGCGGTTGTACCAGCTGCTGGCGCCCGCACTACCGGCGCAGTTTCCACCGCTGCGTTCGCTGGGAACGCTACCGAGCGATCTTTCCGTGGTCGATACGGTGGAGTTTCACCCGGTTGCCAACTTCAGCGGACGCGAAGAGGAACTGGCGACCGTGCAGGCGGCGCTAAAGCACGACGGTGCAATCGCGGTTCTACACGCCATGGGTGGCGCCGGAAAATCGTCGATTGCGCGCGAGTACGGCTGGTGCAACCGCGCCGAGTATTCGGTCGTGTGGTGGCTCAACGCCCAAACAGAAGACGGCATCATCGACGGATTGCTCCGCTTGGGCACAATCTTCGTGCACGGCCTCGCTCAATTGGCCGACCGGCGCGTTGCTGCGGAGCGCGTGATCAACTCCGTGCTGGGCGGCTTCCACAAGCCGGTTCTCTTGGTTTTCGATAATCTTGAAGACGAAGGGCTTATGCGGACGTGGCTACCGCGCACCGGAACTCGCGCCTTGGCGACTTCACGTGATACGGCTTGGAGCGCCGACATTGCCGCCATTCCGGTGCACACCTGGACGCTCGAAACCGCCACGGATTATCTCCATCGCGCGACCGGACGCGCAGATCTGAGGGACGACGATGCTCGAGCGATTGTGCAAGCCGTCGGTGCATTGCCGCTCGCGCTCGCGCATGCTGCCGCGTCGTTGCGCACCGCTCGAAAACTCACTCCCAAGCGATACTTAGAACGCATTAGCGAACGCCTCCACAACGCACCACGCGGCGCGGAATATCCGCGCTCCGTCTTTGCAACGTTCATCACCGCCATCGCACAAGCCGAGCATCAGGTCGCCGGCGCGGCCGCAGTGCTGTGCTTTGCGGCGTTCTTTGCGCCCGATGCGATTCCGGACGAGCTCTTTCGGCAGGAGTCTGAGTGCTATTCAGAGGGTCTGCAGCCAACCGTTGCCGACGGGGTCGCGCTCGATTTGCGCGCCGCAATCTCGAGCGAACTGCTCCTCGACGAGGCCTTGGGCGCCCTCGATCGGCTTTCATTGTTGTCCTTTACGCAGAGTTCGCAAACCTATAGCATGCATCGGCTGGTGCAGCTTGCGGCGCAGGACCTTGCCGGCACAGGTGCCAGTGCATGGCACGAATGCGCGGTCTGTGTTGCGGAAGCCGCGTTTCCGGGCCAAGCGGACATCGCTTCATGGCCACAGTGCGGGCGGCTGTTCGCACACGCGAGCGCGGCGTTGGACACGCTACCGGAAGATACCGCGTTTCTACCGGCCGGACGACTGGCTTCGCGCTGCGGCTTCTACTTGCACGAGCGCGGCCAATACTCCGCAGCGGAGCTCTTTGGCGAGCGAGGGTCTGCAATTCTCGAGAGGGCGCTTGGACCCGAGCATCTCGACGTTGCCCGGAGCCTCAACAGCCTTGGAAACGTGTACTGGAACGAGGGGCACCTGCCAGAGGCAGAGTCGATCTTCTCTCGGGCGCTGGCAATTCGAGAAAAGGCACTCGGGCCAGATCATACCGATGTTGCTACGAGCCTGAACAACCTCGGTATTGTGTATCACGACCAGGGGCGCTACACGGAGGCCGAGCGATTTCACCAGCGCGCGCTGGCAATTTGGGAGAAGGCCCTCGGGCCGGACCATCCAGACGTTGCATTAAGCCTCATGAACCTTGCGAACACGTATGACACGCAAGGTCGTTTTGCGGACGCTGAGCGGCTTCATAAACGGGCGCTGACGATTCGCGAAAATGCACTCGGCCCGGATCACCCTCTTGTTGCCTTCAGCCTCACCAACCTCGCGCTCGTGTACCAAGAAAAAGGACGTTACGAAGAGGCGGAGCCGCTCAACGTGCGATCTTTGGCGATTCGCGAGAAAGCCCTCGGACCGGAGCATTCGCACGTTGCCATGAGCCTGAACGTTCTCGCGCTCATGTGCGCGGCGCAAGGTCGCTATGCCGAGGCGGAGGCGCACCACCTGCGTGCGCTCGCAATTCGTGAGAAAACCTTTGGACCCGACGCACCGGACGTCGCGCAAAGCCTGAACAACCTTGGAGAACTATACGTTTTGCAAGAGCGCTACGCCGAAGCCGAGTCGTTGCTCGCGCGCGCGCTGTCAATTCGAGAGAAGACGCTCGTACCGGATCATGTCGACATCGCCCGGACCTTGAACGCCATCGGCAACGTCTACCGCGCCCAAAACCGTTACGAAGAGGCGGAGCCGGCGCTCGTGCGTGCTTTGGCAGTTCGAGAGAAGAGTCTCGGGGCCGAGCATCCATGGACGAAAGATGCGCGCAATGCGCTCGCCGCTCTCCGCGACGAAATAGGGACAGAGGCCACAACGATACCGTTCCGATGAGAATCGTGGCTGGCGACTCCCGGCGCACGTAGGCGGCCTCCCACGAAGGCCGCCTACCATATCGTTCGACTCGAGGGACGCGACGGTTACGTAATCGTTTTCTCTAAGGCGAGCGTTTGGGGGTTGTAGACGTGCACCGTATTGTTGACTGGGTCTGCGACGAAGACGCGCTTGTGCAGCGAGTCGTAGGCGACGCCGGCCGGTTGGTATCCCAGCGAAGTGGAGTTCGTGCCGTTCCCGGTGCTCACGGTGAGCGTATCGTTCGTGGAGTCGCTATACCAGCAAAGGGTGTCCCCACAGGCGGCGCCCACGGGCGTTACTGAGCCTGCTGGGCCTACGATCGCCTGTAGGCCACCACTGCGCAACAGAACCGATCCGTTCCCGACGAGGTAATTGTCGTTGAGGAAACCGTAGACGTTGCCGTTGCCGACGGCAACCGAGATGATGTTATAGCCTGTGTACTCGAGGCCGAAGATGGAGTTCCCGTACGGGTCGTCGGCCGCGATACCGCCGTTGCCGACGATGTACAGATCGTCGAACTCGTCGACGGCGATGCTAGACGGCACGGAGGCGTTCGCTGTGATCGAGAGCACCGGCTGGGCGGCGAGAAATTTCGTCACGTAGCCGTTGCCACCGGCGACGCTCCCGACGAACACGTAGCCAAGCGGATCGACGGCCACGGAAATCGGGCTCGTGAGGCCCTGCGTGATGACGCCTTTGGTCGCGTGAAAGCTCGGTGCAATGAGGGACACCGAGTTTGCGTTGAAGTTCGTCACGTACACGTTGCCGCGCGAGTCGGCGGCTAGGCCGTACGGATATGCGAAGTGAGCGACTTTCGATGCAGCCCGCGCCTTGCGGGAATGCGTGAGGCGCCGAATCACATCCGATCCGAGCGCGCGATGGCCGACGGCGAACCGAGCATTCGGCGGCAGTGGGCGGGCGGTCATCTGAGCCGCTGCGGCGGGATGGGCGAAGGGAAGGGCGATCGCCGCTGCGAGCGCGGCGCGGATGAGGAATTGGCCCGAGGCGGCACGCGAGGCAGAGTACGTCATTGAATGAAGGTCCTTCTCTGTTGGGCGGTGCGGTGGTGGACGCATGAGTCCGATGACTCAAGCCTACCGGCGACGCCGTCACAAAACCACGAAGAAATACGAGTTTTCGGGTTTCCGAGAGAAGGGTTATAGGAGCCACTGGACGTTCATGGTTACGTCGACGACTCCGAACTGAGCAACCACGGGGGGTCGCAGTTGGCACCTCGAACCAGATGACTTGTGAGGGCCGTTCAGCGTACGGCGGCGCTGCGATTCGAACTGTTGGGCCACATCCGCGCTTATGCGGACGGCGTCAGTTTCAGGATGGCCACACCACGCAAGACCCCTCAACTCTTGACGTATTTGCTCCTGCATCGTGGCGCGACGGTCTCGCGGGATTTTCTCGCCTTCCTGTTCTGGCCCGAAGACACTGAAGAGTCTGCGCGGTCGAAGCTGCGCTCGAATATTTTCGATTTGACGCGCATGCTACCGCGCGCGCCGCAAGACCAGCCGTGGATCTTTGCCGACGGTACGGGAATTCGTTGGAATCTGGAAAGTGAGGTCTCCATCGATGTCGCCGATTTTGAGAGCGCAATCGCGGCGCGTGATCTCGAAGGAGCGGTGACATTCTATGCCGGCGACCTTCTCGAAGGCATGTACGACGAGTGGCTGCTGGCACCGCGAGAGCGTTTGCGCAGCGCATACCTCGGTGCGTTGTCGGAACTGATTTCCCAAGCACGGCGCCGTTTGGACTACCCTACCGCTATGGGTTACGCGAAGCGCCTTTTGAACGCGGACCCGTTGCGCGAAGATGTCGTTCGGCGATTGGTGGCGCTGCGTTACGAAACCGGTGACCGCGCAGGCGCGCTGGAAGAATTCAGACGGTTCTCCGATCACCTGCGGACGGAACTGGGAATCGAGCCGATGCCCGAGACCGTCGTGTTGCATGCGGCGATCGTGAAGAACGAAGCTTTGCCGGCCGCCGAACGCGAGCACGGCGATCTTGCGGTAACAGAAAAGCGCAAGCGGCCCTTGCTCCCGTTCGTTGGACGGGAGGACGAACTGAATCGTCTCCTTGAGGGCTGGGGCCGCGCAACGCGTGGTCGTGGGTCGATCGCGTTCATCGACGGTGCGCCGGGAATTGGAAAATCGCGGCTTGTCGAAGAACTCTCACGGACCGTAGAAGAACGCGGAGGCCGCGTCCTTGCCGGCACGACCGGGTTCCCCGAAGCGCTGCCCTATCAGGCTTTGGTCGAGGCGCTGCGGGATGCCCTTCCGATACTTGCTTCCACGCAGCTGGATCCCACCACCCTCGCGGTCCTGGCGACGCTTTTACCGGAACTCTCCCATCTCGTCGAGGGCCTGGGTCTGCCGCGGCCGCTCGCGCCAGAACGTGAGCGCGCTCGGACGCTTACGGCTCTCGCGCACGCATTCGTCGCGATTGCGCAGCCGAGGGCGCTCCTGCTCGTGCTCGAGGATTTGCATTGGTCGCAAGATGCTACCACTGCTGCCTTGGGGGTCCTAGCTCGTCGCACGCCGCTTACGCAAATCTTCGTCGTAGCAACCTATCGCGACGGCGACCTGCCCCGAAAGCATTCTCTGAGAGCACTGCGCGGCGAGGCGTTGCGCGCGCGCTGGGCGAGCGGCGTCACGCTCGGGCCACTAGGCTCGGAGGATGTCGCGGAGATCGTGCGTCGTGTCTCGCCGCTCGTCGAACCATCTGCGGAGCTCCACGCGGCGTGCGCGGGGAACCCGCTGCTCCTCGATCAGCTGCTAGCTGCACCAACCACACCTCTTCAAGCCAAGGGAGTGCGCATCGGCGCGATCGTCGGTGCACAGCTCGAACGGCTTTCTTCGCACGCGCGGTCGTTTGCGGAGATCGCAGCGCTGGTCGGGGCGCGTTTTTCGCACGAAGTGGTACGAGAATCCGGCGGCTGGGACAATGCAAGCGCGAACGACGCACTGGACGAGCTGCTGGATCGAAAGATCGTCAATGAAGCCGGCGGCTACGGTGACTTCGATTACGCGTTCGCGCACCAACTCGTCTGCGATATCGTCTTGGAAAACGCGCCCCCACGCCGCGCTGCGGACCGTCATCGCCGTATCGCTCGCGCGCTGGAGGCGCTGTATCCCGAGCGCAAACCGGAGTTTGCAACACAACTGGCGCGGCATTACGAGTCAGCGCACGAGCCCGAGCGTGCCGGCGCGAACTACGTCATTGCGGGACACCGCGCGCTGGTGATGAGCGCCCTCGAGGAGGCGCATGCGCACCTTCGCCGAGGCATGGATTTGTCCACGGACGCAAAGGCGCGCGCTGATGCATTCATCGATCTCTACGAGTTATCCAGGCGGCAAGGTGGTCCGTCGGACGCCGCTGCAGCGCTGGCCGGACTCGATGACGCCGTCGAGCGGCTCAATGACGCTGAGTACCGTAGAACGGCGGCGCTTCTTCGCGCCAGACTTTCTTCTAGCAATAACGACGCGGCAGCAACGGGTGCCGCGCGTGAACGGCTGCGAAAGCTCGCGGCTGACGCGGGCCCGCGCTGGGAAGCGCTGTATCGTATAGAAGAGGCGTCCGCTGCGATGCATCGCGCCGAATTTGAACGCGCCGATACTGAATCACAGCAGGCACTGTCCGCCGCGCGCGCTTCGGGCGACTTTCCTGCCATTGCGCGCGCATTGATCCTGGTAGCAAGGCTTCGCCGCGACACGGGAGATGTCGACTCCGCTTTGGCGCTGCTCCAAGAGTCTGTGGAGACGGCATTTCGGGCGGGCGATGGGGCAATCGAGCTCGACGCACTGATGCTCGCACACTTACTTTCGTATGAAGACGAGCGTTTCAGCCTCTTCGTCCCCACCGCGGAGCGGTGGCTCGAGCGCGCAATCAACCTCGGCGACCGGTATGCCGAGGACCTTGCCCGCGTCCGGCTCGCAATGGCCCTCGTCGCAATGCGTCGCGATGTTGCGCGAGCAGTCGAAGAGCTTCGGAAGCCCATCGACGTCTCGGAATCCGGATCCCACTTAGGTCTGGGGCGGCTTCAGCAAAATCGCGGCATCGTTTTCAGCGAGCTGGGAGATTTCTCCGAAGCGATTGCGTGTTTTGAGGACGCGAACGCCCACTTCAAAGCGGTGGACGATACCATAGGCTGTGCGATAACGTTCTCCGGTCTCGCCCTCATTCACGCATGGGCCGGTGATCCGCAGCTGGGCCGTCAGCAGGCGCTCGCAGCACTAGAGCTCGTCCCGCGCTACGAAGCAATCCATACGGGCGCACGGGACAACCTTGCCGTGACGGTTGCCCTTTGTGGCGACCTTGACGAGGCAATCGCCTTAGGTACGCAGGTGCTTGCCGATTTGCAGCGCCTTTCGGGGAAGAGATGGTATCCGCGACTCTTGGCGGATCTCGCACTCTGGAATGCACAATCGGGCGACCTGCGGAGCGCGCGCGACTACGTCGAGAAGCTCCTCGCCGGAACGTTGCCCATCACGACCGAGAAGCCCCAGAGTTGCCCCTGGACGGCGGCGCAGGTGCTGCGTGCCTGCGGCGACGGTACACGGGCGCGGGCCGAACTCGAGCGTGCCTACAATCTCGTTGCCCCGCTCGCGGAGCAATTGACTGGCGACGCGCGAGCGCGCTTTGTGACAGTTCCTTGGAACCGCGAGATCATCGCCGCCTACGAGCGGGATGAGTGGCCTACGTTCGGTCCTTTCACACGTTCCGGTTGAACGCGCAAAAAAGAACGCTCCACAGCCCATCGGAAATTTTCATGATCTTCACCGCTGAGGCCCTCGTCACTGATCTCGATGGGGTGCTTGCAAACTCGAACGCTGTCGTCGAACGGGCGTGGAAAATCTGGAGCGCCGAGCGCGGGCTTGAGGAGAAACGGGTTCTTCGCGTCGCGCACGGCCGGCGAACGATCGATGTCCTGCGGATTGTCGCGCCGGAGCTGGAGTCAAGCGCCGAAGTGGCGCGTCTCGTCAAACTGGAAGAACAGTTCGAGGACGACGTCGTTCCCGTGAGCGGCGCCGCGGAGTTTGTGCGCGAGATCCCACGGGGGCGGTGGGCGGTTGCGACGTCGGGCGAAGAACACATCGCGCGAACCCGACTGCGGAGAGTCGGCATCGTACCGCCGCCCGTTCTCGTCACTGCGGAAATGGTCTCACGCGGAAAGCCAGATCCGGAGGTCTATGCTCGCGCGGCGAAGCTGCTCGGCGTGGATCCTCGCGAATGCATCGCCTTCGAAGATGCTCCAGCTGGGATTTCGGCGGCCGTCGCCGCCGGCATGGCCGTGGTAGCTTTGCTTACCACGTACCCTGCTAGCGAACTTTGTGCAGCCGCAGGGATTGTATCTGATTTCCACAGCGTACGGTTGTCGGAGCAACAGCGGGGCCCCGCCTTGCGCATCGAACTCGCGACATCATAGTCCGAACGCGTACATGTTCGCGTCCTGAGAGAAGGCGTAGACCGCCCCGTTGGCTACGGTTGGCGATGAGGAGACGAAGTTGCCGGTCTGGTAAGACCACAGCTTGGTCCCGCTGGCGGCGTCAAAGGCGTAGAGGTTGTCGTCATCAGAGCCGACGTAGACGACTCCGTTAGCCACTGCGGGCGAGGAGAGCACGAGGTTGCCCGTGGTGTACGACCAAAGCTTGGCACCGCTTGCGGCGTCGAGGGCGTACAGGTTGTGATCGATGGAACCAACGTAGACGACCCCGTTGGCCACCGCGGGCGACGAGTTCACGTTGCCGTTGGCGGTGAAGGACCACAGCTTGGCGCCGGTTTTCGCGTTGAGCGCGTACAGCTTGTCGTCTGAAGAGCCCGCGTACACCACCCCGTTCACCACTGCCGGCGACGAATAAAATTCGCCGCTGCTGAAGAACGACCACACCTTCGACCCCGTGGCGGCGTTGAGGGCGAGCAGGTTGCCGTCGACGTCGCCGACGTAGACCATCCCATTCTCGACCGCCGGCGACGAATCGCCACCCAGGCGGGTGCCGAAGGACCATAGTGTACGCCCATTGGTTGCGTTGAGCGCATACACGAAGCCGTCCTCAGAATTGACGTAGACGACCCCGTTCACCACTGCAGGCGACGCGACAACGCTGAAGCCGGTGGCGTGCGACCACAGTTTGGCCCCAGTTGCCGCATTGAGCGCATAAACTTTATGGTCGAGGGAGCCGACGTAGACCACCCCATTCGTGACCGCCGGCGTCGACCATACTTTATCACCGGTTTGAAAGGACCATTCGCTGGCACCCGTCGCGGCGTTGAGCGCGTACACCTTGCCGTCGTAGGACCCAACGTAAACGACCCCGTTGACCACTGCCGCCGACGAGCCGCCACAGAGCGAGCCAGAGCAGCCGGTAAGGAACGACCATTGCTTCTTGAGACGGTGCACGTTGCGCGGCGACAAAATCCGCTCGTGTGTGTTGAACCGGCCGCCGGAAGGGATAAAGCCAAACTCCGACCAGTTCGCCGAACTGTTTATTGCGCCAACACTCCGTTGCCGAGCTCCGATGGCTGCCACCGGATGTCGCGTTGTCGCGCCGAAATGGGCGTAACCCATCAGCGTGGCGGCAACAAACGAGAGGCTGATAAACGATTCCTGCACGGTGCACCTCAGTTTTCAATGATGGGCTAGCCCTGCCTCGAGTGCATGGCAATATCAGCCTAGGAGAAAATGATGAAAAAACTCTAAAGCCTCCGTAATATCTCCACCGGTGCACGTGCGTAGCCACGCGTGTTTCCCCGAGAGTATGTCGTTATTAGGCCGAGAACAGGTCCGCGATCTCGCTACCGGTGATGCTGCCCCCAATGTGGCGCGCGTCCCCACCGCGCAGCGCTCGGGCAGCATCGACGAGACTTCCCAGCGTGCGGATATAGAGGGCGCTCCCCAAACTGATTCTGCGTACCCCAATTTCAGCGAATTCGGCCAGCGACGCGTTCGCGAGGCCGCCAACCCACAGCACGTTCACTGGCTTTGGTGCGACCGCGCGTACCACCGCAGCGACAGCTTTTAGATCCGGCAGCCCTGGCGCGTACAGCACATCGGCGCCCGCTTCGGCAAAAGCGCTGAGACGGCGAATGGTATCGTCGAGATCGGGTCGGTCGTTGATGAAGTTGTCCGTGCGTCCCGTGAGCACGATGCGCCCGCGTGCGGCGGTAGCTGCGGTACGAATACGCGCAATTGCATCGTCGTAGGCATGGATCGGTCGCGCCGGATCGGCCGTTGTATCCTCGATCCCAAGGCCCGCTAGGCCTGCAGCAATCGCGGCGCTTACCGTGAGCGCGCAATCTTCAGGCGCAGGCCCAAAACCGTCCTCGAGGTCGCCGTTGATGGGAAGGCCGCTTGCG
This sequence comes from Vulcanimicrobiota bacterium, assembly GCA_019241305.1. Lineage (GTDB taxonomy): Bacteria > Vulcanimicrobiota > Vulcanimicrobiia > Vulcanimicrobiales > Vulcanimicrobiaceae > JAFAXE01. Next base: position 22,018 of record JAFAXE010000077.1, read on the forward strand.
CGCGCGAGCAATGTACCATTTGCGACGGCCGTATCACGGGAAACAGCGTGACGTCCGTCGTGCACGCCGAGCGAAAGCGCGATCGCGTACGAGGTCGTGCCGAGCGCCAGAAAGCCTTCGCGTTTGAGCAGCACCGCGGAAGCGGCATCCCAGGCGTTCGGCATGATAAACGGTTTCGTTCCCTCGTGCAACGCACGAAAGCGCTCGTACGGTGACGCGTCGTTGACCTTCATTGCGGCGAGAGGCTTCAACCCCACGCAAGAAAGTCCGTCGCTTTCGAAATCTCGGCGTCCTTGCTACGGCCTCACGATGCCGAAATGGTGCTCCGTCGGCATTTTCGAACGACTTCCAGGAACGCCGAGGGCGTACACGCACAGTTCGCAGCCGCTCTGCATCCCGTTCGCGGCATACAGGTTTCCGTTGAGAATGATCGGCGGAATCTCTAGCGTCGAGCCGCCATAGGGCGGTTGCGGCGACGTCCAGAGGATCTTGCCATTCGATGCCGAGTACGCCGTCAGGAGCGCATAGTTGCTCCCTACGATGCCCGCGTTGGCATACACGACGCCGTTTGCGACCGAGGGAGACGAGGGATAACTGCCCCCCGGGCCACCGAAGGACTGTTGCCAGAGCAATGTTCCGGTGGTCGCATTGAACGCGTACCGTACGCCATCGAACCCGCTAATATAGATCGCCTTCTTGGTGAGCGCGCCTGGGAATGGGTGGTAACAATCGACGCTGCAAGTGGACCCATACTGCGTCAACCATAGTTGCGTCCCCGACGATGGATTGAGGGCGACCATCTCGCCACGCCAGCCTGAACCGTCCGGCACCGCGGTGTGCGCGTACAATGTGCCGTTGCCGAACGTGAGGCCGATGTCCTTGCCTGCGGTGTTGTCGTTCAGTGTCACTTGCCACGCAGGCGTACCGTCGGCTTGATGAACCGCGCAGATTCCGGCCGCGCTTTTGGAAAACGTGCCCAGATTGCAGTCATAGAACACCAATCCGCCCCCTACGACCGGCGCGAGATCCTGTGGAGCGCCCGGCGAACCCCATACCTGTTTTCCAGTTGTTGCGTTTACTGCGTAAAAGGCTGCAGTGTTATTGCCGAGGTTGAAACCGGCATAGACGACCCCGCCGGAGTAGACGAGGGGTTCGGTGAGAGCGCAGCACGACGTCGGAATGAAACTCCACAACAGCTTGCCGGTCCCCTCGGAATACGCGCAGACACCGCCAGGCGAACTCGGACCGCCGCACATCGCAAAGACTCTGTTGTGCGCGGCGGCCATCGTTGTAACCGGCGGATAGATGCCTTCAGCGGAACCCAAATCGACGCTCCACTTTTGGTTATGGCTTGCAAGGTCGAAGGCGAAGAGGTATGGAGCTCCTGAAGCCTGTTGTTGCGCTTCGACGAAGAGCGTGCCGCTATCAATCACCATCGCATAGACCTGTCCGCTGAAATTGAGGCCCCACGACTGTTGAAGCTTCGCAACGTTCGACGGCGAGATCATTTTTTCGACAGGGTTGTAGCCGGTGTGCCCTGCATCGTGATACGTTTGCGGCCAGCTCACGCTTTTCGACGTCGCATCGATCTGCGGACCCGCTGCGTCGGCGGCAATACCTGTTGCCGCGACGATGCCCAACGCAAGCGCGCACGCGCGCATAAAGCGAATGACGTCCATGAGATGCCTTCCTCTCCGTTTGGGGTATGCTTCGTGCGACATCATAACAAAACAAGAGTCAGAAAAAGACCCATTTCGGGTACGGCAACCGCCACAAGAAGCGATACAAGAACCGATACAGAACACTGGGTCTTCTGAACATGGACGTTCCTCGGCCGCCTCTAACCAAAAACTCCACAGCCTTCGGCACGGCGGTACGAATGCTGCGTAAGAGCCGAGACCTGACGCAGCGTGGCTTGGCCGATCTGGTGGTCTGCTCAGAGCTCACGATTCGAAAGATCGAAGCCGGCACGCGGCGACCGTCCGCGCAGATGGCCGCGCTGCTCGCCGATCGCCTCGGCGTTCCGCAGGTCGAGCGGGCGCAATTCCTCGCCCTCGCGCGACGCCGCGCTTCCGCAGAAACCGGGACGCCCGTTGAGCACGCTAGGGTCTCGTCGTCGGGAACGGAGACCAACGAAGCGCTCATCCGCTCCAACTTGCCGAGCCCGTTGGGCCGGCTTATTGGACGTGAAAAGGAGACGCGCGAAATTTCCGCCTTGGTGACGGAGCGCGGCGCCCGTCTCGTCTCGCTGACGGGGCCGCCCGGCATCGGGAAGACCCGTCTCGCTATTCAGTCGGGATGGGATCTCGTCGCTCGCTTCCCTGACGGCGCATGGTTTGTGGCGTTGGACGCCATCGGGGGATCCGATGACGTGGCAGGCGAGATCGCGCGTACGATCGGTGCGCCCGCGCGGTCAGGCGTTTCGGAGATGGAGAGGGTTACAGGCTGGTTACGGGAACGCCGGGCGCTGCTGCTGTTGGACAACTTCGAGCATGTGCTTAACGCTGCACCACTCGTCGCGGAACTGCTCGTGAGTTGCCCAGGCGTCGCAGCGATCGTTACGAGCCGGGAAGCGCTTCACGTGCGAGGCGAACGGACCTTCGCAGTGCCGCCGCTTGAGCTTCCCGAGCTCACGCCCGCGTCGACGCCCACAAAACTGGCCGCGAATCCCGCGGTCATGCTGTTTACGGAGGCGGCGACCTCCGTCGCGCCAGACTTCGTACTGAGTGAACACAGTGCGCGCGCAGTCGCCCAAATCTGCGTCGCGGTCGATGGGCTGCCGCTCGCGCTGGAACTGCTCGCAGGCCACATGAATGCCATCTCGGCGCCTGCGCTGGCCGCGCAACTCAATGGATCGAGACAGCATTCTGCTCTGGCCTTGCTTGATCGAGGGCCCGTCGATCTCCCGAAACGCCAACGTGTCCTTCGCAATGCGATCGCGGACAGCTTTGGAATGCTGGACGGGATTCACCAGACCACGTTTGTCCGCCTCGGCATCTTTCCGGGCGAATTCTCCCTTCAAGCCGCGCTCGACGTCGTGACAGAGCAAGGCGATTCACCATCGCGTGTTGCCGAGCGTCTCGGCACGCTGGTTGAGAAGAACTTGCTCAAGCGCGCACAGCACGACGCCGTCGCTCCGCGCTACGTAATGCTTCGCGCGATTCGAGAATTTGCGCGGGAGCAGCTCAGCGACGAGCAGCGCTACGCCGCAAGTGAGCGGCACGCGCACCACTATCTGACCTTGGCCACCAGCGTTGCGCCCACGGCAGCCTTGGAGCAGGCGGCGCTGCATCAGCTCGAAATGGAACATCATAATGTCAGCGCAGCGCTCGATTGGGCGCTCGCTTACGACGACATGAGCGTCGCTGCGCGGCTCGCTGCGGCGTTGTGGCCGTTTTGGTGGCGACGTGGGCATCTCGACGAGGGACGACGTTACGTGGATCGTGTGCTTGAGCGTCAGTCGCCGCTCGATACCGCGCTCCGTGCAGAGCTGCTCCTTGGGGCCGGAACGTTAGCGCGCAGTCAATCCTGGTACGATGATGCGCAGCGCCTTCTGCTACGGTCTCTCGCGCTCTGGCGCACGCTGGGCGATCGGGCGGGCATCGCCCGTACGTTAAAAGAGGTTGGTACCGTAGCAGATTGCCGAGGAGACTTCGCGGAGGCACGGGCGTTCCTGACGGAAAGCATCGAACTCTTCGAACAGCTCGGCGACGAGCGCGGCGTCGCAACGGCCGTGGGTAACCTCGGGATCGTGGAGCAGGAGCAGGGTCATCTCGACGCTGCTCAGCGTCACCACGCGCGTAGCCTTGCGTTGCGAAGGAGGATCGGCGATACCTGGGGCGTCGCTATAGCGCTCAACAATTTGGGTCTCATTGCGCGGCAACGCGGTCATTGGCGCAGCGCAGCGTCGTCCTGGGAACAGTCGTTAGCGATCTTTCGGGAACTGCGCGATGAACAAAATATCGCGGCCTCGCTAAACAATTTGGGGATGGCGGCGCTCGCCGAAGGCGACGATGCACGCGCGGCCGCGTGTCATGAGGAGAGTCGCGCGTTAGCGGAGCGATTGTCCGACCGTCTCACGTGGGCAATCGCTGTCGGCCACCTCGGTAACGTCGCACTACAAAGACGCGACCTCGGTCGAGCCGCGATGCTGCTGGGGCAAAGCCTTGAGGCTTTTGCACAACTGGGCGACTCGGCGAACGTTGCATGGGCCCTGAAGCGGCTCGCCGAGATCGCGCTCATGTACGAACAGTGGGCGAGGAGCGTCACCCTCGTGGCGGCCGCGGACGCGGTGCTCGATGCAGCCGGCGTTCGGACGCACCCCGCGGATGCCGAGCGCGACCGCACGTCACTGCTTCGCGCGCGCTCGCTGCTCAGCGAGCCGGCGTGGAACGACGCGTGGGCTGTCGGCAGAACGATGGCGTCTCACCGTGCCATTGAATTCGCGTTGGAAGGAGCGTCCGCCGACGAAGACGCGGGGCGCAACGCCCAACACCGCGCGTTGGCGCGCGCGAATCTCCGCTGGAGCCGTCAACCAGCCGAATCCGACGGCGAAACGCCGGAGGCCGTCACCCCGACGTAACGTCACATTGAAAACGTCAGTATCTGCTGGAGGTGATCGGCAACCGATTCCGGCGCTTCGAGCATCGGTGCGGACCAGGCCGCTTCCAGAAGCGTCCCACAAACGCGCTTTCTGACTTTACGGTCCATCGGAGAATGACCAAAGAACGATGCCCCTTTGAACTGGGCGACAGCGGTTGAAGGCGTGAGGAGAGCGCGAAGTATTTGCGGCGTTCGCTGAACGAACGCATCCATACGCGGATCCGCGAGGCGCCCGCGTGCTTCTTGAAAAAGTGCATCCGAAATTTTATCGCTGCGGACCAGTCGCTCCATTTGCCGGCGCAGAGACAGCTCATCGGTCAGCAATTTTTTCCGCTTAGAACGAGCGGCCGCGGTAAGGAAAGCACCCAGCGGACCGTTCAGCGCAGCTCGAAAAGCGCGGAGAAAGGCTGAATCCTTCGTTACCGCTATCGGGGAGAGCAGTACAACCGGTATGTTCGCGCGCAATTTCGCGATGGCTTCTAACGCCGCACCCGCAATTGCCCCGTGCGCGACAATTGCCGCCGCGCCGTCCGCGGCCGATGTGATGGCATTCTTGACGGCAGCGCTGAAATCGTCGCGGACGGAGACGTCGAGCAGGTCAAGGTCGCGGAAGTCGAGATCGGCCGCGGCGTCGCGAAGCGGTTGCCAGGTGTGCGGGCCGCCGAGATATGGGGCACCTCCCGTTAAAAGGACGATATGGCCCTTCACGATGGGCCACTTCAAGAGCGAAGGGACGCGCTACTACAAAGCCCGCCGCTACATGAGACAGCAGCGGAATTCCCGCTACGCTATGCCATATCCGAAATTGACGGATTGGCGACCTTTCGGACAATGATGCGCGATGGTATGGTGAAGCCATGAATCGGCATACGATGAATCGACGCGACCTCGTTGTGGCATCAGCCGCCGCTATCGGCATGACTCTCGGAGACGCACCGCTTCTCGCGGCGACCACCACCAACCCGTTGCCAAACCGCGGCAAGTTGGTGAAGCCACCGGCGCACGGCGCAGTCCAGGTCGCTTTCGTCGTGGGACCCGACACGGTTCTCATCGATGTCGCAGGACCATGGGAAGCGATGGTCGACGCGATGGTACCGATGCACCTGTATACGGTTGCCCCCAGCATGGATGGTGTCGATTTGGGTGGGATCGCCGCGCGGCCGGACCACACGTTCGCGAACGCGCCGCAGCCAAACGTCATCGTCATTCCGGCGACTCGCAACCTTCCCGAATCCATTGCGTGGGTCAAGAAGGCCAGTACTCGAGCGGACATTACGATGTCGATCTGCACCGGCGCATTTCTGCTCGCGAAGACGGGATTGCTCGACGGACAATACGCGACGACGCATCACGGCGCTTACGACGAATTTGAGCGTAAGTTTCCGAAGGTTAAACTCGTGCGCGGCCCGCGTTACGTCGAGAATCGGGATGTGGCGAGCGCCGGCGGCGAAACGTCGGGGATCGACCTTGGGTTGCGCGTCGTCGAGCGCTACTTCGGCAAGGCTGCAGCCGACGCGTCTGCGCGCAACATGGAACACGTACGCACAAAGCGTTCGATGGCCTGAGGCAGGAATAAGGCGCACCCGGCGTTGCATAGGACAGCGTCGGGCCGGAAAGAGAGCGCCATGAACACGAAACGTCTCGCCCTGACTGTCGCAATGCTCAGCGCCGCTGCGGTTTTGATCGCCGGCGTGCGCTTCAGCACATCGACTGCAGCGCAACCGCCCAGGCTGCTTCACCCCACTGAGCCGTTTGCTTTAGATACCGTTGCGCACCCGATCCTCATAACGCTGGGTTCCAACAAACAACTTACGTACTGGCCCATTAGCCGCAAGGGGAGTAACCACCCACGCAAGCTCGCCGCACCCTCCGGGCTGACGAACACACGGGCCATGGCGGCCAACGGTCAGATCGTCGCAATCACGAATAGCAACCCCAACGAAGTCGTGCTCTATAACGTGGCGACGAAGATGCAGACCACTTTGCGGGATCCC
>JAFAXE010000046.1 GCA_019241305.1 Vulcanimicrobiota bacterium
CAAGCGTTGATCGTCGGGCCGTACGTGCGCCGTTGCGTAAGCGTCGAGATCACGTTCTGCCGGCCGCCGCCGCATCGCCACACCCTTGTCGGGTAATTCACCGCGTGCGAGGCATAGCCAGCGATGACGTACTGGTGTGAGATAAAACTCGCATCGATCTGCGACGTAAACATGCGATCGCCGAGCACGTACTGCTTTGCCATATCGAAGTAGGGCTCCGATTCATACCGCGGCACGTAACCGTACTGTGGGTTCGGAAAGCCCTTATGAGTGCCATAGATCGCAACCCGGTCGAATCCGTCCATCTTCCCACCGTCGTACGCTGGGAAGAACCCGTCGGCCGAATTATCCAGATCGTACTGTTCCTTGTTCATCGGAATCGGCTGCAACGCGATCCGTTCGCCCTTCGAGTTGAGTCCACTTGAGACGGTGTCCGCGCCGGGGTAGCCCTGAAAAAGGTTGTCGATTGTGCGGTTTTCTTGCACGATAAAAACGACGTGCTCGATGGGCGTCGCGGGTTTCCTATTGAAACCGAGACGACGCGTCTCAGGCTCGCGCTGCAGGGTCAGCGGAATAAATGCCGCGCTCGTAGGCGGCGCCGGCGACCGTCCTGAACACGCTGCGACGATGATTGCCGCCAGCAGCGGGGCTGTGCGTGCGAGGAGCGGCATTCCGTGTCGAGTCATGGCCTAGCGGCTGCCCTTCCAAATGCCGGTGATACTTTTCACAGTGGCCGCTCCGCCGAGATAGGGACGCAGCCCGTAGCCATCCTCTAACGTGCGCAGCAAGCTGTAGTGATTGTAATGGTCAGGATTGGTGGTGCCAGGAATCACGAGAGGTCCGACCGCAACGCATGCGACGCGTTTGTCGTGCGGCGTGAAGTCGCCCCACTCGTCGTAGGTGACGATGAGCAAGCCGTCGCCGCCGAAAGCTGGAGAGCCGAGGATCTTCGGTACCTCGCGCGCCAAGAAATTGTCGAATTGCCGGAAGCGGTCGTAGGCGCCGCACAGGTCGTGTCCGTCCTCGCACTCGTTGGGTATCACCATGTTGAATTTCGCAACGGCGCCGGCGGCAAGCGCTGCATCAAATGCCGAGGTGTCGTTGGGCGCCGTGGAGCCCATCGGAAGTACCCTCTGCAGACACTCTTGATTCGGCACCGCGTTAAAGTTTTCGCTATATCGGGCACCTTCGATATCGGTAAAGTAGACCGCTGGATTGTGGTGCGTCGCGTAGATGTTGTACGCCCAATCCGTTCCCATGTCGAAAAAGCCGCAAGCGTTTGGCATCGACTCGTTCCACTCAGTCCACGAGATATTCGAGGTGTCGAGCTGGTGAAAGATGCTTGAACCACGCTCCACGCACGTCGGCTTATTCGTGTTCGGGTTGTAGGGAAGTGCGTCGTTCACTTCGCATGGCGTGTAGTGACCTGCCGTCATCCCGATGTAGTCGGAGAGCGAGCCGCCGTGCAGGCCTTGATAATCCGTCAGATGAGCGCCCTGCGGCATGAGCGTATTGACCAAGTACGGGGTGTGCGCTGCGTTGACCGAGCTGAAACTGGTGTTTTCCCCGATGATGAGAAACACGTGATCGAAGATCGGCACGGGCATGCCCTGGGTGCTCCGTGCTCGCACGGGACTGCCGTTCGCGACCGAAGCGACGAACGCGAAGAGAATGAGCGCCGTGGGGAATCCGACTGCGAGCTTCTTCGTCATCACAATCCCTTTCCGCGCTAGGACGTACCGGGCGCAGGAAAGCCAAATTCGGTCGACGGTTCGTCGCACCCCTGTGGCGCGACAGAGCTCTTTACGTGGGAGTTGGCGCGAGAGGCGCTGGCGTTTCGGACGGTGCCTCGGCTCGCGTGTCGCCCGTAATACGTCCGCCTTTGCCGCGAAGTTCGAAGCTCTTGATGACGACATAGAGCACCGGCGTGATGATGAGGTTGAGGAACGTCGAGATCAACATTCCGCCGAAGATCGCCGTCCCGAGCGCTTGACGCGCACCGCTGCCGGCCCCCGACGCGATCACGAGCGGCGTGATAGCGACGACGAACGCGATCGAAGTCATGAGAATGGGGCGTAACCGCGTCTGCGCCGCGCGAAGCGCGGCCGTTACGACGTCGGCACCTGCGCGCACTTGCTGGTTCGCGAACTCGACGATCAGAATTGCGCTCTTGCTCGACAGTCCGATGAGCATGACGTAGCCGACCTGCGTGTACACGTCTTGCGAAAGGCTCGGATTCCCGAGCAGCAGGATGAACGGGAAGCCCAGATGCCCCATCGTCAACCGGAAGTTGATGAAGAGCAGCGCGCCTAGTAGCGCCGCAGGTACTGCCAGAATGACGATGAGCGGGTCGATGAACGATTCATACTGTGCACACAAGACGAGATACGTGAACACGATGCCCAAGAAGAAGATGAGTGCGGCGAGTGAGCCGGCTTCGATTTCTTCGAGGGACAAGCCAGTCCACTCGTAGCTCACGCCGGGCGGATCGATGTTCTTTGCGATCCCTTGCATCGCCGCGATCGCCTCTCCGGTGCCGTGCCCCGGCGAGGCGTTGCCGTCGATCTCAATCGAGCGGAAGAGGTTGTAGTGCGTGATGGTGGGCGCCGCGAGTACCGGCTTGGCATCGACGAGCGCACTAACGGGGGTGACGCCGTTGTTTGCCGATCGCACGTACAGGCCTTGCAGCGACGAGATGCGGTCGCGATACGGCGTGTCGGCCTGAACGTACACGCGATACGAGCGGTTGAGGTAGTCGAAATCGTTGACGTAGACGGAACCGAGTTGCGTCTGAAGGGTGCCGAAAAGATCGCTCAGCGAGACGCCGATCGATTTCGCCTTGTTGCGATCGACGTTGATTTGCAATTGCGGCGCGTCGACGCGGAACTGGGTAAAGACTTGCGTCAGCGGCTGGTTCGGCTGGTTCCCGAGCGCCATGAAGCCGTATGCCGTCTTCATCAACGCGGGCAATCCGATGTTCGCGCGATCCTCCAATTCGAAGGTGAATCCGCCGATGCTGCCCACCCCGTTGATGGCGGGAGGGTTGAACGCAAACACCTGCGCTTCTGGAACTTGCTGGGCGAACTTCGCATTCACACCGGTCGGGCCGTACAGAATTCCGGTGATGGATTGAAAGAAGCTCTTGCGCTCGGACCACGGCTTCAGCAGGGAGAACATCACGCCGCGGTTGGGGCCCGAACCCGCGAAGCTGAACCCACCAACGTCGAACACGTCGGTGATCCCGGGCTGGTTTCTCATGATGTTTTCGACTTTGAGCGCAGCCTTGCGCTCGTTCGCGAGCGAGGTCCCTTCGGGAGCCTGCAGCAGCGTGATGAAAAAGCCCTGATCCTCTTGAGGGATGAAACCCGTCGGCGTCGTCTTGAACAGCACGGCCGTCAGCCCGAGCGCAAGGGCGAACACCCCCAGCACGAGCCAGCGCGCAGCGAACAAGCGTGGTAGCAAACGCCGATAGCCGTTGCGGAATGCCCGCAGACCGCGGTTGAACCAGCCGAAGAAGCCGCCGGTCGCTTCGGGCGGATGGCGCAACAGGATTGCGGAGAGCGCCGGCGTGAGCGTCAGCGCGGCAAACAGCGAAATCGTGATGGCCGCGGCGATCGTCAGCGCGAACTGCTTGTACACCTGCCCCGTCGTTCCGGGAAAGAACGCGACGGGGATGAAGACGGCCAACAACACGAGGGATGACGCGATGACGGCGCTGCGCACCTCGTTCATCGCGGCGGCAGCGCCCGCGATGCCGAACATCTTGTGCTCGGCAGCATAGCGCGCGATGTTCTCGATGACGACGATCGCATCGTCGACCACGAGTCCCGTGGCGAGCGTTAGTCCGAAGAGCGTAATCGTGTTGATCGTGAACCCGAACATCTTCATGACGAAGAATGTGCCGATGAGCGAAATCGGAATCGTCGCTGCCGGAATGAGCGTGGCTCGGCGGTCCTGCAAAAACACGAAGATGACGAGCACGACGAGCAGGATCGCTACGAGCAGCGTGATGATGACGTCGCGCATCGACTCGCGCACGAACATGGTGCTGTCGAAGGCGACCTTGTAGTGAACGCCTGCCGGGAACGACTTCGAAAGCTCATTCAGGCGCGCGATCACGCCTTGGGAAACGGTCAGCGCGTTGGCGGTTGGTAGTTGTAGCACACCCAAGCCGACGACGTTGTCGTTGCCGTCAAAGCGGACGAAGCTGGAGTAGTCCTCCGCGCCCAGTTCGATCCGCGCCACGTCGCCGAGCTT